>JBLFXJ010000081.1:0-24712 GCA_047609825.1 Myxococcota bacterium
GTCGAGCGAGGGGTTCTGGCCTGCGCCTGCCGTGTGCCCTGCATGCCCGCGTCACGCGCGCCAGTCCGATCCCTCCGAGGGGCCGTGTCGAGCGCGATCCGCCATTCGGGGTGCGGGCCGTGGACGCACGGTCCATACTGCGGCGATGGGATGGCTCTCACTGGCGCTGCTGCTCGGAGGGTGTGGTCAGGACCCCGGCCCGGGTGGCGGTGACCGCTCTCCGCCGACGTCCCAGCCTCCGACCCCCACGCCAACCCCACCGGATTCCGGTGCACCACCCACGATTCCGGGCGGCACGGGCGACACGGCTCCGACCGCCCACACCGGCGACACCGGACCTTCGACCGCCCACACCGGTGACACCGGTGACACCGGAACGCCGCGGGTGGAGTGGCTGTTCGAGCCGGTGGCGTGCGCCGAGCCGGCCCGGCGGATCGAGCGGCGGTACGACCACACCGACCTGCCCGCGGCCTCGGTCCCGGAGGTGTTCGGCGTGCAGGCCGGGGGCCTGGTGGTGGCGAACCTCGACGACGACCCGGCGTTCGAGATCGTGCGTACCACCGATACTGTGGTCCAGCTGTATGACCAGGGGGCGGATGGCGAGTGGCGGTGGGCGCCGGATGCCCTGCCGGCGCTGGGCCCTCGCGTGTGGAACGCCGCCAGCGCGGCCGACATGGATGGCGATCACGATCTCGATCTGGTGCTCGGCGGGTTCGACGCGCCGAAGGTCCTGCTCCGGAACGACGGCGCCGCCGGGTTCGTCGATGTCACCGCCGAGAGCGGGCTCGACCTGTCGCCGGTCCGGAGCGCTGGCATGGCGTGGGCCGACTGGAACCGCGACGGCGTGCTCGACCTGGCCGTGGCGAACTACGGCGGGCCGCCGGTCGGGCCCGCGGCCGCCCACCCGAGCGAGCTGTACCTTGGGCGCGGCGACGGCACCTTCACCGACGTGAGCCATCTGCTCCCGCACTCCCTGAGCGAGTCCTACACCTTCCTGTTCGCGTTCTTCGACCTCGACCACGACGGGTGGCCCGAGCTGCTCGCCTCGAACGACTTCCCCGACGTGAACCCGAGCGTGGTGCTGCTCAATCAGGCGTCGAGCTTCTCCCCGGCCCTCGGCACCGGCTTCGCCGCTGGCCTGGACGCGATGGGCGTGGCGGCCGCCGACCTCAACGACGACGGGGTGCCCGACTTCCTGGTGTCGAGCATCAACGAGTTCGGCATGTACTGGTCGGTACCGGTCCCCGACGCGCCCGGCGGCGTGGTGTACGTGAACCGCGCCCCCGAGCTGGGCCTCACCCACCGGCCGAGCACCTTCGGCTGGGGCGTGCAGTTCGGCGACCTGGACAACGACGCCGACGAGGACCTGTACCTGACCTTCGGTGACTGGAAGCAGCTCATCGACGTATACGGCGTGGTGGTGCCCCATCCCGACAAGGTGTGGGAGCAGGTGGACCCCGACACATGGGAGGACCGGGCCGCTGCGTGGGGACTGTTCGACGACCGCACCGGGCGGGGCCTCGCGCTGGCCGACATCGATCGCGACGGCTGGCTCGACCCCGTCGTGTACACCATGGAGGGGGCCACGGTGGTGCACCGGGCGCGGTGCGGCGAGGCCGGCTGGCTCACCGTTCGGCTGCGGGACGAGGCCACCGCGAACACCCGCGGCATCGGCGCCGTGGTGGACGTGTTCGTGGACGGGCGCAGGCAGCGGAGGTGGGTGACCGCCGGGTCTACGTCGATGTTCACCGGTCAGGACCCCGAGATCCATGTGGGGCTCGGTGATGCAGACATGGTGGACCGGGTGGAGGTGCGCTGGCCCGACGGCGAGGTCTCGGTCAGGGAAGCGTTTGGGTCGCGACAACGGCTGACGATCGTGCGGCGGGGGAGATAGGCTCACGCAACTGGCGGGGTGACCATGCGCGCGACGGTGTTGATGTTGGCCGTTCTGGCCTGTGGTGGCGGTGACAAGGGCAAGAACGGCGACAGCGGGGCGGCGTCGACGACCACGCCCACCGGCACCGGAGCCGGGGATGCGGACACCGACACGGATACCGACACAGACGCCGATGCCGACACCGATGCGGACACCGACGCCGACACGGATGCAGACACCGACGCGGACACCGACACCGACACCGACACCGACGCGCTGATGTTCAGCAGCCCCGACATGGTGGCCTCGGGCGAGCCCCGCTGCCCGAACGAGCTGCCGGAAGAGTTCTGGTGCGAATCGGTGAATCCGGCGCTGCAGTGGTCCGGCGTGCCCGAAGGCACGGTGTCGTTGATCCTGCTGTACGAAGACATGTCCATCGGCATGCCCCACTGGGCGGTGTACAACATTCCTCCGGAGGCCCCAGGCCTCGCCCAGGGTGTCTCCGGACGGGGCGCAACCGGTGCCCTGCCGGGGGATGCCCGCGAGGTCGGTGTCGCCGGCCCGGGCTACTTCGGGGCGTGCTCCGAGGGGCGCAATGGCTACCGCTGGCGGCTGGTCGCGGTGAGCGACGTCCTCCCCTCGCCGCCGTCGGGCACGCCGGTCCAGAAGTTCCGGCAGGTCGAGGCGTTCTCGGCGATGTTTCGCATCGAAGGCGCCGAGTTCTGCCAGAAGTAGCGGTGCTGGCGGCGCGCGGGGGCCCGCCTGCTATGGTCGCGCCATGACCATCGACTTTGCCCACATCCGCGCCCGCGCCGAAGACCGGAAGGGCGGCCCAGAGGCGCTGCTCGCCCTCCTGCCGCCGCCCCGGCTCCGCGACCTGTCCACCGTGCCCGACAGCGAGATCTTGTCCCGCTTCGCGCAGCACATCTTCTCCGCCGGGTTCGTGTGGAGGGTGGTCGAGGCGAAGTGGCCGGGCACCACCGAGGCCTTCGGTGGGTTCGACCTCGACCACGTGGCGTCGCTGGACGACGAGGGCATCGGCGCCCTCGCGGAAGACACGCGGCTGGTGCGCAACCGCCAGAAGATCGTCGCCACAGTCCAGAACGCTCGGTGGATGCGGGAGATGGCGCACGAGCACGGCAGCTTCGGCGCGTGGCTCCAGGCGTGGCCCGAGGACGACCCGGTGGGGCTGTGGACCGCCCTCGCGAAGGACGGCAAGCGCCTGGGCGGCAACACCGGGCCCTACACGCTGCGCGGGCTGGGCAAGGACACGTTCATGCTCACCGACAGCGTCACCCGCGCCTTGACCGAAGACGGGGTGATGACGGCGAAGGCCACGTCGAAGACCGGGCGGCGGCAGGCTCAGGAGGCGTTCATCGCCTGGAAAGACGAGACGGGGTTGCCGTTCGCCACCCTCAGCCGGATCGTGGCGTACTCGGTGCCGTGAGCCCGCGGTCCACCGTCAGAAGTAGTACCGGACGTGGCCCGAGAAGTTCACCAGGTCGGCCGCGACACCCGGAATGATGTACACCCCGGGCCGGTACTCCAGCACGATGTCGATGGGCACCGGCTGGAAGTTGACCTCGAGCCCGGCCACGCCCGTGGCGGCGAGGCCGAGGGTGCCGCCGAACAGGTACAGCTGTGGGCCCGCGCCGACGTTCCAGCCCAGCTCGGCCACCTCGCCGGTGACGATGGCCGGTCCCTCGAACAGGTAGTCGGCGCCCAGCCCGAGCCCGCCGCCGCGGGCGTAGGTGCCCGCCATGCCCTGCAGCGCGTGCTTGTCGCTCATGAAGTACTTGGCCGAGATGCCCACGGGGCCGAGCCCGCCGCCGAGGCCGAGCCCGAAGTTGCCGGTCTCGCGGACGGGGCCCTCGGCGAGGCCGACGGCCGGGGCGAGCAGTGCGAATACCGTCATCACGATGCGCATCATGTCCTCCATCAGTTTGTGTAGGAGGTGACGCGACACGGCCCGATGGGCACTTACACCGGGCTGCACGCCCTCACGAGAGCCCGCGGACCAGGGCGAGTGCGGTGGCATCGTCTTCGCCATCGAGCCAACACGCGACGGCCGTCTCGTAGGCCGCGATCCACTCCGCCAGGTGGGTCTGCTCGGAGGCTCCGATGCGCCCGCTCCGAACCAGCCGGCCGTCGGGGTTCAGCGCCCACGAGCGCGCATGGAACCCGATGGACCACAGCTCGCGCACGAGGTGGCGATCGAGGGTCTCGGCGAGGCGCAGGGGTCGCGCCAGCGCGGCCACCACGTCGATCAGATCGTCGAATGCGGCGCGGTCGGGGCCGGCACGCCACAGCCGTCCGAGGAAGCCGTCGGTGGTGGGGTCGGCGTGGGCGTGCAGCCGGCGTCGCGCCTCGGCGGTCGTGTGAGGCTGGGACACGTCGGGGATCTCCTCCACGGCTGGCGTTAACGGTCATCGACGGACTGTCGAGGGGGGATGGATGGACTTCGACCTGGTCGCGCACACCGAGCTGCTCATCGTGGGCGGGAGCCGCGCCTATGGCCTGCACACCGACGCGTCGGATGTGGACCTGAAAGGCGTGGCGATCCCGCCGCGGGCGTGGATCCTTGGCTACCGTCGCACGTTCGCCCAGGTGGACGATGCGGACACGATCGCCGCCTTTGTCGTGGACCTCACGGCCGAGGAGCAGGGCATCGCCAGCCGCACGAAGCTCGAGGGCAGCGTGTATGGGCTGCGCAAGTTCATCCGACTGGCGGCGGACGCGAACCCGAACATCCTCGACGTACTGTTCTGCCGCGACGCCGAGGTGCGCCGGTGCACGCCGCTGGGCCGACGACTCCGGGACGCGCGCGGGCTGTTCCTGTCGTCGCGGGCGCGTCAGACCTACAGTGGGTACGCGCGGGCGCAGTTGGGGCGGATCCAGCGGCATCGGTCGTGGCTGCTGTCGCCGCCGGCCGGGGCGCCGACGCGGGAGCAGTTCGGGCTGCCGGAGATGCCGGAGATTCCGAAGGAGGAGCGGGGGGCGGCGGAGGCGGCGATCCGGAAGCAGCTGGACCGGTGGGAGCTGGACCTGGGGGACCTGCCGGAGTCGTCGCGGCTGCAGGTTCAGGCCGAGGTGGAGCGGGTGCTTACGGGCATCGCCGGGGCGCTGGATCCGCAGACCGCGAAGTGGGTGGCGGCGGCGCGCACGGTGGGGCTGCGGGATGACCTCATCGAGGCGCTGAAGGACGAGCGTCGGTACCAGACGGCCCGGCGCCAGTGGGCGGCGTACCAGCGGTGGGCGGCCCAGCGGAACCGGGAGCGCGCGGCCCTCGAGCGGGAGCATGGGTACGACACGAAGCACGCGGCGCACCTGGTTCGGCTGCTCCGCATGGGCCGCGAGGTGCTGGAGACCGGCGAGGTGCATGTGTGGCGTGGGCCTGGCGGCGCGGATGACGCGGCGGAGCTGCAGGCGATCCGGGCGGGGAAGTTGTCGTATGACGCAGTTGTCGCGTTGGCCCAGGAGGGGGAGCGGGGGCTGCAGGAGGTGGTGCGCGAGGGCCGGGTGGCGGTGCCGCCGTTGCCGGACGAGGCGGCGATCGACCGGCTGTGTGTGGAGCTGGTGGAGGCGGCGCTGGGGCGGTGAAGGGTGCACGATCGGGTGTTTGACCCCGCGGACCCGGGTCGATGCCGTGGACCTGGGTCCGCCTGGGTGCCTGACCCCGCTGCGGACCCGGGTCCGCCTCGGTGCCTGACCCCGCTGCGGACCTGGGTCAACCCGCTACATCGCGGTCCAGCGCGGCCAGCCGCTTCGCCATCAGGCTGTCGGGGTGCGGCTGCAGGGCGCCCAGGGCGGCGCGTGCGGCGGCGGCACTCCGCACCGCGCCGTCCCGGTCGCCGACTGCCAGGGCGTGCACGACGGCCGCGCGGTGAACCGCCACCTCCGCCTGTACGCTGCGGCGGCCGTGGAGCATCCGCAAGAGGGGTTCGACGGGCTGGGTGGGCCGGGCCTGGGCCTGCAGGGCCCGCGCCACCATCTGGAAGCTCCACGTGCTGGGGCGGTCGATCACCCGGCTGGCGAAGTGGTCGGCGCGTGCGTTGTCACCGCGGCTGAGGGCCACCCTTGCGGACAAGAGCAGAGCCTTCTCTGTGGGTCCCGCCGGGTTTGCGAGGGCCTCCGCGACGCGTGCACCCGCGGCGTCGAGATCGCCGTCGCGCAGGTGGGCGAAGGCCTCCACCAGGAGGCAGTGGGCGTCCAGACCCGGGATCCGGTGTTCGGCGAGGGCGCGGGCATCCGCGAGGGTCTGCGCCGCGGTGGCGGGTGCCCGCAGCAGCACCTCGAGCAGCGCCAGCCGCGCCGTCCACAACGTCTGGAACCGCCGGAGCGCGAGCCGCCGGCTTCGGGTCACGCCCTCGGCGAGGTCGGCGAGACCCTCTTCGCCGTTCGCCACGCGGGCCAGGCCCAGGTTGCCGATGGCCACTGCCTCACCCTGCCGGTCGCCCACCTCGCGGTGCAGGCGCAAGGCGTCAGCAGCGGCCTCGACAGCTAGCGGCCCCGTCCCGCGGGCGATCCACAGCACCGCCTGGTTGGTGCGCACGGTCGCCGCCGTCACCCGGGCGCCGCAGGCCACGTGAACGGCCAACGCCGAGGCCATCAGCGCCTCGGCCTCGTCCAGGTCGCCCTGCTCCTTCCGCAGCAGTCCGAGGTTGCCCCGGGCGAGCGCCCCACGCGGGTCGTCGCCCTGCAGCCGGATCGACTCCACCAGCTGGCGCCCGGCCTCGTCCAGGTCGCGCCGCGCCCAGGCGAGGGTGCCGAGGGTGGTGCGCACCCGGGCCTCGGTGAACGGGTCAGCTGCCAGCTCGAGGGCGGTGTTCAAGCCGGCCAGAGCCTCGTCGCCTCGACCGAGGAGATTGCGTGCGAGTGCGAGCTTGCGCAGGAACTCCGGCCGCATCGCTGGCGGCACACAGCCCTCGACGGTCTCGAGCAGCGCTGCGGCCTCCTCCAGCGGGCCGGTCATCCCGAGGGTGAGCCAGCCGCCGACTGCGCACCGTACGGCCACCTCGCCATCGCCCCGCGTCACGGCTCGGCGTGTGGCGGCCACCAGGTTCGTGAGCTCGGCCGCGACCCTCTTCCGCACGCCCGCATCGCCTCGTCGACGGATGGCCTCCTCGGCATCTGGATCGCCGAACATGGCGTAGTATGCCCCATGTCGGACCTCTGCGGATGGGTCCTCCAGCGCCTCGGCGGCGTAGGCCTGCACCACCGAGAGCAGGGTGAACCGGCCCTCGCGGAGCTGGACCAGGCTGTTGTCGAACAGGTCGGTGAGCACGTCGTCGACGAAGGCGCCGTCGAGGTCGACAACGGCCTCGGCGGCCTCGGCAGTGAATCCGCCCTCGAACACTGTGAGCTGAGCGAGGCAGGCGCGTGCGCTGGGGCCGAGCAGCTCCCACGACCAGTCCAGCGTGGCCCTGAGTGTGCGGTGGCGGGTGGACACATCCCGGGCGCTGGAGCTGAGCACGCCGAGGCGGTTGGTGAGGCGGTCCCGGAGCCGGAGCAGCGGCCAGGTGCGGGTGCGGACCGCGGCGAGCTCGATGGCGAGGGGCAGGCCATCCACCAGCGCCACGATGTCGGCGACCACGGAGGCGTTGTCGGCGTCGACCGTGAACCCGGGGCGCACCTCGGCAGCGCGCGCCGCGAACAGCGCCACGGAGGGGGCGGCGAGGATGGACGCCACGGTGTCGTCGGCCGGCAGCTCCAGCGGGCCGACGGAGAACCGATGCTCGCCGGAGAGGCGCAGCGGGGCGCGGCTGGTGGCGAGGACCGTGAGCGCGGGCGCGGCGTCGAGCCAGGCGGGGAGGGCGCGGGCGAGGGGGTCCACCACGTGTTCACAGTTGTCCAGCACCAAGAGGGTGGGGCCCCAGCCGCGGAGCACATCCGACACCCGGCCGATGGGGTCGCCGCCGCCCAGCCGCACACCCAGCACGCCGGCCACCGCCCGCGCGATGCCCTCCGGGGTGTGAACGTCGGTGAGGTCGGCGAACCACACGCCGCTGGACAGCTCGGGCAGGCGCGCGGCGGCGGCGTCGATGGCGAGCCGGGTCTTTCCTGCGCCTCCCGGGCCGGTCGCGGTGACCAGGCGGGCCGTGCGCAGCAGTCGGTCCAGCCCCACCCGCTCAGCAGCGCGCCCGAGGCAGGGGGTGCGCTGCGCCGGCAGGTTGGTGAGCGGCCCTGCCGCATCCATCAGGGTGGAGGCGGCGCCGCTCAGCGCGGCCACGGGCGACGGCTCGGCCCCGGCCATCCGGTCTGCCATGCGGCTGAGGTGCGCACCAGAGGCCAAGGGCTCGGCGCCCGCGATCAGGCCCTCCAGGTGGGCGATGAGGGCGTCGAGGGGCATCCGATCTGCCGGGTTCGGCTGCAGGAGCCCCTGCACCAGGGGACGCCACGGGCCGGACGCCACCTCGAGGGCAGGCTCGCCGGTGGCCAGCTCGACGGCCACCACCCCCAGCGCCCACAGGTCGGCTGCGGCATGCACCGGCGCACCCGCGAGCTGCTCGGGCGCCGCATAGGCTGGCGTGCCACCCCGTGCGCTGCTGTGGCTCCCGAGGTGGCTGGCGAGCCCGAAGTCGGCCACCCGGGGCACGATCGCTCCGGTGCGCAGGTCGAGCAGCACGTTGTCGGGCTTCAGGTCGCGGTGCACGACGCCCATGCTGTGGGCTGCCTCGACGCCGTGGGCGATTCCCAGCAGCAGAGCGGCCGCCTCGGCGAGGGTCGGGCGGTGCTTGCCGAGCAGGTCCCGCAGGGATGGCCCATGCACCCAGGGCATGAGCAGTCCCAGGCCCACGGGCGTCGGGAACACGTCACGCACGGGCACCACGTTGCGGTGGTCCAGCTGGGCCTGGGTGCGGCCCTCCTCGAGCAGGCGGTCCTGCAGGCCGGGTGAGCTCCGGTGCAGCACCTTCAGCGCGTGGCGGGAGCCGAGGAGCGCGTGGCGCACGAGCCACACCTCAGCAAAGCCCCCGCGCCCGAGGCGGCGCTCGGCGAGGTAGCGATCGATCCGGGCACCAGGCTCGAGCATGACGGAGTGGGTATCCCACAGTTGGCCCGCGACGTCACTTGCGCGAGCCTGCCACCGGCCACGATGTGCACCCGGTCACCCCGGTCCAGCCCTTCTCCCGATGATAGCGGTCGTCATGCTCACGCTCCTGCTCCTCCTCGCCTGTGGAACTGCCGTGCCCGATCCTGTCCAGGTCGCCGCTCCCACCCCAGCCGCCGCGCGCCCGCAGGTGTTCGCCCACAGGGGCGCCTCCGGCCACCGCCCCGAGCACACCCTCGGCAGCTACCGTCTGGCGGGTGAGCAGGGCGCAGACTTCATCGAGCCCGACCTGGTGCTCACCTCCGACGGCCACCTGATCGCCCGGCACGACCTCGATCTCGGGCCGAGCACCGACGTGGCCACCCGGTTCGCCGAGCGTCGCGTCACCCGCCCGGTCGAGGGGGCGCCGCTCGAGGCGTGGTTCGCGGACGACTTCAGCCTGGCCGAGGTGCGAACCCTCGCCGCCCGCCAGTCCAGGGCCGATCGGCCGCATGTTTACGACGGCGCCGAGGGCGTGCCCACATGGCCGGAGATCCTGGCATTCGCAGAGCAGACCGGCGCGAGCCTGGTGCCCGAGCTGAAGCACCCGTCCTACCTCCGCAGCCGCGGCCTCGACCCCGTGGCGCCGTTCCTCGCGGCGCTCCGCGCGTCAGCCGTGCCGAGCTCGCGCGTGTGGGTCCAGTGCTTCGAACCGGGTCCGCTGCGGGAGCTCCGCGCGCAGACCGACCTCCGCCTGGTGCAGCTGGTCGGCGACCCGTCGGCTTCACCGCCCGATGGCGGGCCGACCTACGGCGCGATGCTCACCCCGGACGGCCTCGCCCGGGTGGCCACCTATGCCCACGCCATTGGGGTGTGGAAGCACCACCTGTTGCCGCTCGATGCCGACGGGAAGTACCTCCCGGCCACCTCCGTGGTCACCGACGCGCACGCTGTCGGCCTGGAGGTACACGTGTACACCTTCCGGGACGAGCCTGACGCCCGTCCGGCGGCCGACGCCACCGCGAGCGACGAGCTGCGGCGGTACTATGCCCTCGGGATCGACGCGGTGTTCGCCGATCATCCCGACACCGCGGTCGCGGCTCGGGCGGGTCGGTAAGCGGCCGTCAGGTCAGCGTCAGGGAGATGCCCAACATTGGCACTGAAGTCCTGGAGGACCAGTGCCACACCCCCGCTCACGTCCGCACTCCCGTCCAACCCGCCCCGCGCCCGAGCACGTCCTCGACAGCCGAGCCCCGTCGCTTCGGCCCGCGGTCCGTCGGAGCACCCCGCCGCCGCCGCCGAGAGTGTCCATCGCGCGGGTGCTCAACCTGGTGCCCTGGCATCCCTATGTGTGGCTGTACCGAGCGCTGGCGTCGATGTCGGCGGTCACCCTGATGGGCTCGCTGCTCGTGTTCTCGTTGCCCACCTGGAGTGAGGCCGCGGGGCTGTTCCTGGGCGACATGGACCGGGCGAATGGCTACCAGTTCCCGTCGTTCCTGCTGTTCATGGGCTGCTTCGGTGCCTGGTGCTCGCTGCAGGTCTACCGAGCCGTGGTGCGGGTGGGCTGGACCTATCCGCCGCTGTCGTCGGAGCGCTGAGGCGGCTCGGGTTCCACAACCCGCATCCACACCTTGGCGCCCTCGAATCGGAGCACCAGCTCCGAGCCCACAGGATGGTCCCCCCACGCCCAGATCCGGAAGCTCCCCGCCCGCCCGCGGATGCGGTGACCGGCCGCAGGTTCGGACATCAGCCGCCCATCGGGCTCGAGCTGGAACGTGAGCGCGTCGGTGCCCGCGGTGAGCCGGACCCGGCCCGTGAGTCGGGTCTCGCTGGTGTAGGAGAACGGGATTGGCTGGCCGACGCGGATCTCGTCGGGTGCGGTCAAGGTCGGCATCAGGCCCTCGTGGCGGTCGGGCCCGGTACCCCGCTGCGGCGGCGGTGGCTCACCGGTGGTGCAGTGTGCTCCACACCCATGGGGCGGTGATGGCGGCGGCGATCGGCAGGCTGAGCCCGCTCACGGTGCTGCCCCAGGTGATCCACAGGAGCGGTGCGACCAGCGCGGCCAGGTCCAGGGCCACGTGCAGCGCGATGACCGCCGCGAGGGCCGAAGCGCTGCCCGCCCGGATGGCGCGGGCCACTCGGATCGACAGGCCCACGTGCACGCCGAGCAGCACGACCCGGGAGGCGCCGAGGGCGAACAAGGTCAGCGAGGGCATCCACAGGCCGGGGCCCAGCCACAGCGCCACCCCCACGGCCTGCAGGCCGTAGAACACCGCCTCGAGGCCGCCGTGGCCGATGCCGTGCACAAGCGCCTCCCGGTCAGTGGGGCGCGTCCTCCAGAACGCGGCCGCCCTGGCCAGCTCTTCGAAGGTACCGGCCGCCAGGGCCACGCCGACCGCGCCGCCGATCTCGCCACCCACAGCCACGCCGAGGCTGCCCGCTGCCACGACCCATGGCATGGACGCGAGCCAGGTGAGCGCGCCGAGGCCGAGCCAGCCGGCGCGCACCCCGAGCTGCCGTGGGGCGCCCAGGGCCAGGGCTGCCGGCACGGCGATGAAGCCGAGGGCCATCGCCTGGAGTGCGGCGATGGACCCGAACGATGCGTCGATGGGCGCCACCGCGAGGGTGCCGCCGAGTCCGGTGAGGGTGCCGGCCCCGAGGCCATGCCACCGCCCCGCCTGCCCATGGGTTCGACGGAGCTCGGTGCCCCAGAGCACGGTGACGATCAAGGCGAGCCCGGCGATGGTCGCGACCAGCGGAGAGAGCACGAGGTAGCCAGCGATGGCGGCGACCACCGAGGTGGAGCGCGCGATGGCGATCCGGTCAGCGTCGGCGCGGTCCGCGCGGATCGGGGGGGCGAGCGCGGGGGCCGCGGACAGCGGCGGGGAGACCAAGGTGCCGCTCGGCATGGACAGGAGGGCGCTGCTGGACATGGAACCCCCATGCTCCAGTGTGCGCAGCGGCGTCTCGTGTGGCAGTCACGGCTGGTCTGGGCCCGTGTCCCCGGTGTGACCCTCGGCCAGCCGCGATGCGGTTCAGGCGACGGAACACACCTCGGCCTCGGCGCGGGCGAAGGTCACCGACTCCCCCTCCGATGCCCCGATCAGCGCGGTTCCCGCCGGTGACTGGGGAGAGACCAGCAGTAGCATCGCGCCGTCCACGTCGATCCGCGCGCCACCGCCATCCGGCACGAGCAGCACCCACCGCGTGCCCCGCTCGGTGTCGAGCTCCACCAGCGACAGCACCCTCGCCGGACCGTCGCTGGGGGCCACCTGGGCGCCGTCGATGGAGCCCAGCAGCCGGCGGAGGGCGATGACCCGCTCGGCCTGTCCACGGGCGAGGTACGACGCCTCAGTGCTCCGGGTGTCGTACTTGTGCTCGGCCTTGGATTCGGCGTTGGTGGCCTCGTCCCGCGACATCTGGGCCATGGACTCCAGCGTGTCGAGGGCGGCGCGCACGTGGCTCAGGGCGGCGTCGAGGGCGCGTGCGCGGTCCAACCTGTCCTCCGGTGACCCCAGGCTCGTAGCCCCGCGTTGGTCGCTCGGCCCGTGCCACCATCGGGCGGGGTAGAAGGGGACGGGTTGCTGTGGCCGCTCCGA
The DNA here is from genome assembly GCA_047609825.1 of Myxococcota bacterium. GTDB lineage: Bacteria > Myxococcota_A > UBA796 > UBA796. The sequence continues at coordinate 12,503 of JBLFXJ010000081.1, forward strand.
ACCCCGAGGGAGGGTGGACTGGGGAATCGCGCGCTGGAACCGCTGACCGGGGATGCGCCGGAGACCGGACCCACGTTCGAGTCCCGCCTGGCCGAGACGCTCGGCCGGCTCGGGGGGGAGGCGCGGCCGGCGGTGCTCGCACGGGTGGCCGAGGCCGCCGCTGCGGTGCGGTCCGGGTCGGTCTGCGTGGAGCTCGACGCCGCCGACGCGGACCTGCTCGCCACCAGCCCCCTCGTGGCAACGCCGGATGCGCGCCCCACCGAGGCGGGCACCACGCCGTTGGTGCTCGACGGCGCCCGGCTGTATCTAAGGCGGTGGTTCGATCACGAGCGCACGCTGGCCCAGCGGCTGGTGACCCGGGCGGCGCCGGCCCTGCTCGGTACCGCCGAGGCGCGGGCCGCGGCGCTCGACACGCTGTTCGCGGACGCCCCTCCCGAGGCGGCGCTCCAGCGGGCGGCGGCGGCGACGGCGCTGGAGCGTCGACTCACCATCGTGGTGGGTGGGCCCGGCACCGGAAAGACCACCACCGTCGTCAAGCTCCTCGGCGCCCTGGTGGCGGTGGGAGGCCCGCAGCATGTGCGCTTGCTCGCCCCCACCGGCAAGGCCGCGGCCCGGCTCGAGCAGGCGGTGGCGGAGCACCGGGCGTCGCTGCCGGAATCGGTCCAGCCGAGCATCCCCACCACCGCCTCCACGATCCACCGTGCGCTCGGCGCGGTGGGGGGCAGCCGGGTGCGGTTCCGGCACGATGCCGAGGCGCCGCTACCCGACGACGTGGTGGTGGTGGACGAGGCCTCGATGGTGGACCTGGCCCTGATGCGCAGGCTGGTGGAGGCGGTGCCGGCCCGTGCTCGCCTCGTGCTGCTGGGCGACCGCGACCAGCTCGCAAGCGTGGAGGCCGGTGCTGTGCTGGCCGAGCTGTGCACCGCCTCCGACACCGCCCTGGATGGCTGCGTCGTGGCGCTGGAGCACTCGTGGCGGTTCGCCGCAGGGGGCGGCATCGGCGCGCTTGCCGACGCCATCCGCACCGGGGATGTGGACGCCGCGTTCCGGGCCCTGCGGGGCGGCGGCGAGGTGTCGTGGGTACCCGATCTGGTCCAAGGCCCCCTCCCGCCATCGGTCGTGCGCGCCGTGCGCACCGGCTACACGCCGCTCGCCCGGGCCCGCTCCGATGCGGCCGCGCTGGCCGCCCTGTCACGGTTCAAGCTGCTCTGCGCCCACCGCCGGGGCCGGTTCGGGGTCGATCAGCTCAACCCGCGGGTGGAGCATGCGCTGGCCGACGCCGGGCTGCTCCGTCCTACCGCCGCGTGGTACCCGGGTCGCCCGCTGCTCGTGGCGGAGAACGACTACCGCCTGGGCCTGTTCAATGGGGATCAAGGCGTGATCCGGTCGGGTGACGACGGCCTCCGCGCCTGCTTCGCCATGCCCGATGGCGAGATCCGGCGGCTGGCCCCGGCGCGTCTACCATCCCACGAGACCGTGTTCGCGATGAGCGTGCACAAGTCTCAGGGGTCGGAGTACGACCGGGTGGCGCTGGTGCTGCCCAAGGCCGACAGCCCATTGCTCACGCGAGAGCTGCTGTACACGGCGGTCACGCGTGCGCGGAAGGGGGTGCTGGTGGTGGGGCCGGCCGAGTCGGTGGCAGCGGCCGTGCGCACCCCGGTTCAGCGTGCAGGGGGTCTCGGTCCGGCCCTGCGGAAGCTGTCCGGCCGCTGACTGCGAGCGGTGAGGTGGAGGCGGCGGGGGAGTTCAGTCGGTGAGTGTCGGGCGGGACGGCTGGTTAGGGTGTGGCGCCCTTCCCCCCTGGTGATCCATGCAGCCGCCCGATGCCGAAGCGACACTCGAGCTGAACCCGGCCTTCGGTGGCCTGTTCGCTCGCTCCGAACGGCGCCTGCTGGCGGCCTGGGTGGGCGCCATGGTGTTGGTGCGCGTGCGGAAGGGAGATGTGCTGGTCGCTCCCGACGCGGTGCTCGATGGCGTCATCCTGGTGCCTGCCGGCGTCAGCCTTGTGGCCGTGTGGAAGCTGGGCGTGCTGCAGAACCGCGTGCACACGATGGGCGATGTGGTCGGCTGCCATGGCGTCGATGGCCGGCACCGCGACCTGCTGCACCAGCTCTCCGCCCAGACCGATGGCTGGGTGTTCACCATCAGCAACGAGGCGCTGGGCCGCCTGCGCGGGATCGACACGCGCGGAGGCCTCCGGGGCGTTCTGGGCGACATCCTGCACGGCAGCGCGGAGTTTGACGTCATCGCGGATCGGCTCACGGAGCAGGAGTCGCTCAAGCTGTCGTCGGTGTTCCAGCACATGACCGTCGGCGACCGCGCGAAGCTCGTTGAGCAGTCGCGGTGGATTGACTACGCGACGAACGAGGTGATCCTCCTCGGCGGGAGCGAGCCCGACGGCTACCACCTGATCGACGTGGGGGGGCGCGTCGGCGTGGTGGAGTCCACCCAGCGCTGGGGCGATGTGCCGTTCGAGCTGGGCGTCGGTGATGTGGTGGGGGCCACGGATGTGCTTCCGCCGAAGGGGAGCCCCGGACGCAACCCCTCGCGGGCCGTAGCGCTCTGTCCGATGCGCACGCTGTACCTGTCGAACCGCTCCCTGCGCAAGGTCGCGGGGGCCGATGACAACGCCACCCTCACCACGCTGCTGCAGGAGCGGGCGCTGGTGGAGGCGAACACCGAGCTCATCGTGTCTGGCATGGCCAGCGATCTGGTGCTCGGCGACATGTCGCCCACCATGCTCTACCCGGCGCTCCAGATCGGCTGGGCCCGGCTGTGGCGGGGGGGCGGGCATCCGCCGGCGCCGGTCGGCGACCGCTCCGGGTTCCACGTGGTGGTGACCGGCGAGCTGCTCACCTATATGACCGCGCGCATCCCAGAGATCTCCGCTCTGTCGGACCAGGAGGAGCGGTTCCTCACCCTCGCCGTGGCGCGGCCGGGGGACGCTTGCGGGGTGATCGAGCTGGCGGTGGGCCTGGAGGTCATCGACCGATGGTGCACCCGTGGGCCCACCTGGACCATCTGGTTCCCGTGGGAGTTGTTCCTGCGGATGTATGGCGACACCTTGTGTTTCGAGGACGGCTGCAACCGGGTGAAGGCCCTCGCCGAGGGCGTGCTGGAGCTGCGGGAGGCCGTGCTCACCCGGGCGCTCCTCCCGATCGCCGAGCACGTGGTGCAGCGCCCGCTGATCGACCCCGACCCGTCGCCGCCGACCCCCACGCGCATGCAGGTCTTCCTGCCGGTGCCCGGCACCCGGTGGACCCCCACCCTCGAGCGCTTGTTCATCGCGGTGGGACGCCAGATCGTCGCGGACTACGACGAGGCCACGATCGTCGCGAAGCTGGTGCCTCTCGGCACCCCGGTGCCGCGGGCGGTCGTCGACGGTCCGTTCGTCCAGGTGGTGCTCCCGGTGGACGATTCGCCCGAGGCGATGGTCAATGCGCTCCTCGACCTGACGGAGACCTACGCCGACCTGCGGCCGAGCCACGTGCTCACCTGGGCGGCGCCCGACCTCAGCAACGCCTGGTTGTTGGGCTCGGCCCTGGACGGTGCGCAGTACATCAACACCAACCCCACCACCCGCGAGGGCGACCCGGCGCCGCTGCCGGAGCACATGCCGATGACCTCTCCGCTGGCGTTCACCGCGTTCCTGCCTCCCGGCGGCGTGGTGATGTCGCACGGGCAGGAGTACCCGCCGAGCACGGTTCGGCTGGGGATCGATCTGGTGTACCTGGAGAACCACCCTGAAGAGCTCCACCGCTTCCCCGACGACATGGCCCGATGGGGGCGGGCGATCACCGATCGGTTGGTCGGCGTCGCGCTCGGCGGAGGCGGTGCATGGGGGTTCGCCCATGTGGCGGTGCTCCGAGGCATGCAGCAGAACGGCGTGCCCATCGACATGGTCTCCGGGGCCAGCTTCGGGTCCGTGGTCGGCGCGTTCTTCTGCGCCCGGGGCGACGAGGGGCTGCAGTTCCTCCTCGACAACGGCCAGGAGCTCCAGGCCGTGGTCACCACCTCCGGACTCACGGCGGTGATCCTGCAGGAGTGGGTCGACAAGCAGCTCGACGGCGTGCGGCTGGAGTCGATGGTCGTGCCCTTCCTCCCGGTCTGCGGAGACATCACCACCGCCTCCCTCATCGCGGTGCGCACGGGCAGCGTAGGGTTCGGGGTGCGCGCATCGAGCAGCTTCGTCCCCGTGTTTCCCTCGAGCCCCAGCGGGGGGGAGGAGCTGGTGGACGGCGGCTTCGTGTCCAACGTCCCCACGTGGTTGTTGGGTCCACAAGGGGGTAATCTCGTAGTGGCGTCGAACATCGTGCCCACGCCGGCGCTCCGCCGGGTGCGCACGCCGCTCATCGGGGGCAAGGTCGGCCAGGTGATCTCCGACCTGAACCTGCTCGCGCGACTGCCGGCCACGCTGGATGCGGGGTTGACCCTGTTCAACAGCGTGGGGGATCTCGAGTCGTCCAACGTGCCGGTCTACTTCGACCAGACCTGGTCGAACAACTGGTTCTTCCAGTTCGCGGACGGCACACGAATTGTGCGCGACGCACTGGCCGTGCCGGCGTTCCAGGAGACCCTTGCCGGCCTGTCTCATCGGTGGGACGCCCTGAAGCTGCCGAAGCGTCCGCCGGCTCCGTGACACGCGGCCCGCGCCGTTGGCCGCCTCTCTGGGCGCGGACGTCACGAGGGGTCGACGCACGCATGGCCAGGAACCAACGGCCGACTTTGCAAGGAGTCCGTGTGTTCGTTGACCATCGGCGACAGGTCCAGGTATGACACGCCTCCACTTCCGGAGATGGGCGACATGCGCACCTTCCTACCCCTGGCACTCCTGCTGTTCGCAGCCGGATGTTCGTGCAACGGCGGGGACAAGCCGGCAGATACTGCCGACACCGACACTACCTTCCCCACCGACCCCCAGACCGGGACCACCCAGTCGGGCACGCCTACGGGCACTACGGGCGGCGGGCCAGACAGCGATGGTGACGGCGTCCCGGACGACCGTGACAACTGCCCTGACGTCTCCAACCCCGATCAGGCCGACGCCGACAACGACGGCGTGGGTGATGCCTGCGACGCATGTCCGGGCTTCGATGATGCCGTCGATGGCGACACCGACGGCATCGCCGACGGCTGCGACAACTGCGTCGACATCGTGAACGAGGGGCAGGAAGACAACGACACGGACGGCCTCGGCGACGTGTGCGACCCGTGCCCCGACGATCCGGTCAACGATGACACGGACGGCGACGGCTTCGGCGACGCCTGCGACGTGTGCCCTGGGGTGCCCGACCCCGACCAGCTCGACGGCGATGGCGACACCTTCGGCGACCTGTGCGACGTGTGCCCCGGCTCTGACGATCGCGACGATGGCGACGCCGACACTGTGCCAGATGGCTGCGACATCTGCCCGGCCGACGCCGACCCCGATCAGCTCGATGGCGATGGCGACGGCATCGGCGACGTGTGTGACATCTGCGCCCTCGGCGACGACGCCGTGGATGCAGACGGCGACGACGTGCCCGACGCCTGCGACGTGTGCCCCGGCTTCGACGATGGCGCCGACACCGATGGCGACGGCGCGCCCGATGGCTGTGATGTCTGCCCCGGCGCGCCCGACGACGTTGATGGCGATGCCGATGGCGTGCCCGACGGCTGCGACGCCTGCCCCGGCTTCAACGACGCCGCCGATGAAGACGGCGACGGCGTGCCGGATGGCTGCGACGTGTGTGATCTCGGCGATGACGAGGCCGACTCCGACGGTGACGGCGTGGCCGATGCCTGCGACGCCTGCCCCGGCTTCGACGACGGCAGCGACGCGGACGGCGATGGCGTGCCGAACGGCTGCGACATCTGCTTCGGCGGCGATGATGGCGTGGACTCCGACGGTGACGGCGTTCCCGACGCGTGCGACCGCTGCGAGGGCTTCGACGATGCCATCGACGAAGACGGCGACGGCGTTCCCGACGCCTGCGACGTGTGCCCGGGCGGCGACGACACCCGCGACATCGACGGCGATACGGTGCCGGATGACTGCGATGTCTGCCTCGGCGGCGATGACCGCGTCGACGATGACGGCGATGGTGTGCCGAACGCCTGCGACATCTGCCCTGGCGGCGACGACGCGGCGGATGATGACGGCGACGGCGTCCCCGACGCTTGCGACATCTGCCCCGGTGGCGATGACACCCGCGACCTCGACGGCGACGGCGTGCCGTTCGACTGCGACGCCTGCCTCGGCTTCGACGACCGCGCCGACGCGGATGGCGATGGCGTGCCGAACGGCTGTGACATCTGCCCGCTCGGCGACGACGGCGTGGACTCCGACGGCGACGGCAACCCCGACGCGTGCGACATCTGCCCCGGCGGCGATGATGGCGCGGACGCTGACGGCGACACCGTGCCGGACTTCTGCGACGTGTGCCCCGATGGCGACGACCGCCGCGACCTCGATGGTGACGGCATCCCCGACGCGTGCGACGACTGCATCGCGCCGGATGTCGACGCTGATGGCGATGGCGTGCCGGATGGCTGCGACATCTGCCCGCTGGGTGACGACAACATCGACACCGACCTGGACGAAGTGCCCGACGCCTGCGACGAGTGCCCGGGCGGCGACGATGGCGACGACTCCGACGGTGACGGTGTGCCGGATGACTGCGACCTGTGCCCGGGCGGCGACGACCGGGTGGACGTGGACCGCGACGGCGTGCCGGATGCCTGCGACGACTGCATCGCGCCGGACGACGACGCGGACGGCGACGGCGTGCCGGATGCCTGCGACGAGTGCCCCCTGGGCGACGACGCGCTGGACGATGACGGCGATGGCGTCGCGGATGCCTGCGACGAGTGCCCCGGCTTCGACGACGCCATCGACAGCGACGGCGACACCGTGGCCGATGGCTGCGACGTGTGCCCCGGCGGCGATGACCGGCTGGACGGCGACGGCGATGGCATCCCGAACTTCTGCGACGACTGCGTTGGCGACCCCACCGACGATGACGGCGATGGCGTGCCGAACGCCTGCGATGTCTGCCCCGGCTTCGACGACCTGGCGGATGACGACGACGATGGCGTGCCCGACGGCTGCGACGTGTGCCCCGGCTTCGACGACGACGTGGACAGTGATCGCGACGACGTGCCCGATGGCTGCGACATCTGCCCACTGGGCGACGACGGCGCGGACGCTGACGGCGATGGCGTGCCCAACGCCTGTGACGAGTGCCCGCTGGGCGACGACGGCGTAGACACCGACGGTGATGGCGTGGCCGATGCCTGCGACCTGTGCCCCGGCGGTGACGATGACGCCGACATCGATGGCGACACCGTGCCCGACGCCTGTGACGAGTGCCCGCTGGGCGACGACCGGATCGACGCGGATGGTGACGGCACGGCCGATGCCTGCGACATCTGCCCCGGCTCCGATGACGGCCTCGACGCTGACGGTGACGGCGTGCCCAACGGCTGCGACGAGTGCCCTGCCGGCGACGACAACGTCGACACCGACGGTGACGGCGTGGCCGATGCCTGCGACGCCTGCCCGGGTGGCGATGACGGCGCCGATGCCGACCGCGACACTGTGCCCGACGCCTGCGACGAGTGCCCCGGTGGCGACGACCGCGTAGACGGCGACGGAGACGGCGTGCCCGACTTCTGCGACGACTGCCCCTTCGGCGACGATGACGTAGATGCTGACGGTGACGGCGTTCCCGATGCGTGCGACGAGTGCCCCGGCTTCGACGACACCATCGACACCGACTTCGACGGCATCCCCGACGGCTGCGACGACTGCGAAGGGGGCCTGGACGACACCGACGGTGACGGCGTGCCGGATGACTGCGACATCTGCCCCGGTGGCGATGATCGAGTCGATTCGGACGGCGATGGCACCCCGAACTTCTGCGACATCTGCCCCGGTGGCGATGATGACGCCGATGGCGACGGTGACGGCGTGCCAGATTTCTGCGACGAGTGCCCGCTGGGCGACGACGGCGTGGATGCTGACGGCGACGGCGTGGCCGATGCCTGCGACGCCTGCCCCGGCGGCGACGACGGCGTTGACAGCGACCGTGACGGCGTGGCGGACTTCTGCGACGTGTGCCCCGGCGGTGACGACGGCGTGGACAGTGACGGCGACGATGTGGCGGACTTCTGCGACATCTGCCCCGGCGGCGACGACGCGCTGGACGACGACGGCGACGGTGTTCCGAACTTCTGCGACGACTGCGTCGGCGGCTTGGAGGACTCCGACGGTGACGGCGTGCCCGATGAGTGCGACATCTGCCCGCTGGGCGACGATGGCTTGGACGGCGACCGTGACGGCGTGCCGGATGCCTGCGACATCTGCGAAGGTGGCCCTGATGGCGCGGACGCCGATCTCGACGGCGTGCCCGACTTCTGCGACGTGTGCCCGGATGGCGACGATGGGGACGACCTCGACGGCGACGGCATCCCGAACGCCTGTGACCCGTGCCCGGATGTGTTTGGCGACGTGTGCGACGACACCGCCGACACCGCTGGCGACTCGGCCCCGGACGACTCCGCGGCTGACTCGGCGGACTCCGGCATCGCCGGATAGTCCGGTGGTCTGAACCGAGAGGCCCCGCGAGCAGCTGCTCGCGGGGTCTCGTCGTCTTGGGCAGGGTCCCGTCGCGGCGGGCGTCAGGGTGAAGGACCATCCGGTGGCCGCGCCCGAGCCTCACCGCGCCTCACTGCACGTAGCCGAGGTCCTCCAGCTGCTTGAGCAGCTCGGGGTCGACCGCGTTGTCGCGCTGCTTCATCGACGCGGCAGCGTCTTCCTCGGACCGCTCCAGCCGTGGGATGGCCTCGCGCCAGGCGGCGAGGCGCACGGCCAGCCGCTCCACTGGCTCCGTGTCGACCAGGTTGGTGGCCTCGCGTGGGTCGGTGGTCAGGTCGTACAGCTCGTGGACACCGTTCGAGCCCTCGATGTACTTCGTGCCATCGTCGTCGTAGAACGCCTGGTACGTGGCCGTCCAGTCGCGCACCTCGGCGTCGAGGCGGCGGCGCTCCGGGTTCGCGCACGGCTCGGTGAGCTCGGCCACCACGGGGCGAGGCTCGGCCGACAGCAGACTGTCGGAGTTGATCGCCTGCACCGCCGGGTCGGGCGCCGGCAGGCCGGTGAGCTCGAGGCTGGTGTGGAAGATGCTCGACGTGTTGACCGGCATCGTCACCCGACCCGGGCTGACCCGGCTCGGGTAGTGGATCAGCAGCGGCACCGCGACCAGCGGCTGGTACACGCTGAAGTTGTGCAAGTACAGCCCGTGCTCGCCGAACTGCTCGCCGTGGTCGCTGGTCACGATGACCACGGTGTCGTCGAGCAGGTCGCGCTGCTCGAGCTGCTCGAACACGCTCCGGAGCAGCTTGTCGAGGTCGCGGATGGAGGCGTCATACACGTCGAGCAGGGCGCGCCGCTGCTTGGGCTTGTATGGCTTCCACCGACCGAACATCACGTTGGTCTGGCGCTGGTGGAGGTTGGAGGTGGTGAGCCCCTTCTGGTAGCGCTCGTCCGTGTCCATGATCGCCCGGCGGCTCTCCTCGCTCGGCAGCCGGTAGGTGTGCGCCTCCATGTAGTTGAGGAACGCGAAGAACGGCTGCTCGGCGTCGCGCTCGTCGAGCCAGCCGGTGAACGCCTCTTCGATCACCCGCCCCGACTTGTGGTGGGTGAGGTTGCGGAATCGCTCTGGGTTCGGGCGGGAGGTGGCGTCCTTCGGGTGGATCAGGCGTCGGGTGTCCTCCTCGACCATCCTCCGCCAGCGGTTCTGCCCGAACGCCTGATGGAAGGTCTGGAACCCCTGGATGGTGTTCGCGCCCTTGTTGATGTTCGGGTTGCTCGACCAGGCGTAGGTGGCGTAGCCGTGCTCCGCATACCACTCGGCCATGGTGACGAACCGGTCGTCCAGCCACTGGTAGTCGGCGTTCGTGCCATGCGATGAGACGGGGAGACCCGTGAAGATGCTCGCGTGTGCCGGCAGGGTCCAGAAGCTGGGCGAGACCGCCGCATCGTACACCCGCGACCGCTCGGCCAGCTCTTCGAGGAACGGCGTGGTGGGAGCGGGGTTGCCGTACAGGCTCAGGCGGTCGGCGCGCACTGTGTCCCACACGACGAGCAGCACATTCGGTGGGCGTTCACCCGACGCGGGCGCGAGCGCCTCGTCGCCAGCGGCGGGGCTGAGTGCCGCCACCGTGCCGTTGTCACTGGCGACTCTGAACGCCACCCCAGCGACGACCAAGGCCGCCGTCAGCGCCACCGTTCCGATGCCCCAGCTCCGCTGCATATGTCGCCCTCGTGCTCCCTCGCGGGTATCCCGGCGCCCCCGTCGCCGTCACCGACCCGGCTCGAGCTCCAGCACCAGCGTCGCGTAGAACCGCACGTAGTCCTCGAGGTTGTCCACCCGGATCTGCTCGTCGGTCCCGTGGAATCGGCTGCTCTCCCCGGGGCCCAGCTGGAGCGGCTGGAACCGGTACACGCTGTCGGAGAGGCCGGTGTAGAACCGCGCATCCGTGGCACCGAGCATCATCCCTGGGGCCACCACGGCCTCGGGGAAGGTGGCGTGCACCGCGCGCTGCACGGCGGCGAAGCCGGGTCCCCCCGTGGTCGAGAGCGGGGAGGGGTCGCTGGTCATGGCGTCGCGGCGGGACACCTCCACCCGGGGGTCGTCGATGACGGCGCGAACCCAGGCCTCGGCCGCATCCACCGTGTCGCGCGGATGCACCCTCATGTTCAGCACAGCGTGTGCCTGCTGGGCGAGCACGTTCTCCTTGTCGCCGGCCTGGAACACCGTGGGTGCGATGGTGGTGCGGATGCTGGCGTTGGTGGTGGGCTTGCCGGACAGCACGGAGACGAGGATCGGCTCGAACAGCCAGGTGTTGGCGAACAGCAGGCGCTCGGGGAACCGCATCTCGGGCGCGATCCACCGGAACGTGGCGCCGATGGGCCCGTCCACCGCACCGGGCATCGGGTTGGCTTCGACGCGGGCGATGGCGGCGCCGAGGATTCCGATGGGGGACTGGGGGGGCGGCATGCTGGAGTGGCCGCCCTGACCGTTCACGACGAGATCGAGGGACATGTAGCCCCGCTCGGTGATGCCGATCAGCGCGGCGGGCTGCTGCAGGCCGGGGAGGATGCCGGTGGCGATCACGAGGCCCTCGTCGAGCACCAGGGAGAGCCGCTGGTCCTCGAGACGGCGGGCGATGGCCTGCGCTCCCTCTCCGGACACCTCTTCATCGTGACCGAGCGCCAGGTACAAGGTGCGGGACGGGCGGAACCCGCTCTGGATGAGGGCCTCCACGGCCTCCAGGATCGTCACCATCGACGCCTTGTCGTCCATGGTGCCACGCCCCCACACAACCCCGTCCACCACCGCCCCCGACCACGGCGGGTGGGTCCAGTCCGACTCGGTGCCGGGCTCGACCGGCACCACGTCCTGGTGGGCGGCGAGCAGCGCGGGCTTCAGCGAGGGGTCGGAGCCGCGCCAGGTGAACAGCAGGGAGTGACCGTCGATGCGCTCGAGGGCCAGGGTGCGGTGCACCGCGGGGTAGGTCTCGGCCAACCAGGCCTGTTGCGCCTCGAAGGGCTCGGTGTTCGACCGGTCCTGCAGCCACACGGTGCGGAAGCGCACGGCGGCGGACAGGTGGCGCGCGACGCGCTCGGCGTCGACCTGGACCGTGTCGCCAGCGGCGCGGGTCAGCTGGTGGGATGGCAGGGTCAAGGCGCGGCCGACCAACACGAGGAGCAGTCCGCCCACCAGCGCCGCCAGCGCCGCCAGGCCTCGTCGAGTCCAGGTCATCGATCCTCCGCGGTGGCCCTGTATCTCTGCATTCGGCGGGGTGTTCGTCGGGTGTTCGAACGCGGACGGGTGTGGCGTCCTAGGATGTGCGCAGGAGGTCGACATGCGCGTATTTTCCTGGTTCCTCGCCGCTACACTCGTCGCCTGCGGCGGAAAGTCCGATGAGGGGGGCGACAGCGCCTCCGACACCCTCACCACCGGCACAGGCGCCGGGCCCGGGGGCGATGCGGACACCGACACCGACACTGACGCGGACGCGGATGCCGACACAGACACAGACACAGACACAGACACGGACACGGACGCCGACACCGACACGGACACGGACACGGACACGGACACGGACACGGACACGGACACCGACACCGACACCGAGCCGGGCACGCCGCCCGCGTGGTTGGAC
>JBLFXJ010000082.1:0-24613 GCA_047609825.1 Myxococcota bacterium
GCTGGTGATCCAGCTCGGCACTTCTCCGCCGCCCCAGGCCTCGGGACCGCGCCCCATGTAGAACCGACGCTGGAGGTCCCACAGGATGGACCTCGAGAGCGGCACGTCGTCTTCGACGACGACGCGGGTGTCGACGGGGGTCATGTCGGGCTCCTCCTGGGACGCGAAGAATACACGCTGCGCCCGGGTCCGGGCCACGGGGCGCCGGAGTGCCACCGGCTCCGCGGAACGCTCTGTGTTGGGCTGCTTGGCAAGGGGCTTCGCGAGCGGATTCACGGGCGGATCGGGAGGGGGGCTTTCGCGTGCGGCGGCGCTGTGGTCCAATGCGCTCCCGGACCGCACGGCGCCGGGCACGAGTCAGGAACGGGCCGATGGTGCAGGACTCCTGCGCTACACTCGGCTCGGCCGCTGACGAGGCTGCCCGGAACCCATCAGAGAGGTTGGTGTGCGCAAGGAGTTCCTCGGTCGTGGTTGGTCCTTCCCGTTTGGCTTCGACACAGCCAAGGGGGGCGTGGCCTACAGCGAGTACGAGCAGAACATCCGCGAGTGCATCACCATCGTGCTCGGCACAAAGCCAGGGGAGCGGCAGATGATGCCGAACTTCGGCTGCCGCATCCACGAGCTGATGTTCTCACCGAACACGCCGGCCACCGCGACCCTCATCAAGTACTACGTCGAAGAAGCGCTCACGCGCTGGGAACCTCGCATCGAGCTGATCGGTGTGGAGGCTTGGCCTGACCCGGGCGGCGTGATTCGTGTCGAGGTGTCGTACAAGATCCGGTCGACGCAGGAACAGCAGTCGCTCGCGCTCCAGCTCTCCGGAGGCTGAGCGGGCCTGACCCGAGACCACCGCAACGACGAGCCTCATGCCCATCAAGCCACCGAATCTGGACGACCGGCAGTACGCCGACATCGTCCGCGAAGCCCGCGCCCTCATCCCGCAGTACAGCCCCGAGTGGACCAACCTGGGCGACGCTGATCCGGGGATGACCCTGGTGCAGCTGTTTGCGTGGATGACAGAGATGACGATCTACCGGCTCAATCGAGTGCCGGACAAGACGTACATCCACTTCCTGAACTTCATCGGCGAAGAGCGACGAGAGGCCCGTCCATCGACGGTTCCGCTCACGTTCTACATCCGGAACGAGAATAGGAATGTCGTCGAGCTGCCAGCGTATGCCCGCTGCGCAACGCGGCAGGAGGGCGGGCAGGACGCGCTGCACTTCCTCACGACCGATGCACTCACGGTGCACGATGCGACCGTCAAGCGGGTCGTCGCCGTGCATGCGGGTGAGTCGCCGATGGTTCGGGAGATCCCGTTCCTGGCGGACCCCGAGCTGGAGCAGGTGCTCGAGTTCGGCGGCGGGGCCGGCGTCCAGGTGTTCAAGATGGACCCGGTGGAGCACGGTCCTCGCGCCTATACGCCGTATCAGTACCTCTACGTCGCCCACGACGACTTCCGCTTGATGGATTTCAAGCTCCAGCCCGGAATGAGTGCCGGCAAGGTGCGTCTGCGCACGGCCAGCGAGGAGAACCTCCCCATCGGGTCACTGTTCCAGTGGGAGCGATTCACCGCTGATGGGTGGGTGCCGGTCCAGAGCAGCCAGGAGGAGCAGGAGGTGCTCGGGCTCCCCGAGATAGTGCTCAAGGCGCATCTCGAGCGCATCGAGCCCGTGGAGACCTTCGGCCACGACAGCGATCCGTTCGAGATCCCCGAGCCGGTGAAGGAAGAGCGGTTCTGGATTCGCGGCGTGGTGGACTACGAGCGCTGGCTTGCCCACCGCATGTCTGAGGACCTCGAGATCACCTGGCGCGACGATCGCGGCGGCGACGAGCGCATGATCACGAACTGGGATGTGCGGGCCACCGGCCGGAACATCGAGTTCTTCATCCAGGATATGCCGCCGATCCGAGCCGGTTGGGTGGTGCTGTTCACCATGGTCGACCGCTCCATGCCAGCAGGTCGAACCAGCTACTTCCCACGCTACCGGTGGTCGTACCGCAAGGGCGACGCCTGGGAGGTGGTGCCTACCGAGCGCGTTCGGTACCAGGGCACCACGATCGTGCTCACCGGCCCGTTCAACGACATGGCCACTGATGGGTACAACCTCCGCGCTGAGCGGATCGAGACGGTCCACCTGCGCAGCGCCATCCCGAACCTCGAGATCGAGGCCACGTGGCTGCGCCCGGTCGTGGTGCACGCGGCGGCAGGCACAGACAGCACGGCGTCCGCGCCGCTCGAGCTGCACGAGCTGCCCAAACTGCCATTCCAGCCGGCCCCCACGCTCCCGCCATTGCTGGGCATGAAGTTCTACATCGGCTCCGACGTGCTCGACAACCGGGCCAAGCGGCCCGTGATGCTCGAGCTAGAGGTCAGCTTCGAACTGGACGGCGCGCCGGTCGAGGAGCCGAAGGACGCCTACGCCATGCAGTTCACCTACCGCGCGGTGGACACGTGGCGGGTCGTGCACACGGAGGATGGCAAGTACGCCAAGTTCACCTTCGCCGACCTTGATCCCGAGGGGGCGTTGCTCCCGGGCAAGCGTAAAATCCGGATCTTCATCGACCCGAAGGAGAACCTGCCGAGCCTGTTCCGGTCGACGGTCGGCGTGCAGGAGAGCGTCTGGCTCCGGTTCGAGATGGTGCGGGCCGCCATGACCCACCAGGCCGACAAGAAGTCTGCCCCGATGCCGATCAGTCTCAAGATCCACGCCATCCGGCTCGGGGTTGATGGCATCATCGGCAACACCGTCTACGAGCAGCCCATGCCTGGGCTCAAGGTCGCCACGGTCGAGTACCGCAAGCAGAACCGCCGGCTGTCCCGCTCCATCGTGCGCAGTGCCGGTCGGTTGTCCGAGCACCACCCGTTCGACACCTTCATCGACACCACGGATGATGGTGGGCCTGCGGATGCGCAAGGGCACCACGCGTTCTACCTCGAGCTGGATAAGCCACTGCCCGTGGGCCGTCGGCACGCCATGACGTTCAAGTGCCGAGGGGAGACCTACCTTCCCGAAGGCGTGACGGTTCAGTGGGAGCAGCTCGAGGATGTGGGCTTCGGGCGACTTCGCTGGCGGCGGATGTTGTCGGGCGAAGATGCCGACACCGCGTTCCGGATGGATCGCACGGGTGTGCTCGAGTTCCCGTACAGCGACCCCGTCCCGTCCCCGGTGGAAGGCGTGTGGATGCGCGCGCTGTTCCGCACGCCCGGCGAAGAGCCGATGCCGTCGCTGCCCCCGCTGTCACACCTGATGTTGAACACCGTGACCGGCGTGAACCTCCACGAGTTCCGGATGGAGAAGTTCTCCGGCGAGGGCATCCCGCACCAGAACGTGAAGCTGCGCCGCGCGCCGGTGTTCCTCCACTCGGAAGATGGCGAGTCCGAGTTCGCCCACCCCGATCGCTTCCCCGACATCCGCGTGTACGTGGTGGAGGAAGACAGCGAGCGTCGGGAGTGGAGGCGGTCTCCAGGAAACTCCATGCTCACCGCGAGCAAGGATGACCGCGTGTTCGTGGTCGATGCAGTCGACGGCACGCTGACCTTCGGCAACGGCATCCGTGGCAAGATGGTGCCAGTCGGGAACTACAATATCGCCGTCGAGGTGTACCACACCGTGCCGGGCGATCGCGGCAACGTGGCGCCGCACGACATCGTGCTCGCCGAGGGCTACGCCGATCTCGTCGGCGTGCGGAACTTCCTGCCGGCCACGGGCGGCAGGAACGCTGAGAGCATCGACGAGATCATCCGGCGGGCGCCGTCCGTTCTCACCAGCCGCGACCGCGCGGTCACCAGGCTCGACTTCGAGATCATCGCGAAGGAGGCGTCGGGCGAGGTGAGTCGGGCTGCGTGCGATGGGCGCATGTCCGCCGACGGCGAGGTCGAGGTGGTGATCCTGCCCCAGCGTCGGCCTGGCGAGGTGGTCCCAGACCCATTCCTCGCCACCGGCCTGAAGGAACACGTCCAGACCTACATCAGCCGGCGTTGCTTGGTGAACGTCCAGCCCAGGGTGCGCCTGTCGACCTTCAAGGAAGTCGATGTCGCGATCACGGTTCGGCTTCGACCGAACGCCAACTTCATCCTGATCCGAGAGCTCGCGAAGGACTGGGTGCGCACCTTCCTCGACCCCTACGACGGCGGCCTCGATGGCGAGGGGTGGCCCTTCAGCGGCACGCTGTTCGCGCAGGACTTCGGGCGGCTCGTGCGCGACATCCCAGAGGTTCGGCACGTGGTGACGGTGCAGGTCTACGAGGTGAACCCGAAGGACCCGACGCCAGGCTGGGAGAAGGGCCAGGGCGTCGACATCCTGGTGCTCGACACCGATGACCTGTTCGTGCTCCGGCACGTTCGGGTCGCCAGCGAGGAGGGTGCCGGGTGAGGCGTCGTCGACTTCCAAGTCGCCGCACGCGGCGATCCACGAGCCTTGTCCTCGCGGCCCATTCGTCGGACTTCAAGTACCTCGAGCAGGTGGTCGGAATCGGCTACAGCCTCCGGTCCGCGAAGACGTACCTCAGCCGGAACATGGGCAACAACGTCAGCTTCCGGCTCGTCGAGGCGCGTCGCGGCGAGACCGTAGGGGTCGTTCGCGAGGTGGAGGTGCGGCACTCGAACAGCGGGGAGCGCACCTGGGTCCGCGGGGAACGCGAGCTCGCCAACGGGCAGCCCGCGTCGTTCTTCGTGCCCGATCACCTGGTCACCGTGCGGCCACGACTCGAGGGCGCTGCATCCGATAGTAAGAACCTTGGGATCGACGACCGTGTCGTCCTGCATGTTCCGGTTCGTGGGTACCTGAGGTTCCTGCCGGAGATCTTCCAAGGGGAGGGTCCCGTCCGCTCGCGGGATGCGATCCAGACCCGTGCCACCGATCTGCAGCGCTGGCGGGGCCAGGACCTCGGCGAGGTGCAAGCCGTCGACATGGCCCGCGACGAAGACCCGATGCGCAGGTTCCTGTTCATCTTCCAGCACATGATGACCGCGATCACAGACCGCATCGACCGGATGCCGGATCTCACCGATCCGCTGGCCTGTGAGCCAAAGTTCCTCCCGTGGCTCGCGAGCTGGGTCGGGTTCCAGCTCGATGAATCACTGCCGGTGCACCAGCAGCGTGAACTTGTACGCCGCGCCATCCGGCTGATGCGCACACGCGGCACGCGCGCCGGGATCGAGGAGATGGTGCGGGTGCTCACCTCGGCGCCGGTCCGCGTCGAGGAACGCGTCATGCCCAAGCCGGCCGTCCTCGGAAAGGCCCTGATCATCGGCGGCCGCGATGTGGTCGAGCGGTACGATCGGGGCGAACCCCTGGGCGTGTACTTGATGGACCCTTCGGTTCGCTCTACCACCAGCTTCTTCACGTTGCGGCTCGAGCCCCGTGAGCGCTTTCGTCAGCGCTTCGGAGAACGCGCCGCTCAGGTCTTGCGCCGCATCGTCAATGTGGTCAGTCAGGAACGCCCCGTTCACGTGGCGTTCGTCATCCGCTTCGACGACAGACGGTAGGAGAGAGTCGTCCCATGGCATTCGAATACACGCTGCGACGATTGAACGCGTTCGAGGGCTTGTGCCTCACAGCGTCAGATCTCTCGGAAGAGCAGCTCTATCATCGCCGCACCCTTCACCGGCACTCCCTGTTCCTGCACGGCTTCGGCATCGTGCAGGGCCTGCAGGTAGAGCTCGAGCAGAAGAAGAAGCGCTACACCGCGGTTGTGAAGGCCGGCTACGGGATCACCCGGGAGGGCCAAGGCGCGCAGTTGATGCACGACGTGGCTGTGCCTCTCGAGGTGCCCAAGCAGGACGGCGAGTACATGCTGTGGCTGTTCCATGTGGAGCGCCCCCAGAACGACTCGCTGCGTGCGGTGTTCGACACCAACGAGAAGCGCGAGGCCCGGGTTGCGGAGGAAGTGGCTCCCCGCCTGCTTCCGGCCGACCAAGAGCCCGAGGACGCCGTCGCACTCACGCGGATCAACGTTCGGCTGGGCCGTATGGTCCAAGTGCAGCTGCCCGTGCCCCGCGCGGGGCGCCAATCCCGCGCCGCCGAGTCGTACCTCAAGCCGAGGGTGGAGCAGTTCATCCGGCTCTCGCGGAAGATCATCACCAGCCTGTTTCGCACCGAGACGCTCAAGGAGCAGTCCATCGGCATGGTGTCGTTCATGAGCTCGCTGATCTCCTCGGAGTTCCTGCTCATCGAGGAGGGCACCAGCGACCGCGTGCTGTACCGCACTGCCGGCGCGTTGGTGAACTACTCCCACGACTTCTTCAACCCGCTGCCTCGAACGACCGATCGGATCGCTCAGTTCACCGAGTTCATCCGACGGGTGCACGCTGAGGTGCCGGGCGCTGACCAGACCGACGAGACGTGGCTGCGGTGGTTCCAGCAGTTCGAGCGTCTGCTGCAGCCGCTGCAGCGGATCAACGACGAGCTCGAGCGCACCGTGGAGGCGATGCGTACCTGATGTCGGTGGGTGGCTACCAGGTTCCGCAGGACGCGGGCACTGTTCAGGTGCACGTACAGGTGATCGACCTCGAGCCGTTCTCGCTCGACATGGTCGTGCCGACCTACCTTCCGGCGAAGGATCTCACGCAGCGTGTCGCGCGTGACGCAGGGCTGGGTGCGTTCTGGGACGATGGTACCCGCCGTCGGTTCTACTTGCGTGCGCGTGGACGGTTGCTGGAGGAACACGAAAAGCTCGAAGAGCTGGGCATCGTGGCCGGCGAGCTGCTCCACCTCCTCCCAGAACCACCCGAGGGCTCGGGCGTGGAGGAACGCCCGCCGGAGTACCCGCCAAACCGGGGCTACACCGGCGCGGGCAACGCTGCGGTGGCCGGCTCCCTGCTCGTGGTGCTTGTGTGGACGGCGGCGTGGTCCATCGCGCTGACCGCGACGCAGGGCGTGATCGTTGGGCTGTTCCCGGGCATCGGGCTGGCCTTGCTCGCCACATCCTTGGCGCGGCACACCTGGGGCGGGTTGGGCAGCTCGGTGCGGATCCCGCTCACGGGGTTGTTCATCTTCCTGCCCCTGCTGATCCTGGCGGCCCTGCCGGCGTTCGCCCTCGGGGTGGACATCGCAGCGCTGGCGATGGCGATCGGTCCGGCCTTCGTCGGGGGGATGTTTGGGGTACTACTGGGTTGGCTGGCCTGGTACGGCGCAGTGGAGCCGCTTCCAAAGGTCACCGAGAAGCAGGTCAAGGCCATCGAGGCCCAGGTCACCTGGCCCTGTGGCATCTGCGGTGGCCCCGTGACGCCGGATGTGAAGGCGGACTGCGGGTTCGGCTGTGGACGCGTGTTCCACACCGGGTGTATGCAGGCAAAGCAGGCCATGGCGGCCGGAAATGGCTGCGCCATCTGCGGGTTTCAGCCCGCCTGAGGCGGATGTCAGTCCTCCGCGTCCTCTTCGGGATCGAGCACGTCCACATACCGCCGAGTGCGTGGCACATCGAGCAGCGCGGCGGCATCGCTCGCCCAGTGGCGGGCCTCTTGGGTGCGTCCGGTGAACTCGGCTGCGACCGCCAGGTTGAAGGCGGCGCGAGCTCGCACCCCGGGTCGTGGACTGACCATGGCTGACCGCCACGAGCTCACGGCACCGCTCCAGTCAGCCACCCGCGCGCGACGCATGCCATCAGCGATTGCGGGGTGTCCATACGCATACAGCCGACGGGTGGCGGTGCCTTCATTGTCTGTGAGGCGATCGGCCGCGACTGCGCCGACCGCTGCCGCCAGCGCCGCGTCGGACGCGACCGCGGCGGGGAGTTCGTAGTCGAGGGTGCTGTCGTCCACGCGCTCAGGCCCGGGGCAGGCCCACACGGTCCATCGGCTGGACACCGTGCGTTGATCGCCGAGGTGCATGGCGACGGCCTGCTCGAGCACCACCACCACGTCGGCGGTGCACGGAGGCGGGCCGGCCGCGATGGATGGACCGATGCGACCGGCAGTGCGGGTGGCGCCCGCCAGGGCGGATCCGGCGAGCTCGGCGGGGACACCCTGCCTGGACAGCCAGACAATATCGGTGCTGTCGAGCTCTATCTCAGCAGGTCGATGCCAGTGGACCTCGATGACGTTCACACAGGCACCGAGCAGGAGCAGTGCTACCACTGACCGTCGCAGCTCTCAGGCGGATCGCACTTGCTCTGCTTGAGCTGCCACATGCCTACATCGCCATCGAGCTGGAACGCCACGACGTTGTACTGGACGATGGCCCACCAGTCGCCCTGGAGCGGGTAGCCATCCGCGCCGTCCGTCTCGATGCGGAACCGTGAGCAGGACTCCCAGTCCACGAGCATCTGCACTGGGCACGACTCGATGGCGGTGAACTCGCTGGTCCAGTTCGCGCCGCCGGTCTTGGTCTCGACCAGGTCGCCGACCTTGCCGTCCGAATCAGCGACCTGCAGAGGGGGCTTGAACTCGACCAGCTCGCCCCCGGCGACCGAGTAGCCGTGGATGAACACGCCCTCCGAGTCGGAGCTGCGCCAGTGGATGCGGAAGAACTCTTCGCCGTCGGTGCAGCCGGGGTCGTTCGACGGGCACTCGCTGAAGTACACGACGGGGTAGACCCGCTGGCCCGGCTTGCCCGTGGCCTCCTCGTACAGCACCTCGGCGTTGATCTTGTTCGAAACGTCCTCGCTCTCGTTGACGAACTGCCACGTGCGAACGTCGCCGTCGAACGGGAAGAACTCGGACATCTTCTGCCCGTCGAACGAGTACGGGTTCTCCGGATTGCACCCGGCGAGGCCGAGCACGACGAGAGGAAGGAGCAAGCCCACGGTGTCTCCTCGGTGCTTTGTCGCTCTCTAACCCACTCCCGCCCGTCAGCGTCCCTCCGGCCATGCGAGCACGATGTCGCACGGCGCGTCGGCCAGCTCAGCCGCCACCGCGCACGCCTCGTGCCCCCGATCGCCGTCCAGCCGAGCGGCCTCCCAGATCCAGGTCTGGCACCAGTCGTCGAAGTCAGCGGCGTCCATCCAGCCGCGGGCCGACCAGTCGAGCCCGGCCGCGTCGAGGCAGGCGCGCGTTGCCCCTCTCGCCTCGGCGCAGCCCGACTCGCAGTCCACCGACCGGCAGCCGAGGAGCACGAGCGCGCCCGCCAGCGCCAGCGGTCTACAGCCGGACAACATCGTAGGGCTCCAGCACCGTTTCGATCCGGTCGGTCTCAGCGCAGGTCTCCGGGTCGATTCGAACCAGGCCGGGCATGCCAGCGCCTCCGGACCAGCCCGACCGCAGGGCGAGCCACGCGCCGTCGAGGGGGCCGTCCGTGGCTGATGAGACCCACATCCCGGGCCACTGCGGCCCCTCCGTGAGCGCGCCGGTCGCCCACTCCAGACACCACACCCGGGCGAGATCTCCGGACGCGAGGTCGATCCCGGTGAACACGACCACGCCGGCGACCTCTGCCAGCGGGCCCAGGTCGACCCCCAGCTCTGCCTCGGTCACCATCGGCGGCTCGACGGTTCCGTCGGAGGCCACTCGGGCGAGCGCGCCGTCCGCCTCGAAGAACACGCCCGTAGCGAGCACCCCGTGGTGTAGGCGAGGGTTGGGCCCAACGTCAGCGAGGGCGCGAGCGGTCCCGGATTCGAGGTCGACAGCGACCAATCTGCCGGACGCCGGCGCCCAGCCGTTGTCGCGCTGTAGGCGCTGGAGGGCCACGATCAGGCCGTCTTCGGTCGCCCAGATCGACGAGGCTTCTGGCAGGCCGTCGGCGTCCGCGAAGGCGTCGAGTGCGATCCCGGGGCGCAGGAGGCCGTCGCTGAGTCCGGCCACCAGCAGCTCGGCGTGCTCGTACTGCGTGGCCACGATCCGGTCGGACCATGCCGCCACATCGTGGAGGTTCGCCGGTCCTTCCACGGGGATCGAGTGCAGCGGTGCGGTCCAGTCGGCAGGATCGTACAGGCGCAGCCCATCACCTGAGTACCGATCCAGGACGGCGACCATGCCACCGACGACCCGGACTTGAGGATCGCCACCGGTGATTGCGAGGTTGTCGGTGAGCCGGCCGGTCGCAGGGTCCACCAGCGCCACCGTGCCCACTTCGTAGTCGGTGGTGGCGACGAGCAGCGCGCCAGCGTCCGGGATGTGCGGCGTGCGATCGGGGCTGGGTCCCGTTGACGTGCACGCGCAGAGCAGCAGTCCGACAACCCTCACGGCGTCCACTCCACGGTGAGCATCCACGTGCGCCCCGGTAGGGGGAACCCCTGGAAGTCAGACATCGGGCGTACCGCGTCCGGGCTCCTCCCGTCGAGTGGATCGGCGGGTGCGACGACGGCGATGGTGTCGAACAGGTTGCGCACGTCGGTCGCGATCGACCACGCCTCGTGCTGCCATGCCGCCGACACGCCTGCGAGGGTGCGTGGAGGATCGCGAACGAAGTTCGCCGAGTCGCGCCACGTGCCTGCCGCCACCGACAGGTTGGGCGCCAGCCGCACGGGACCGGACTCCACTGCGATCTCGGCCCAGCCCGACCACGCGGGGATCCACGGCACGTAGGTGCCGGTGTCGGGGACGGTCGCCAACAGGTGGGTGAGGGTGGCGCGGGTCACCAGGTAGGGCGGCCACTGCAGGGTTCCGCCGAGCTCGACGCCGCGGGACAAGCTGCGGTCGATGTTCTCGGCGCGGGCGACACCCTGGCCGTTCCGGGTCCACGCGATGCGGTCCCGGGTGATGCTCCCGAACACGCCGGCCTCCAGCGCCACCGACTCGGACGCCACGACGGCGCCGAGGTCGCTCGAAGTGGCGCGTTCAGGACGTAAATCCGGGTTGCCGACGGTGACGCCACGGTCGCCATACAGCTCGAACAGGTCCGGTGGGCGAGCGCCGCGACCGACGTTCGCCTTGAGCGTGACCGCGGTGCGCTCGGACGGCAGCGCCGCCAGGACGCCAAGCCTGGGCAGCACGTAGGCGAGGCTGTCGCCGGTGTTCGGGCGAAGCGCCAGCGCCGCGATCTGGGGCGTGGCGGCGAGGGATCGCCAGCGGACGGTCGTCGCCGCGCCTCCGGTGCCCACGACGCGGGACCGGGGCGATCTCACTGTGTCGGTGATGCGATCGCCGCCACGCCAGGCCTCGGAGCGCACGTCGCCGGCGAGGTCGAGGCTCCACACAGCGGACGGTGCCATGAGCAGGCCGGCGTGGGCACCGACCGCATGGCTCCGGTCATCGGTCCAGGTGGTGGCCAGGGTGATCGCCCCGTCCCGATCGTCGAGGGATTCCCGGCGGGTCCAGCCCCACACCCGGCCCGTGACCCTCGATGCGCCCGCGGCGGAGGTCGCCTGAACTGCCGTCAGATTCCTCCACGCCGCGTAGCGAACGCCGGGGGTCGGGGTCCACGACAGGCCGGGGACACCCTCGTCGCGGACGAGTGCCGCGTTCAAGGCGGTCCACTCCACGGCTCCGGTCTCCCACCGCAGGCGGCCGTGCACCGAGCCCTGCAGGGTGTCGTTGCCCAGTCGATCCACTCGGCGATCATCCAGCACGGTCCACGGGGTTCCACCGTCGTCCAACATGCGGAAGTCGCCTCGGGTGGACAGTCCATCGACGGCGATGAAGCCATCGCCCCACGGTGCCGGACCGGCTGCCACGCCAGCCAACCGGCCCGTGCCCCACGCGCCCGCGCCGATGGACACCCGGCGCGCGGGTGCATCGCCCGTGATCAGGTTTACGGAGCCCCCGATCCCGCCGCCGCCGAGGGAGGGCGGTGCGCCGCTCCGCCACACCTCCACGCGGTCGAACGCATGCACGGGGAGCTCCGACAGATCCACCGAGGCGGTGCCTTCCGGGTTGAGCGGGATGCCGTCGACCAGCACCACCACCTGCCGCGCCGCCGAGCCTCGCAGCGTGACCGTGGCCAGCTCGCCGAGTCCGCCCAGTCGGCGCACATGGGCGCCGGGCGTGGTGGCGAGCAGGGAGGCGATGTCGTCGGTTCCGCCGGCTGTGGCTGTCGACACCACGGTCAAAGCGGCATGGGTCGCGGCTGGATCGGTGGCCCCGGGCGCGTCGCCCTCGACCACGACCTCCTCGATCGGGGCCGCGAGAGTGACCGCTGCGACGAACGCTACAACCACGTGCGCACCAGACCGTACAGTGGCCGCAGCGACGGATGGTAGGCGATCTCCCAGAGGTATGCGAGGGTCAGCGCCTGCAGCCCGGCGATCATCACGACAAGCATGATCGCGGCGCCGATCAATGGAGGCTCCCACCGCGCGAACCGGGGCACACCGATGGCCAGCCGCGGCTCGGCGGGGTCGAAGCCGCGGGCATCGAGGGACTCCGCCAGCGTGCGCGCTCGGCGGATCGTCCGGGCCACCACCGGCCGCAAGAGGAGGATCTCGGTGCGCAGCCGGGCCCACGGGTTCAGGCCGCTGAGCGGTCGGCCCCGAGCCGCTCGCGCCATGCGCACGGTCTGCCATTCGCGGCTCACCACGGGGACGAACCGCAGCGCTGTGACGGCGAGGAATGCGGGCACGGCCGGCACGCGGAGAGAGACGAGGCCCGCGAGCAGGCGATCGGGTGCCGTGGACACCGCGACGGCCAGGCCGGCGAACGCCGTGGCGAGCATGCGCAGCGACTGGATCAGCCCGTAGGTGACGCCCTCTCGCCACACCACGACAGGACCGAGACTCACCAGCGGGACCCGCGGATGGTCGCTGTAGAACAGGCCCTGTGACAGCGCGGTCGACCACACCGTTCCGATCGCGAGCGCGAGGGCACGGGCGCGCCAAACCTGACCGATGTCCTGGGCGAGCAGGGCGGCTGCGCTGACGGCGGCGAGCAGCCCGAGCGCCGCCGGACGATCCAGGAGCACGGCCAAGGTGCCCACGACCGCCAGCAGGATCAACCGGGTGCGCGGGTCCATCACGCCCCCTGGGCGCGGGCGTCCGCCCAGGCGAGATCGACGCCGGCCTCGTGGGCCCAGGCGGAGAGCGGTGGGACCGGCAGCAGGGGGTTGGCGAGGAAGGCCTCCGGAGTGCCGTCGAACGCCACCCGGCCCTCGTCCAGGACCACGATGCGATGCGCCCGTCTGAGAGCGAGGCCCACGTCGTGGGTCGCGAACACCACCGCGCCCGCGAACCCTTCCAGCGCGTCGAACACCGCGCTCACGGCGCCGCGGTCCTGGCCCGCTGTGGGCTCGTCTAGCAGGAGGATCACGGGGTTACAGGCCCAAGCTGCGCCTACCGCTACCCGCAGGCGCTGTCCCCGGGAGAGCGAGTGCGGCGGCTTGTCGGCGTGGTCGGCGAGGCGCAGCGCCTCCAGGGCGGGGAGGGGATCGAAGGGGATTCCCCGTTGGGATGGCCCAAACGCCAGCTCGTCCGCCACGGTGGCCGAGAACAGCGCCAGGTCGGGGTCCTGCGGGACGGCGAGGGTGCCAGGCTGCTCGCTGAGCCGAGCGAGGAGCGTGGACTTGCCCGATCCATTCCTGCCGACCACCGCCACCCGCTCTCCTGCGTGGATCGCGAGATCGACGCCGTGTAGAGCAGGTACGGAGCCGTAGCTGTGGGAAACGTTGTGGATCTGTAGAGCGATCGCACCGGCTGGGGGACGGGGCGTGGGCGGCGGGCCCGGGATCGCGGCGCGCGCCTGAAACGCGAGCAGGGAAGGCACTTCCAGGCCGCGCCCGCCGAGGGCGGCCAGGGTCGCATCGTCTGGAGGACCGCGGTGCTCGATGCCGGCTGGGCCGACCACGAGCACCTCCTCAACCCAGCCCCAGCAGGCCTCGACCCGATGCTCGGCCAGCAACACGGCGATCGGGAGGTCCGCGAGCACCGCGAGCACGTCGGCTGCCGCAGCCGGATCCAGCCAGGCGAGCGGCTCGTCGAGCAACAACAGAGGGGGAGCGGGCGCCAGCGCTGCGGCGATGGCCAGTCGCTGGAGCTGCCCCCCGGACAGCGTGCGCGGGTCGCGCTCAGCGAGGTGATCGAGCCGGACCAACTCGAGCACGTCCCGCACGCGCGCATCTCGGGTCTCCAGCGGCCAGTCCGTGGTGTGCAGCCCGAACGCCACCTCATCGGTGACCGTGCCCGCCACCATCTGGTCGGCGGGGGACTGGGGCACGAAGCCGATCCGTGCGGCGCGCAGGGCAGGGCGAAGGCGTGCGGGTGTGGCCCCATCTACGGTCACTTCCCCAGAGGACATGCCGGAGCCGTGGCGCTCGAGCAGGCCCGCGATGCGTTTGAGCAAGGTGGACTTGCCGCAACCCGATGCGCCAGTGATCAGCACCCGCTTGGCGTCGATCCGGGCGTCGAAGGGCCCCAGGGAGGGTCCATCCGTCCAGGTCCAGCCTGCGCGATCCAGCGAGATCACCGGCGCACCTCCCGGAGGCCCTCGGCGAATGGCACCGCGAGCGCGCAGCCCACAGCGACGTAGGCCAGGCCGGGGAGGGCGAGCAGCCCGATCACGTACCACTCGGCCAGGTACAGCCTGTACAGGGTGGCTGAGATCACCAGCCCAGCGGCGGTCGCCGCGACATTGGCGCTGCCGAGACCCAGCACCAGCCGGAGCCAGCGCACCGTCCGACCGGCGTCGCGCCATGCGCCGCCGCGGGTCAGACC
This sequence comes from Myxococcota bacterium, assembly GCA_047609825.1. Classification (GTDB taxonomy): domain Bacteria; phylum Myxococcota_A; class UBA796; order UBA796. Next base: position 14,521 of record JBLFXJ010000082.1, read on the forward strand.
GGACATCCACGCGCCGGACTCGAGGAACACGACGGCGGAGCCCAGGTAGAGGAGGTCGGTGGGGTGGAGCGCGCCGAAGGTCAGGCCGCGGAGGAGGAAGCCCAGGGTGGTGGCCAGCGCGAGCACGCCAGGGCGGGGGAGCAGGGTGAGCAGGGTAGCGAGGAGGCACGCCCTGAATGCCTGGTCGGGCAGCCCCATCACGAACGGTGTGAACGGGCCCAGCAGCCAACCCACAGCTGTGCCGATCACCTGGAACGCCGCGCCGACGACCCAGGTGGCGGAGGCGAACAGAGCGACCGTGACCAGGTCGGTGGTGGGGGTGTTGGCGATCCACCGGCGGAACCCGAGCGCCATGCCGAGCCAGCCGAGCAGTGACACGCCGATCGCCGCCAGCAGCCCGGCCGTGGCGACGCTGCTGCCGCGGCTCACGGTCAGCGGCGCGTCCAGCGTGTGGATGGGGGTTCTGGTGCCGAGGGGGGTGATCGCCAGGCGACGCGTGACCTGAATCCTGCCGTCCAGTGCGAATCCGTCGACGAACACCGGCAGGGCTGCGGTCGCCGTGCCGTTGGCTGGGACCGTGAGCAGTGCGCGGGCCTCGTCCACGGCGTGGCTCCGGAGGCGCACCCGGAACGCCGCTGACGGGGCGCCATGGTCGAGGATCGACGCCGACACCACTACGTGCAGGGGGACATCGCTGGCGTTTGCGATCGACACGGACTGCCAGGCCCACGGCGCCTGATCGTCCCGCGGGCGCACCCCGAGTCCGGCGCGCGCGCGTGCGACCTCCCACCACCGCGGGGGCAGATCGATGCGATCGGGGGCGAGGGTCGGGTCGACCGCGCCACGTGCCGTGGCTGGAAATGCCCACTCCGTCACCGCGAGCTGGTCGCGTAGCTTGGCGGGATCCACGGCCTCGGGCACGAGCTCCAGATCGAGTTCGTCGATGTGCACGCGCACCGGGCGGTCCGCGACGCGCGGGTACAGCACCTCCCGGGCGCCCGCCGTCGGGAGATCCAGCGTGATCGGAGCGCCGTCGATGTGCACCTGAGGCCGACACGGGGCCAAGGCCGTCAGCCGGACCGCGACGGTGGTTCGCCCGTCCCCCACGGGCACCGGCCACGCGCCGGCGGTCGCGGGCCAGCGGGCCTGTCCGGCGGGAATCTCGATCTCGACATGGGCGCAGCCCGTCGGCGCGGTGGTCGTGGCAGTCGCCTCCACGCCATCTGCGGCCGACGCGACCACCGTGAGGCGAGCGCCAGGCCGGATCGGCGCCAACACGGTCGCCTGCTCGGACGGGATGGCGAGCGTGGCTCGACCAACTGCGGCGCCGCCCCCGTCGCGCAGCTCCACCGACGCCATGGCACGGCTCGCCTGCACCTGGACGCCGCCGTCCACCACGCTCGCCTCGATGCGCAGGGGTTCGGGCGTGCAGGCGACGAGGGCGAGCAGCGTCGGGATCACCGGAGCACTGTGGCGCGATAGGCCCCCAGCACCCGGTCTCCTTCCGACCACGGATGCTCGGCCACGGCGATTCGCCCGTCATCCGCCACGTCGAACTCGAAGAACACGGGGGACTCGGTCGAGCAGGCGGCGCGGAGCCTCTCTGCGCCGGAGCCCTCGTCGCCCTGCTCGAACGCCAGGGCGCCGAACAGGTCGGTACGGCCATCGGTGCGAGGACCTGCGCCGACGACCACCCACCGCTCGCTGAGGTGGAGCCCGGTGAGTCGGTGGGGGCCCCGCCAGGTCCACGCCAGCGCCAGCGCATCGCCGTTGCGCTCCAGCACCGACAGGGCGTTCTCTCCGGGGTGGGCGTCGGGCGGGGCGAGGGATGGATCGGCCGCTCCCCAGGGGATGTTGGTCACGTTGGTGACGGCGTGCACTCGGCCTTCGTGCAGGTCGAGGAAGCCCACCGAGGCCACGATGGGGATGTCCCCTCCCACCTGGATCGGGGTGGCGAGGCCATGGACGATGTCGGTGCCCGCGCTGCGGTCGATGATCCGGCCGTCACCGAACCCCGCCACCACGCGGTCACCGTCCAGAGCGAGCGCGTTCCACACGAAAGTGTCGCTGAACCAGGGTGCCAGGGGCGGATAGCGCTCCGCTCGCGCGGGTCGCAGATCCGGTCCCAGCAGCTGAACGCCGTCGATGGGCAGGTCGGCAGGCGGGGGGCCCTCGGCCGAGCGGCGCAGCGACAGTGCCACGCCGTCGGCCGTTGCGGCCATGGCGAGGATCACGGCGTCGGCGCTGCCTTCCGCGGGCCATTGCGCGCGGATCGCCAGGTCCGGTGCGAGCCGGAGCGCCTTCGCGCGGTTGCGCCTCACCCCGCTGGTGTCGTTCCACCCATGTGTGGCGGCCACGAGCAGATCGCCGCCGGGGAGCACCTGCAGACCGTACGCTGCGGGCAGGGTGTACACGCCGTACAGGTCGTCTCCTGGCGGAGGCGCCGACGTGCCCACATGGTCTGCCAGGCGAAGACGCGACCGCTCGGATCCGGTCACGGCATCGAACGCGAGGAGGAAGGCATCGGGTGACTGCTCGGCGGCGTACACCCGGGCGCCGTCCGGCGACCAGGCGACCTGCTTCACCATGGTCTCGGCCATCCGATGGCGCCAGCGAGGCTCACCGGTCCAACCGTCCACCACGATCAGCTCTCCGAGGTGGCTCCCGATCGCGAGCCACCGGCCGTCCGGGGAGAATGCCAGCGCCGTGTCGGGCGCCGCACCACCGCCCGCGATGCCGCGGCTCACATCGCCGAGCGGCACATGGAACAGGCTCACACACTCCGCCGTCGTGGGCGCGGCAGCTCCGCCAGCCACTGCGATGGACTCTCCAGGGGACCACCGTGCGTCCACCAACCATCGACCATCGGGCAGGCGCCGCCCCGTGCGGTCGTCTGCCACCACGACGCCGTCGCGGACGAACACGGGGGGGACCGGCGCATCAGGCGCGCATGCGAGCAGCAGGGCGAGGATCACGGGGGATGCGTGTATCATCCGCCGGTCGGAGAGGAGGCGCATGGTGGGGTGGCTCGCCCTGTTGTTGGTCGGGACGGGGCCGGTGTGTGCGGCGACCCTCACAGTGGGGGCTGCAGGCGAGTACGCAACCTTCCTCGATGCACTCGAGTTCGCGGAGGACGGCGACACGCTGGTGGGGGAGCCCGGGGAGTATCCTGGGTCGCTCGACCTCGTGCTGGCCCTGACGCTCCGCGCCTCCGATCCGGCGGATCCGCCGGTGATCACGTCGGACGGGGCCGGGCTCACGGTACGGGCGGCGGTCGTGTTGGAGTCGCTGATCATCCGGTCGGAAGGGCGGGGGATCGATGTGGTCGAGGGCGGCTCGCTGGAGGCCTTCGCAGTCACGGTGGAGGGCGCCGCTGCGCCTGATGGCGCGGGCCTCCGCGCTACCGACGCGGCCGTCACCTTGGACGGGTGCTCATTCGCCGACAACGTGGCGGTTGACGCCGGAGGCCACCTGGCCGTCACCGGCGGCTCCCTGACGTTGCGCGACACCGACCTCGTCCGCGGCGCGGCCCGCACCGGCGGCGGCATGCTCGTCACCGACGCAGTGGTCAGCATCGACGGGGGCCGCATCGCCGAGAACTTCGCCGAGCAGGAAGGGGGCGCGCTGGTCCAATATGGCGGCACCCTCGCGGTCTCGGACGCCCGGTTCGAGAGCAACCAGACCACGTCGGAAGACTGCCGACGGGTGTGCGAGGGCGGCGCGGTGAAGCTCGGCGCTGGCGTCACCTGGACGATCGAGCGCAGCCTGTTCGCGGCGAACCTGGCCGCAGATGACGTAGGCGGCGCGCTCAGCAACCGGGAGGGCTCCACCGGCACGGTCCGGAGCTGCGAGTTCGTGGACAACCGGGCCACCTATGGCGGGGCGCTGTACCTCGGCGGTGGGGGTGCTGTGACCATCGAGGACAGCTCCTTCGTGGGGAACAGCGTCGGCGAGGGATCGGGCGGTGCGATTCGGTGGCGGCCCGACGACGCGGATCCGGCGCTCGAGATCCGTCGCAGCGTGTTCGTCGACAACACCGCTCTGCAGTCTGGCGGCGCGCTGGCGCTGAACACCACCGGCGGGCCACGCGGCACGTTCTTGCTCCAGGATTGCCACCTCGAGGGCAACGGGACCGCCAGCGGAGGGGGTGCGCTGTCGGTCACAGCTGTCCCCAGCATCCACGGCCTGCGAAACACCTTCTGCAGGAACCTGGCCTTCACCGACGGCGGTGCCGTGCGCGTGTCGGCGGCCGGTGACGCGCTGTCGGAGTGGACCAACAACCTGTTCGTCGACAACGAAGCCACCCTGTTCGGCGGCGCGGCGGCGTTCAACGATGCGGGTGCGGCGCTGTTCGCGAACAACCACATCCTGGGCAACGCCGCAGACGCCGGCGGCGGGCTTCGGGTCGTGGGTACCGAGCTCGAGACGGTGAACAATCTCGTCGCCTATACCCGCCGCGGCACGGCGTTGTCGTTCGATCCGCCCGGCCCGGTGGCCTGGACCCTGCTCTGGGAGAACGCGCCGCAGGACCTGGGTGGTGCGCTGACCGTGGACGATCTCGTGGAGTCGGTGTCGGCCGACCCACAGCTGATCGGCTGGATCGACGGCGTGGACTGCGGCGTGCCACTGCTGCCGGATCCAGCGAGCCCCGCCGTGGACGCCGGCGATCCCGGCCGCAGCGATCTCGACGGATCGCGATCGGATCTGGGTGCGTATGGGGGCGCCTCGGCGACCGCAGCGCTGGTGATCGACGCCGATGCCGACGGCGCGGTAGCGCTGGTGGACTGCGACGACGCCGACCCTGGGGTGTTCCCCGGTGCGGTCGAGACCTGCGACGGACGCGACGAGGACTGCGACGGCGAGGTCGACAACGACGCTGTCGACGGCACCGAGGCGTTCACGGATGCGGACGGAGATGGGCACGGCGATCCCCTCACCGCAGCGGTCGTGTGCGAGCTCCCACCCGGTTGGGTCACGCTCGGCGAAGACTGCGACGACGTGAATTCAGAGGTATTCCCGGGCGCGATCGAGGTATGTGATGGCGCCGATCAGGACTGCGATGGCGTGCGCGACAACGGACTGACCACCCCCTGGTTCGCGGACGGAGACGCCGACGGGTTCGGCGATCCAGCGGTCACGCTCGATGCCTGCTCGCAGCCCAGTGGCTACACCGACGACGATTCGGACTGCGATGATGGCGATCCGGCGGTGTTTCCGGGGGCAGCCGAGGTCGCCGACGATGGGATCGACCAGGACTGCGACGGCGCAGACGTGACGGCGGAGCCAGATCCAGTGGACACGGGCGCTGCCGGCAAGTCCGACGACGGGGGCTGCGGCTGCAGGACGGGGCGGGATCCGAGCCCGGTGCACTGGCTGCTCACCGGGCTGTCGCGGAGGTAGTACCCATCGCCTGGGCTCAGTCCTCGCGGGCCCGTCGCCACGTCTCCCGCACTGTGGCCCACCAGGACGGCTGCGCCCGATCCCGCGCCAGGGCCCGCGCCTCCAGCGCCACGGTGAGCGCGCGCCACTCGGCATCCGCCAGGCCTGTCGCGTACGGGAGCTGCAGCTGGAGCGGGTCCCCGCCATCGCCCTCCAGCTCGAGCAACACCGCGCCACGGTCCGTCCAGGCGACATCCCACGCCTGGATCGGGCACCAGGCCACCGCGGCTGCGGCTCGTCGGGTGAGCGCCACCATGTCCTGCCACCCCGGTACGGGCGTGCCGCTCAGCGCGACGCCGGAGTCTGGGTGGGCGTCGACCGAGCGCCGGTCCGGGCCGAGGCCCCGGGTGGCGCCGCCGACCAGACCCGTGGCGAGGTCCACCCCAGCGAGGAGGTTTCCGGGACGCCAGAGCGCGTCGCAGGGCGACAACCCGACGGGCAACCTCCACACCGCGCGGTGCAGGCGGGGGCCGGACTCGCCCACCAGCCAGAGCATGCGAGCGGTCGCGATGCGATCGCCGACCACGGCCTGAACGTCGGGATGCGGGGAGAGCCGTCGCTGGACCTGCACGCCAGCGCCGCTCGCCCGGGGCGCCAACTGAGCCACCACGTCATCGATGGTTGCGGCTCGGCCGTCCGGGAGGTGCACCTGCCCCCCCTCGACGCGATCCACCGACAGCACGCTGCCCGAGTTGGCTGCGTCTACGGGTTTGAGGAACAGCGGTCCGTCGAGCTGCGCCAGGCCGTCGGATGCCTCGGCCGCGGTGCGCCACCCCTGGGCCGTGCCCGGCTCCCGATTGGGCGACCACACTGCGAGAAGCTCGGGAACTGGGAGGTCGAACCCAGCGAGCAAGGCCCGGATCGCGAGCTGGTCCACCGCGAGCGCTGGCCAGGGGCTCCGGACCACTTCGGTGAGCAGGTGTCGAATCGCGCGCCGTCCGACGAACGACGTGGCGTCGCGGTCTCCCCGGTACAGATGATGGGCGTAGTATTCGTCGGCCTCGAGGCGGTGCGGTGCGCGGCTCATCCGGAGCAGGTCGAACACCTGACCCAGGTAGGAGCGCCCCTCGCGCTCCCGAGCCATCGTCAGCCACCGGCCGAGGTCGCTGGTCGGCGCCGGCGCCGGCGTGATCCACGTGCTCATCGGGCTCCTCGGGAGCGGGCTGCTATCATCTGCGGCCCGCTCCCGAGATGTGCATGACCGACCCCGTCCCCGACGCTCCCCTGGAGGGCCCGCCGCTCAGCGCGGTGCTCGCGCTCTGGCTCACCGTGCCGGTGGCGGAGCTGTACCTGGGCTGGCCTCTGCCGAACCGCCCGGAGGCGTGGCAATATCTGGTGGAGTTCGCCGTGTTCGCGGGCCTGGGCTGGGCCCAGTGGCGGTTCGCGCGACACCCGGCGCTCCGAACGCCGTTCGTCTCCGTTGGCATGGTGCTGCTGGTGATGGGCCCTGCTGACCTGTTCGGCCGGATGCTGTACTTGGTCGGCATAGGCGTCCTGCTGTGGAAGGGTCTCGGGTTCGTGGCGAGGTACCGCATTCCGTTGGTGGTCGGCGCGGTGCTCGCGGTCGGCGCACGTGCCGGTGAGCAGGTCCTGCGCGCATCGACGATCGACGCATTCCTCACGTTGGAGGGCGGGGCTCCGTTCAACGAGGTCGTGCTCTGGCCGCTGCGCGACCTCCCGCCAGCGCCCGCTGCGACGGCCACGGGACCCGCCGTCGTGGTGATCAGCGTCGACACGCTCCGGGCCGATGATGCGGCACAGATGACCTCGCTGAAGCGGCTGGCGGCGCGGGGCGCCTACTGGCCCCGGGCGATGTCCACCTCGTCATGGACGCTGCCAGCAGTGGCGTCGATCCAGACCGGCCTGCTCCCGCAGGAGCACGGCGCGGCGTGCCTCGCGGGAGTCCACTGCCAAGGCATCGCCGCCGGCACGCCCATGCTGGCCGAGCGCCTCGCCGAGAGGGGCTATGTGAATGCGGCGTTCCTCGCGAACGCGTGGTTGTCACGGACTACGGGTTTTGCTGCAGGATTTCACGCGTTTCAGCCGATGGCGGTGGCGCCCTTCGACCTGAAGCTCGACATGGTGCCCCCGAAGGAAGAGGAGCTGCCGACCGCCGATCAGGTGGTCGACGCTGCGCTGGCCTGGTTGGACGACACGCCGCAGGAGAGCTTCTATCTCTGGGTGCACCTCCTCGATCCCCACATGCCGTACGTGAACGCCGAAGACGAGGCCCACCAGGAGCTCCTCGGCCACGAGCTGCGGGTCTCCCGACCGTGGACGGAGCCGATGCAGGCTGGCCTCAGGGCATCGTACCGCAATGAGGTGGCTGTGACGGACGCTGCCATCGAGCGGTTGCTCGATGCGCTCCAGGCTCGAGGTGTGCTCGACTCAGGGGTGGTGGTGCTCACCGCCGATCATGGAGAGGAGTTCTGGGAGCACGGCGATGTGGAGCACGGACACAGCCACCATGGCGAGGTGGTCGACGTGCCGTTGGTCGTCGTGGCGCCGGGCCTCGATCCGGGAGTGCGCGCCACGGCGGCCTCCCTCGTCGATATCGCCCCCACGGTGCTGGCGTCGGTCGGTGCCGAGTTCGACGGAGTAGACCTCAGATCACCGATCCCAGCGGACCGGATCGCGGTCGCCTGGGGCACGATCTACCGCCGGATCCAGTGCAGCGCGCGGGACGCCACCCGCCGGCTGATCGCGGATGAGTGCGATCCGGAGCGGGCCCGGCTGTATGACCTCGCGCACGATCCGGCAGAGCAGTACGCGATCACGCCGAACCCTGCCGATCCGCTGGTCGATGCCGTCGAGAGGCTGAGCGCGCCGCCCGCGCACGGAGACGAGGCCGCCACCACCGCTGCGCTCGAGGCGCTCGGCTACGTGGACCGGTAGGGAGCCGGGAGTCGCGCGCGCACCTCGGCCAGTCGCGCCGACTGCCCCAGCGCCTCGAGCTGGTCGGTGGCGAGCTTGCCCGCCACGCGGAGCACATTCCCCCAGCTCGATGTGTCCGCGACCTCGACGATGGCCACCAGGCAGTCCGCGGTGTCGCTGTCCACGGTGTCTCCCAGCCCGAGCTCGGAGGCGGACCAGAGCCATTGCCAGGTCGTGGCGTGGTCGCCCTGCATGGCGAGCTGGGTGGCGACCATCAGTCGATAGGTCGCCCACAACCAGTGTCCTGGGACCCTCTCCAGGTAGCGCGATGCCGCGCTTGCGCTGGCGAACATCCCGTGCAGGTCGCCTCGCCCGCGTGCGATGTGGGCGATCCCCAGGTGCGACAGGATGGCGCTCTCGAATTGGTGGGCGCGCTCGGCCCAGCCCGAGTGCACGCTGTAGATCCGATGCGCCCGGTCGGCCTCACCTCGGTGTCGGTACAGGTCGGCGAGGGCGAGACGAGCATCCATCAATACGGTGGTCGCGCCGAGCTCTTCCGCTGCGGTCTGACCCTCTCGGAGCCACTCCTCGGCCTCGGAGAATCGCCGGCGTTGGCGTGCTGCGATCGCCATCCCGATCCGGGCTCGAGCCGCGCCGAGGGGGTCGTCGCCCTCGAGGAAGGCGGCGTGGGCCTCTTCGTACAGCTCTTCGGCGTCGTCGAACGACCCCGTCCTGCGCGCGACGAACGCCTGGCCCAGGGTGGCGTTGGCGATGCCCCGCGCATCGTGCAGCTGCTCGCGTCGTGCCTGCACCCTGGCGAACAGGATGTCGGCGCCGTGGAAGTTCCGTTTCTGTTGCTCGAGCCAGGCCTTTCCGGCGATGGCGGATGCCTCGCCCGCGAGGTCTCCGGCGGTTCGAGCGCGGTCGATGGCGCTGGTGTACCGCGCCTCGGCGCCCGCGAGATCGCCTTGGCGGAGGAGCATCCGGCCCAGCCCCACCAGCGCCTGCACGGTGCCGAGCGCCTCGCCTTCGGCCTCCAGGCTCGCCGATGCCTCGGCGAACAGCCGCCCCGCTTCCACGGGCTCGCCACGCTCGGCCAGCGCGCGCGCACGCCACAGCTGGGCCCAACCGAGGAACGAACTCGTGAGGTCATCGGGTGAGGTCAGCCCCAGGGCGAGCTCGCTCGCCTCATCCAGATCGGTCGTGCGGCCCCGCTGCCATGCCACTTCGGCCGCCACGGTGAGGTGGGCCAGTGCGAATAGGGGGTCGCGCCCGCGGGCCGCATGGCGTCCGACCTGGAGGTCGACCTGCTCGCTGGTGGCCTCGCCATAGCGGGCCCACGACTTGCCGAGTCGGCGGTGGAGGTAGGACAGGTCCTTCCGCGCGTTCGTCTGGGCCAGCAGCGCCTGATGCAGGAGCGAGCTGTCGAGCACCAGCGCGTCGTCCCGCTCAACCCACAGTCCGCAGCCCCGAGTGAAGTCCTCCAGCTCAGGTCCCGCGAGTGCCATCAGCAGAGCACGGGGGACCGCCCGACCACTGAGGGCCGCCATGTGCAGCGCATCACGGAACCGTCGCGCATTCCCCGACGCCTCTGCGGTGGACTCGGCTCGGTCCAGGAGCAGGGCCTCGGCGTCACCGGGCAGCACGGCGTCGGCGTCCACACCATCGGCCAAGCCAAACTGCAGTCGGCCGGTGTCTACCAGCCAGCCCTGCTCCGCCCACGACATGAGCAGCTGGCGGGCGAACAGGGGGTTGCCTTCGCACCGTTCGGCCACTTGAT
>JBLFXJ010000083.1:0-24496 GCA_047609825.1 Myxococcota bacterium
GAACCGCTCCACCCGGTGCAGCAGCGCCGCGGACTGGTCGCCTTGAGAGCGGTAGGTCTCCTGCAGCTCGGTGGCTGCGCGGAGGCCGAACCGCGCCGGGTCCAGGCCGCGCAGGTGGTACGGGCGCAGGTGCACGGCGAGCAGGTTCACGACCCGACCGCGGCGCTCCACCTCGGCCGAGACGTAGAACCACGCCACATCGTCTGTGAACCGCTGCGGACCACCGGATCGCAGGGTCCAGTTCTCCCCCCGAACGCAGCTGGCGAGCCCGCCATGCTCCATCCGGGTGGAGCCCGCGTAGGTGGCGTGCACACAGGTGAGGCCGAGCTCGGCTGACAAGGCGTCCAGGTCGCGCCGGCTCACCTCGAGCAACGTGATCACGTCGGGGTCGGCGGCCTCGATGGCGCGGACCGCGCAAGCCAGGGGCGCGCCGTCATCGTCGTTCCCACCCCACAGCCGACGCACATTCCACGACAGCACCCGGAGCGGCTCGCCAGCTGTCTCTCCAGCCCCGCGCGCCGCCCAGCCAGGGCCCCACAGCGCCGCCCCCACACACAGCACCACCACGAGCAGGCCTGGCGGCAACCGCCGATCCGGCAGCGCCGTCCATACGGTAAACAATCCCGCCGCACATGCCGCATACAGGTAGGGCAGCAACAGCACGGGCACCGCCAGCCACACGGGCGCTGCGTGCACCTCACGCCCAGCGACCGTCACCACCAGCAGCAACCCCACGCACAGCGCCGCCAACGCCGTGAGCGCAGTGCCACCCGGCCCGCCCGTGCGTGCGACCACCTCCGCGGGAGAGACCACCGCGGGAGATGGAGCGGACGCGGGTGGCGTGGGTTCCGTCATTTCTGCACCGGCATAGCGCGTTCGGCCGCCCGTTCGGTTCGCGCGCTCAGCCCGGATGGGCCTGGCGTCAGCGCGTGATGGTGATCACCTGGCTGGCGTCGATCGGGCCCTCGATGCGGCTCTGCTCGTTGTCGGGCCACCGGACCGTGATCCGGTCGATCACCGAGAGGTCGCCCAGCCCGGTGTGGACCTCTGCCGGTCCGGAGGAGGCGAAGCTCGTGCCACCCGCGCGCACATCGCCCACGAAGGTGCGACCGCCGGCCTCGACCCACACGCGAGCCCCCACCGCGAACCGGTTCATGCCAGTGGACTCGCGGGGTCGGACGATCAGCCAGTTGTCCTCGCCGCAGTTGCTCATCCAGATGACGTTCGGCCCCTCGAGATCCCGCTTGAGGAGGTCGAGCCAGCCGTCGTGGTTCATGTCGACCAGGGCAAACCCGCGCGACGACGCGAGGTCGGCCATGCCCCACTCCTCCGCCACGTCGGTGAACATGTCGGACCCGTCGTTGAGGTAGATCGCGTCGGGCTGCTGCCGGGGATTGTGCCAGCTCGGATGCACGGTGCCGATGTACCCGAACGCCACGATCGCATCGAGGTCGGCGTCGTTGTCGATGTCGGCAAACTCGGCCCCCCACCCGACCATCTGGTCACGGCCGGGATCGCCCTGGATGCCGGCCGCCCGGGCGGCGTCGATCCACAACGGCTCGTCACCGAACGAGAGGTTGGACCGCCACAGCGACATCTTCTCGTACTCGGGGATCAGCAGATCGAGCCAGCCATCGCCGTTGATGTCGGCGATGCCGAGCCCCATGCCGGTGGTCACGGCCCACAGCCCGTTGCTGCGCCACCCCTCCACCAGCGTGCCGCCGTCGTTGCGCATGGCGGTGTTGGGGTAGGCGGGGCCGAAGTCGTTCACCACCAGCAGGTCGTGCCAGCCGTCGTCGTCCACGTCGTGCCAGCCGCCGGCGTAGGTGTAGCCATCGTGCACGATCTGGGGCAGGATCGACGAGGCATCCTCGAAGGTGCCATCCCCCCGATTGCGGTACACATAGCTGGGGAATGCAGGACCGAAGTCCTCCGTCGGGATCTCGCCGGACTGGTCCGGCACGCCGTAGTTGCCGACGAACAGGTCCAGATCGCCGTCGTGATCGAAGTCGACCCAGCTCGCCGTGGTGCTGGGCGGGCCTTCGTTGATCTCGTCCAGCAGGCTGTCCCACCGCGGCGCGCCGCCGATGCCGTCGGGGCAGCCTGGGCACACCACCTGCTCGGAGGCGTCGTCGACGTTGAGCTGGGTGAACCTGCCGTCTCCGTTGTTCTGGAGCAGCACGTTCGGCGCCTGATAGCGCAGCAGGTACACGTCGATGTCGCCGTCGCCGTCGTAGTCCGCCGCCGCGCCCCCATTGCCCATCGAGGTCTCGAGTTCGCCGAACACGGGCTCGGTGATCATGTCGAACAGGCCATCGCCGCGGCCCTTGTAGTACCGGGTGTAGGGCTCGGCGGGCGCGAGGATGTCCTGATGGCCGTCGCCGTCGTAGTCGGCGACCATGATGCCGCCGCCGTGCAGCCAGTTGAAGCTGTTCGGCGGGTTGTCGGGGTCGACCCTCTGGTCGAACCGCCGCACCTCACGCTCGCCGGGGTCGGCGCAGACCTGGCGCCCGGTCTGCTGAACGGCGGCCGGAACACCCCCGGTGAACGGCTCGCCGGTGTCACCGGAGTCGGTGTCGGTGTCGGTGTCGGTGTCGGCGTCTGCGTCGGTGTCCGCGTCCGAATCAGCGTCGGTGTCTGTGTCCGTGTCGCCCGCGGTGGGCACGTCCGTCGCCGCCGTGTCATCGGGCTTGTCGCCCGGGACATTCGGCACGCATGCCAGCAGCCATGTCGTCCACCACACCGTCCGCACGGTCATCCTCCGTAGTGGGGAAGATAGCCTCCCCTGGCGCAGCCCGCCGTCGTGCGAGCTGTGCGCTCAGGGGCGCCGATGGATCCGCACGATCTGTCGACCATCGATGCCAGCGTATTCAGACATGCCGCCATCTGGCCAGTGCACAACGACCCGGTCCACGGCGTCATGGGCGCCGAGCCCGAAGTGCACTTCCGGCGGACCCGACGATGCGTAGTTCACCCCGCCCGCCCGAACGACCCGCCACCACACCTGGTCGCCGGAGTGCACCTCCACCCGCGCGCCGATGGCGAAGTGGTTCATGCCCGGATCGCGCAGCTGCACCCGCAGCCAGCTCTCGGCCCCGCACCGCGACATGTACAGCAGATCGGGGCCGTCGAGATCCCGCTTGAACAGGTCGAGCCAGCCATCGTCGTTGAGATCGGCCACCGCGAAGCCACGCCCCACGCCATCGTCGGCCAGGCCCCAGGCCTCACCCACGTCTGCGAAGTCACCGGCGTCATCCTGCTGGTACAGCGCATCGGGCTGGTATGGCGGGTTGGTCCACACCTCGTTGATGTACCGAACGCGGCCATAGGCGACGAAGCCGTCGAGATCGCCGTCGTTGTCGAAGTCGTCCAGCGCCGCCCCCCAGCCCACCTTCTGGCCGCGGCTCACGTCGTTGGAGACGCCTCGCAGCGCCGAGTAGTCGATCCAGAATCCGCCGGCCGTGGACTGGAGCAAGCGCACCTTGTTCCACTCGGGGATCAGCAGATCGGGCAGGCCGTCGCCGTTCAGCTCGCCGATGCCGAGGCCCATGCCCGTCATCTGGAGGTCGAGGCCGGACAGACCGCCGTCGGCCTCCAAGGTGCCCTCGCGGTTCCACAGCAACACGTTCGGGTAAGCGGCGCCGAAGTCGTTGATGATGTACAGGTCGAGCCACCCATCACCATCGAGGTCGTGCCACCCCGACACGTAGGTGTAGCCGTCGTGCACCTGCTGCGGCAGCTGCGCGCTCTGGTCGTCGAAGGTGCCATCGCCACGGTTCACGTAGAGGAAGCTCGGCTCCGCGGGCTGGAAGTCGCTGGTCGCGTTCTCGCCGGATTCATCGACCCAGCCGTAGTTGCCGACGAACAGGTCCAGGTCGCCATCGCGGTCATAGTCCGCCCAGGACGACGACATCGTACGGTAGTTGCCGGCCGGCACCCCGGCCTGCTCGGTCACATCGGTGAACCGGCCGGTGCCGTCGTTCTGGAGCAGCACGTTCGGCAGGTCGAACCGCGTCAAGTACAGGTCGAGGTCGCCGTCTCCGTCATAGTCGGCGGCCGAGCCACCCGTCCCCCAGGGCAGGTCGAGCCCGAACGCGGCCGTGTCTTCCGCGAACGTGCCGGCCGCGGTCTGGGTGTAGGACTTGGTGTAGGTCTCGGCCGGCGCGAGGATGTCCACCCGATCGTCGCCGTTCCAGTCCACGGCGATGGCGCCGCCAGCCCAGAGCCAGATCGAGCTGTTCACCTGCGTGGGGAGCGCCTGACGGTCGAACGGGGCCTCTGCGCGACGCGATGGATCGGCGCAGGCGATCACGCCAGAGGTCCACACCTCGGGCTCGCCGGTGTCGACCGTGGTGGTTGTTGACTTGGTGCCGTCTCGGCCCTCGGGGCCCCCGCCACACGCGATGAGGACCACCAACAGGATGCGCATGCGAGGAGGGTAGCGCAGCGCATCAGAGGTGTCGCGGTCTGCTCGGTCGCGCCCCTCCTCCGCCGACATCACGGGACACACGGCCCCGTGCTCGCTGGCCCGCACCTCCCAGGCTACCCCCGCCACATGCTGCGACGCGTGCTGATCGAGATCGAGGTGCCACGCTGGGGATTCATCAAGCGCACCCCGCGCGGCGGCGTCGACTACATCTCGCCGCTCCCGAGCCCGTTCAACTACGGCTGCGTGCCGGGGGTGATGGGGCGCGATGGCGATCCCCTGGACGCGCTGGTGCTCGGACCCCGCCTCCCTCGCGGTCACCGACTCACGGCGCACGTCCACGGCGTGGTGTGGCTGCGCGACGCGGGCCGGATCGACGACAAGCTCGTGTGCAAGGTGGGCATGCCTACCGCCGCAGAGCGTCGGGCCGTGGATGTGTTCTTCCGGCTGTACCCGTGGACCAAAGGGCCGTTGAATCGGCTGCGCGGTCAGCGCGGCGCCACGGTCTACGAGGGGTGGGGCGAGCGCGAACGGTGAGCGCATCGCCGGGCATGCTTTCCACGCCTGATTGTGAGACGATGCCGCCTCGCGTACGTCCTTATTCCGATCCCCGCTCCGAGAGGCCACCCATGACCGGTCGTGCAGTCACCACCCTGGCCCTGTTCGCGCTCGCCTGTGGCGGCTCGAAGGACGACACCGACGCGGCGGGAGGCACCACTCCCACGGTCGTGGTCACCGAGACCGGAGATTCCGGCGGGCGCCGTGAGCCCCCGAACCCGTTCGACGCCACCAATGTGACCTTCGAGTTCGACGGCATCCTCCTGCGGGATGGCACCCTCACCGGGTACTGGGACAGCGACACTGCCCACGACTTCCCGGCGCACTGGAACCCGCCGAGCGTGTCCATCGAGTTCGCCGACGAGCTGCTGTTCGACGGCGAGTCCGACTCCGACGAGGTGCGCGAAGCCCACACCTGTGCGGTGGCCACCGAGTACGTGTTCGAGGCGGAGGACGAGCTCGACAACGAGAACGATGCCGAGGTGCATGCCGCCTTCGAGGGCTACCTCAACATGTTCTACTACGAGGAAGGCGACAGCAACCTCACCTTCACCGACTGCGCCGGTGAGCTCGACGAAGACACCTGGGGAGTCGAGGGCCGCGATCTGTGGATGGCCTGGGACGGGGCCCGCTTTGGCCTGGCGTTCGGCGCCATGGGCGAGACCGACCTGCGGCCGATGTGGAGCGACGACGACTGGGCGTTGTATGAGGACAGCCTGATCGCCGCCTACATCGCCGTGAACGAGGTGAACGACGCCGGCGACCTGGTGTATGTGGGCGACGCCCTCGCCTCCTGCCTGATGTTCGAGTACGACCCCGTCACCGGTGAGCTTGTCGACCGCGACGACGACAACCAGCTCGAGCGCATGGACATCAGCGGCGTGCCGGCCGGAGCCCCGCTGCCCGAGGGCTACGTGCGCTGCTTCGCCTACTGGTGGCCGTCCCTGGGCAGCTTCGACCTCAGCCGCCTCGCCGAGGGTGCCAACGGCTCGCCCGACGGCACCACCACCACCACGCCCTGATCACCGGCGTCGGAACCGCAGCCCGTAGAAGAACCGGCTGAGCTGGACCACATCGACATCGGTGGCGTCCGGCGGCAGGTGCCGCACCGGCGCCTCGGGCGAGTGGTCGTAGAACGTGACCGCGCGGAAGGTCAGTCGATTCCACCACGAGTGCGCCCGCGTAGGGTCGAGCTGCTCGTCCACGACGACGATCGGGGCGCCGGGCACGACCACCCGGGCGAGCTCGGCGAGGGCCGCGGCGGGGTCGCTGAAGCCATTGATCCCGCCTACGTGGAATGCCCGGTCGAAGCTCGCGTCTGCGAACGGCAAGCGGTGGGCATCACCGAGCAGGGTGCGAACGTGCAGGCCATTCCGCGCGATGCGGGCGTCGGCTCGGGCGAGCATGCCTCGGCTCGCATCCAGGGCCCACAGCTCTGGAGGGTGCGCGGCCCGGTCCACCAACCACGGCAGGTTCGCGCCGGTGCCCACCCCGACCTCCAGGATCCGCAGGGGCCGGTCCTCGGCGAGCTCGAGCAGGTCCATGATGCCCGCGCGGAGCTCTGCCTCGGTGCCGCCGGACTGGAACAGGGGCAGCGTGTGCTCAACGGCCGGATCGTGCAGGCCCGGCAGTGTGTCGTAGATGCGCCGCAGGAGCCGGTCTGTGCCCGTGAGATCCGCATCCCGGTACAGCTCGGCGAGGCCGCCGCGCACGGGCCAGCTGGCATCGGGTCCGCGCAGCTCACCCTCCACCAGGCGCTCGCCGACCCCGTCCCGCACGGACAAGCCACCCCAGCGCAGCGGTCCATCCGACCGTGGGCAGCGCATCCGAGCAAGATCGTCGAGCCAAAGCATCAGGCGGCCCCCTGCCGCCCGACGGACGCCAGCGCGTCCGTGATCGCGTCCCGCCAGGTCACTCGGGGGTCGGCCATGCGCATTCTCCTCGTCACTCGCCCCATGGTACTCCGGCGGCGCTTGTGCACGACGCGACGACACGCACGCACCCGCCCGCCCGCCGCATCCCGACGCGCCCGCTGGCAACCCACGGCAGGGTGTCGTAGAGGGACGGCCCGTTCTGGAGCGCTCATGGCCCTCGACGTCCGATCCGTGTTCGCCGCCGCCGGCGACCTCCCCGCACGCACCCCGAGCCCGATGGCCGCCGCCATGCAGGGGTCTCAGATCCTCGCCATCGCAGGCGAGGTCGGCACGCTACGGGCCGCCGGAGCCGCCGTCGCGAACTTCACCATCGGCGACTTCGACACGTCACTGTTCCCGGTTCCGCAGGCGCTGGTCGACGGCATCAAGGCGAAGCTCGACGCCGGCGAGACCAACTACCCGCCCGCCGTCGGCATGCCGCAGCTCCGCGCCGCCATCCGCTCGTTCTACGCCGAGCGCCTCGGTCTGGACTACCCGGAGGGTTGTGTGCAGGTCGGCTCCGGCGCGCGCCCCCCGATCTACGCCGCGTTCCGGTCGATCCTGGCCCCCGGCGACATCGTGGTGCATCCCGTCCCGACCTGGAATGTGCGGTACTACGTGCACTTGAACGACGCGGTGGGCGTGCCGCTGGTCACCAAGCCCGAGAACGGGTTCATGCCGACCCTGGACGACCTGCTCCCCCACCTGCAGACCGCCCGGATGATCGTGCTGAACAGCCCGCTGAACCCCAGCGGCACCGTCATCGACGAGGACCTGCTACGCCCGGTGTGCACGGCCATCGTCGCCGAGAACGATCGTCGGGCCGCGGCAGGCGAGCGTCCGCTGATGCTGCTGTACGACCAAGTCTACCAGCAGCTCGTGTTCGATGGCTACGCCCACACCACGCCCGTGCACCTGGTGCCCGAGATGGCGAAGTACACCATCCTCGTCGACGCCATCTCCAAGGCGTGGGCCGCCACCGGCGTCCGCCTCGGCTGGGCCGTGGCGCCGCCCTGGGTGATCGGCCGGATGAAGCCACTCGTCGGGCACATGGGTGCGTGGGCTGGCCGGGCCGAGCAGCTGGCCACGGCCGATATCCTCGCCAACCCTGCGTTGGTAGACGACTACATGACCCAGTTCCGCGGCGTGCTGCAGGCGCGCCTGCGGCGGCTTCGGGACGGATTGCTCGCGATGAAGGCGGACGGCTTGCCCGTGGACTGCCTCGACGCCCAGGGGGCGATCTACCTCTCGGCGCGGTTCGATCTCGACGGGCTCACCGTGGGCGGTCGCACCATCGCGTCTGACGAAGACGTGCGCAGCGTGCTCCTGCACGGGGCCGGCGTGGCGGTCGTACCGTTCACGGCGTTTGGTTACCCCGAAGGTACGGGCTGGGTCCGGTTCAGCGTGGGGTCGGTCTCAGACGCCGACGTCGACGGCGCACTGGCCCGCATCCGGGCGCTCCTCTCGGCCTGAACAACGTCCCGGTCCGTCCCGGTCGGTTGCGGGGTGGCCCGCCCCGGATCATGCTGCTCATGAGGTGCCCCCCTATGCTGCGCGACGAACCCATGAGCTGCGCCCTCACGGCGCTGTTGCTCGGCTGCGCCGGCTCGATGGACGTGGAGTTCAGACTGGAGGGTCCCGAGACCGTGCACGTGCAGCGCCTCGGCGCGGTCGTGGGGCCACAGGTCAGCCTGTCCGACGGCACCCTTCCAGAGGGTGTCGAGTGGGACGTGGCGTCTCCGGCCGTCGCTGAGGTCGACACCGATGGCGTGCGAGCCCTGGCACCCGGTGAGACCGAGGTCGTGGGCCGCTGGGAAGGGCAAGAGGTGGTGTGGAAGCTCATTGTCGCCCCTGCCCTCACCCTGAGCTTCGCGGGGCCGCCCGCAGAGGTGCGGGTCGGCGAACGGTTGCCGCTCGTGGTCGAAGGCAACGGCGCCCCGCTCGATCCGGAGCTCGTCGACTGGGAGAGCTCGGACCCCGAGGTGCTCACGGTGCTCACGGGCGCGATGCAGGGCGTGTCGGAGGGCACGGCCTACGTGACGGTCGAGCGCGACGGCAGCCGGGCGATGTTCGAGGTGGACGTCACGGCGCCGTGAATCCGCCAACAGGGGTATGCTGACTCCCGAAGCGGGAGGTGATGTGCAGACCGCCTGGGTGCTGGGAGCCGCCGCGACGCCATTCCGGAAGTGGCCGGAGCGGGACTTCCGCTCACTGACCGAGGAGGCCGTCGAGGGCGCCCTCGCCGATGCTGGCCTCGCGGACGGACGCGCCGTGGACGCCGTCTGGTTCGGCAACTGCGCCATGCACCTGTGGGGGCAAGGCAACCTGCGGGGGCAGCATGCGCTGGCTCCGATGGTCGCTTCGGGTCGACTGCGCGGGCCCGCGCCCATCGTCAACGTCGAGGGCGGCTGCGCGACCGGATCGCTCGCGCTCCACGCCGCTGTGAACGCCGTGCGAGCGGGTGATACCGATCTCGCGCTCGCCATCGGCGTCGAGAAGACGGTGGTGCCGGACGACCCCGCGAAGATGTTCGCGATCTTCGCCGGCGGCATCGAGCAACTCCATCCGGAGGAGTGGCAGGCGTTCTTCGCGAAGCAGGCGGCACAACACGGCCAGACCTTCGCGCCCTCGGCGAGCCGGGTGATGTTCCTCGACATCCACGCCCTGCAGGCCCGCCACCACATGGCCCGCTACGGCACCACCCTCGAGCAGATCGCGGTGGGCGCGAGCAAGAACCACCACCACGGCTCGCTCAACCCCGCCGCCCAGTACCGGTTCACCGTCACGCCAGAGGCCGCGCTCGCCGACCGGCTCGTGGTCGACCCGCTCACCCGCGCCATGTGCGCGCCGATGAGCGACGGGGCGGCCGCTGTGCTCGTGTGTAGCGACCGGCTGCTCGCCGACCGCGACCCTGCCGTGCGGGATCGGGCGCTTCGGATCCGGGCCTGTGCGCTTGCCGGCGGTCGCTACCGAGACCTCGACGCGCCATCCCTCACCCGCTATGCATCCGCAAAGGCATGGAAGCAAGCAGGTTGCGGCCCGGCAGACGTCCAGATCGTCGAGCTCCACGACGCCACCTCGTGGTGTGAGATCCACCACCTCGAGCAGCTCGGCCTGGTGCCGGTCGGCGAAGGTGGGCCGTTCGTCGGCAGCCGCGCCACCGCCCTCGGAGGCGAGCTGCCAGTGAACCTGTCCGGCGGTCTGGTGAGCAAGGGCCATCCCCTCGCTGCCACCGGCCTGGGCATGATCACGGAGCTCACGGAGCAGCTGCGCGGCGAGGCCGGGGAGCGGCAGGGCATGCACAACGGCTCACCACCCACGCTGGGGCTGGCCCACAACGCGGGCGGGGCCATCGGGTGGGACGAGGCCTTGTGCGCGGTCACGGTGCTCGAGCGCACCTCGGCGCCCACATGAGGCTGGCCGTCTCGATCCTGCTGATCGGGTGCGGCGCCAAGGATGACGAGTGCATCGGCGCCAACTGCATCGACACCGGCAGCGCATGTACCGGGCCGGAGTGCGATGACCCGCCCGCGACTGGCACGGGCGGGAGCGGGGGCGGCACCGGCGGCGGCACGACCTTGCCCCCACCGACCGGCATCCGCGTCCTGGCCGCCGGCTTCGGGTGGGACCCCGCCACGAGCACGGTCGTGGGCATCACCGATCTCGAGGGCGCACCCGTCGCGCCCTTCGTCACGGTCGGCGCGATGGACGGGCTCGACGTGCGCTGCACGGTGACGCTGCGAGCCGACGGGCCCCTCATCCCGCGGGTGGATGGCTGGGTGGCCGACAAGGGGCTGACCCTCGGCGTAGAGATCCCAGCCGACACCATCGAATCGGACTGCGACCTCAGCGACCCGGCGTGGGACGAGCGCATGGCGCTGGTGCCGACGCAGACCTGGGGGATCGGACTGCAGCCCCTCAACGACACCACGCAGGCCTATGCGATGGCCGCGCTGGGCGAGGACTGGTTCCCGCAGCAGTTCCAGGCGCTCTCGGTGGGCTGGTACTGGTCCGAGCTCGAGGGCGCCTTCGACGGGTCTGGCTACATGGACGACCCGCTGGGCTTCGCGACGGACGTGCGCGCCGATCTGTCGCTGGTGGCCGGGCTGGACGGTGAGCCGGTGCGACTCGACGCCGAGGCCGCCCTGCCACCCGAGGGTCCGGTGCGCGCCTGGTACAGCCTCGACGCCAGCTACGTGACCATCGAGCTACGCTGACGCCGCGTCGAGCAGGGCCGACAGCGCCAGGGGGCTCGCGATAAGCGGATCGTCCTCCTTCTGCAGCGTGACGGGGTTGCGCCACAGTCCATCCGCGCCTTGCCCGGCGCGCACCGCCTCGCCCAGCGCCTCGGCCCATCCCGGCGGACCGCCCAACGCAGCGAACACCGCCGCGGCGCCGGCCAGGTAGTACCCCCGCATCGCTGGCACGAACCCCTGGTGTTGTTGTCCCAACCTCGGGTTTCCGTCGAGCCGGTGCATCTGCCGGAGCGCGTTCGCGCCGGACTCCGCCAGCGCCCGCTCCCCCAGCGCCAGCGCTGCGAGCACGCCGTCCGCGGTGGCCGAGCCATACCCCTGCGGGCCGTCGTCTCCACGGCCTCCCTTGTTCAGCGCGTCCTCCACCGCCGAGTACACGAAGCTCCCGTCCGAGCGCTGACTCCGTCGCACATACCTGAGCGCACCGTCACGCGCGGGCCCCGACCAGCCGCCAGCGCACAGGCCCTCGATGGCACGGCGGGTCATCGACAGGTCCACATGTCCAGGGTGGGCCGGCGGCACCGGCGGCGCAGCGGCGCTCCCCATGGGAAACCCACCATCCGCCGGTCCCCACTGGGCCCCGAGTCGCTGTTGACCAAGGAGCCAGGCCCGCATCGCCGCCTGCACCGCCGGCTCCACGCCCGCGCGTGCCAGGCAGCCCAGGCCGAGGCCGGTCGCATAGGTCGGGTACTCCGAGGCGAGCCCGCCCAGTCCGAGGGACCCGTCCCGCCCGCGTTCGGTGAGGAATGACAGCGCCCGGGAGAGCCCAGCGGCAGGCGCCAGATCGGGCACTCGAGCCAGAGTGGCCAGGGCGAAGGCGGTCAGCGTCTCGCCGGGCGCGAGGAAGCCATAGGTGCGGCTGTGCCACCCGCCGTCCTCGGCCTGAAGCGCCCACAGCGCAGAGACACCACGTTCCAACACCGGATCCGCCGACCGTCCGCAGGTGCAGCCCACCAGCAGCGCAGCGCCTCCCGCCAGCATTCCTCTGCGCGTAGGATTCACCCCCGCGCCGGCGCCGGCGCCCGAGCGGCGTCGCCCGCCGACAGGGTCATCAGACCGCCCGCCGTCGTGAACGCCCGGCTGGTGATGCAGTGATGCCCGACCCACGACCCGTCGGCGTTCTGGATCCCCACCAGGTACGTCCCGATCCGCTCCTCCCAACTCGCCCACTCGGATCCGCCTTCGGCCGCAAGGGTGTCGCTGATCATCATGTACGAGAGCATCTCTTCGCCACCGATGGACCCGAACCCGGCCATGAGCCGGCCGTCATCGCCGGCGATCCGTCCCACGGCCGCCGCCTGGACCGCCTCGGCTGCCGCTGCCGCCGGAGCATCCGCCGTGTACCGGCCAGTTCGGTCGGTGATCTGCTTGTTGTTCGCGAGGGAGCCCGCTACCGCGTACAGCTCGACGCCCGCCCCCGCCGACGCGTCGAACGCGCCCGTGCTCGTGTCTGCCATCCGCTGCTGGTAGGCATCCGACCGGGAGATCACGTCCTCGTCGACCACCTTGCCGAGGGCGACCGCCTGATTCAGGCTCTGGGCGGCGAGGGAGGTGGAGAGCACCGGCGCCCACCCGTTGCCGTCGAACGAGCCATCCGCGCGCTGCGCTGACTGCACCTTGGTGAGCACCTTGTCGAGCGCTGTATCCATCCGTGAGTTGCGGCCCCGGTCCAGGCTGCCGGCGAGCTCACCCAGCATCAGCGCCGCCAGGTGGGTGTCCACCAGCTCACCGAGCTTGTACTGGATCTGGGTGCCCACCGGGGTGGCGAGGCGGGGCCCATCGGGGGCCGCGTCCACGGCCGTGAGCACGAAGTCCACGCCGCGCGCGATCGCGACGTCGTGGCGATCACTGCCGCCGGCATCCCGGGCGAGCGCGAGCGTGGTGAACGCCGTAGTCGCCACGTCCGAGCTCGCCTGCACCCCATCGGAGCCATGGGCGCCCGAGCTCCAGCCGCCGTCTGCGTGCTGATTGGCGAGCACCCAGGCCACGCCCTTCGCGCGGGCAGCGCGCACTGCAGGGGTCGCCGTGGACAGCGCTGGCGCCGTGCGAGGGGCCACCGTCGAGGGCAGGGTCGGGGCGCCGCCGAAGTCTTCGAGGACCTGGGATGGCTCGGACGCGGAGGCGCCGACGGTGAGAGCGAGGACGAGGGCGAGCAGGCTGCGGGTCATGGTGGGCTCCGTGTGTGTCGTCCACCGAACGCGCAACACAGCGGGGTCTTACAGACCGCCCATCACTCTCCGAGAGTCATCGGATTTCCTGAACCAATCGCGCTTCGCTCCGTTCAGAGCAGGCAGTCGGGAAGGCGCGCCTCTCGCCCCGCCCACGCCCGGCCCGCATCCTCGAACCCCGCACGCCAGGGCACCGGAGCCGGATTGCGCAGCACCCACTGGGCCCGACGGCCCGACGCCGCCGAGGTCGAGTCCCGGCTCGTCGGCGCTGGCAGCAGCGTGGCGAGGCGCGCGGCCTGGTCGCGGGTCAGCGCCGCCGCCGGACGCCCATACCACCGCTGTGCTGCTGCCTCGAATCCGAAGGTCACCGGCCCGGTCTCGGCGATGTTCAGGTAGATCTCCAGGATCCGCTTCTTGGGGACCAGCAGCTCCAGCCAGACCGTGTACACCGCCTCGAGGCCCTTGCGGGCGAAGCCGCCGCCTTGCCAGAGGAACAGGTTGCGCGCCACTTGCTGGCTGATGGTGCTCGCGCCGCGCAGGCGCTCGCCCCCTTGCCAGTCCTCGATCGCCGCGCAGATCTGCCGGTCATCGAAGCCGGAGTGCAGGAAGAACGTCTGGTCCTCGGCACTGACCACCATCGCGGGAACGTGCTCGCCGAGCGCCTCCAGCCGCATCGTCGTGTGGCTCGGCGCTACCCAGCCGCTTTGCCACGCGCCGCCCACCGCCTGCCCGACCATCGTCGGGGTGACGGTAGGGTCGGCGAACCGGACAGAGATCACCTGGAGCGGGGGGAGAACCCATGCGATGACGGACAAGATGGCCAGCACCCGCAGGCCCTGCCCCGCCCGGCGGCGCCAGCTCACACCTCCGACCACACTGCGCGCCCGGACGCCACCAGCCAGTTCTCGCCATCGTGCATCCGCACCAACGGCGGACGCTGCATCTGCCCAGGCCGGCACACGCGGCACGCACCAGCATCGAGCCAAGCCTCAGCACTCTCGGGGTCGTCCGTGCCCACGGTGCTCAGCCACGCCCGGTGCGCAGAGAGGAGGTCCATGGCCTCCCGACGATCCGCCACAGCCACCACGGTGGACGCCCGCGGCAGCGGCGTGGGCTCGAGCTGGTCGCCGGGCAACACGTGTAGCGCCCAGCCATAGCCGACCCGCGACTGTCCGACGGCGCGGGAGAGTGCGGTGCGTGAGCGCAGCGTGGCCCCTTCGATGCCCGCCAGACGCCCCCGCGGCCAGCGCTCCTCGGCCCGCGCCATGGCCACCGCGAGCTCATCGAGCGCATCGTCCAGGGGCAATGGCGTGAACACCACCGCCGGCGACATGCACCCGCGGGTGTCGTACATCGCCAGATCCCGGGCCACATCCGTCCAGCTCTCCGACCGCGTGATCCAGGCCGCAGAGAACCGATGCCCATGGGCGAGCACCCGCGCCGTGGGGCTCACCGTTCGCCGGATGTCCGCCACCGCAGCATCCGATCCCATGGCGATCACCAGCGGATGTCGCCCCACGACCTCACGCGCGTCGGTCCAGCTGAGCGGCAGGTGCTCCGCCTCGGCCGCCGCCACCAGATCCGGAGCCCAGCCGGGCTCGCCCGCGGGCATCTTCAGCACCACCTCGGTCCCTCGCCCGAGCAGCACCGCACACCACTCCAGCGGTGCGGTGAACACGGTGCGTGCACACACGACGACCGCCGACGGGAACGGCCGCACGTCCACCCGAGCCACGGTGTCCAGCGCATCGTCATTGAGGGCCGCCAAGGCCGCTGCCCGCGCCGCCACCGCCCCCTCCGTGGACAGGTCGGTGAACCGGGGCGGGGCCGCCTCGGCCAGGCGATCACGCCACCGCCGCACAGCGTGCCACATGATATTCATCGCACCCTCCGGGCCCACGCCTCTTCGACCGTGAGCGAGCACCCGCGCGCGCCAGACCCCGCCAGTCGGCCGTGCAGCGTCACGGTGCCGTCCTCGTGCACGACCCCCGCATCGAGGGTCTCGATGGCGACCGCGCTGTCGAGGTTGCACAGATCGACGAACCGCAGCTGACCCGGCCGCCCGGCGGGCAGTGGCGTTCCGGTCACCGGGTCCACCGCCAGCGCCCGAAGCCACGCCGGCGGAGCATAGTCGCCCCCCGGCTCACCCCAGAGCTGGCTCGACAGCTCCGTCATCCCATACTCGGTGACCACACGGCACCCGGTGAATGCCGCCCGCGCCGCCGCATACAGCCCGACATCGTCCACCCGCTGCACCCGGCCCTTGAACCCACCGGTCACCATCACCACCGAGCCCGGAGGCGCCGCAGGCGTGCCCCGCTCGAACCACTCGGCCAGGGCGAATCCCGTACACGGCACGAACACGGGCTCCGTCTCCGCCGCAAGGGCCCGCTCCAAGCCGTCGAGGTCCACACCATCGGGTCGGAGGTACCACTCCGCCTCATCGGTCAGCAGCGCCACCATGTGCGACAGGCTGGAGTCGGGATGCGCCCACGCATCGAGCAGGAGCGCGTGTGCACGCGGCGGCAGATCCTCCACGCAGGCGCGCGCCCAGCGCTCCGCGCCGAGCTCGTACAGCTCTGGCGTCCAGGTGCGGTGCTCTCCGCGGGGGCCGCCGGTGGTGCCGGAGGTCCGGAACACGCGGCCCTCTCCTACCGGCACCGTGCCCACCGCCACCCGCTTGAACAGCTCAACGGGAACGGCGGGGAGGTCCCTCCAGGTGAGCGGGGCGCCGTCCGACAGTGCAGCGATGACAGGGCTGTTCGCCCGCTGATAGGCACCGACCGCCAGGGCGATCTCCCCGAAACCCTCCTCGGATTCGCCACGGATGAAGGAGCGGACGCGCACAGCGAGCGCCTCGGCTTCGGGCGGCCTCATGCCTCCACCTCGGCACGCGCCTCGTCGAATGCTGCCGCAAACGCCGTGAGCTGGGCACCGCTGATCGTCAGGGGGGGGATGATTCCAACCGCCCGGTCATCCGACCCCACGGGCAGACACAGAAAGCCACGCCGGAGGAGGGCCAGACAGGTGGCGTAGGCCGCACCCGGAACCTCCGCGGCGAGCATGGCGCCAGCACCCCTCACCGGCACCGACATCATACCCCGAATCTCCAGCTCTAAAGCCGCTGCTCTCGCGGGAGCATCCCATTCTGCGAGCAGACCGAGCACCGCCAGACCGGCGGCACAGCCCACCGGGTGTCCGAGGAAGGTCTGGGTATGCAGCGCCTCTCCGGTGGACGCGCCCCAGGCGTCCATCACCTCGCGCGTGCCCACGCAGGCCGACAGCGGGAACCCTCCCCCGAGCGCTTTGCCCACGCAGAGCAGATCCGGGACCACGCCGCGCGCCTCTCCTGCCCACCACGCACCGGTGCGGCCGAGCCCCGTCTGGATCGCGTCGTGCGCGACCAATGCACCGGCGTCTCTCGCCAGCTGCGCCACCTCGGCCAGCCAACCGTCCGGCGGCAGCCGCACGCCTCCGCGCCCCTGGATCGGCTCGAGCAGCACGAGTCCGATGTCGCCCGCCGCCAGTCGTGTGCGCAGCACCTCTGCCCCGCACCCCCATGGCAACTTTGTTACCGCAGGATGTGCAACGCCTACGAACGGCTTGAGGAATGCGTCCTTGTACCCCTGTAATGCGACCGTTCCGAGGGACAGCCCGTGGTAGCTCCCATCGAAGGTCACCACGCCCGTCCGACCGGTCGCGAGCACCGCGGTCTTCACGGCTGCCTCCACGGCATCCGATCCGGAGAGACCCAGGATCGACACCTCCAGGTCACCGGGACAGCGCTGCGCCAACGCCTGGAGCAGCCGGATACGCGTGACGTCTGGGAACGCATCTCCCATGGCGTGCAGCAGGCGGTCTTGCTGGCTCCGCACCGCTGCCACGACCGCCGGGTGCCGATGACCCACCAGTGCGACGGCGAACCCACTTGTCATGTCGACGAACTTGTTTCCATCTGCATCGCGAATGACGGCGCCCGCCGCCTCTTCCCACACGATGGGGTCGGCGTGGGCCAGACCGAGCGCGCTCGCCCGGCGGGACCGACGTGAGGTGATGGCCGGGCACTCGTGTTGCGCGAGCACATCCACCCAGGCCCGGGACCGCGGACCGGGAATCGGGGTGAGGAGGCACGGCAGCTCGTCGCCGGTCAGGCCCGCCACATGATCTCCGCGAACGCCGCGTGGTTGTGGATCGACTCCTGGTTGTCGGCCGACACGCGGAGCCAGTTCACGCCCGGAAGCGCACGCATCCCGATCACCACGTCCCGCACAAGATCCTCGACGAACCTTGGGTTGTCGTAGGCAAGCTCGGTGACGTACTTCTCGTCTTCGCGCTTGAGCAGCGCGAACAGCGGCGCGGAGGCACAGGCCTCCACCACGTCGACCACCTGCTCGATCCACACCATGGACTCCGCGCGCACTGCGACCGTCACCAGGCTGCGCTGGTTGTGGGCCCCATATTCGCTGATCGCCTTGCTGCAGGGACACAGGCTCTTCACCGGCACGGTGACCTGGAGCATGAAGTCCATCACCTCCCCTGCCCGGGATGCGACGAACTCGCAGTCGTACGACATCAGCGAGGGCACCCCGCTCACTGGCGCCCGCTTCTCGATGAAGTACGGGAAGGCGAGCTCGAGGTGCACCTCGTGGGACTCGAGCCGCTGCTGCAGGTGCTCGAGGAACGGCTCGATGGTGCCCAGCGTGACCTCGCCGCGACGCTCCTGCAGCACCTCGACGAATCTGGACATGTGGGTGCCCTTGAAGTGGGGCGGCAACGCCACATACATCGCGACGGTGGCGACCGTGTGCTGCACCTCATTGGCGCGATCCCACACAACGATCGGGTATTGCAGGCCACGAATGCCCACCTTGTCGATCGCGAGCTGCCGATCGTCGGCCTCGCTGGCGTGGTCTGGCAGCTGATCGCGAAGCGTGGTCACGGGAGCCTCCGAAGCCGTCCGCATAACCGCGCTGCCGTCCATCTACGATTCTGCGCGCCACTCTACGACCTGCATCTCGGGTCAGCGCGCTCGCGGGGAGAGCCGACGCTCGCCCCACATTCCCACGCCGGAGTACCTTGGCCTGGTCCTCGCAACAGGCCTGGGCACCTGCGGAGGCGGAATGCTGCTGTTCGTCGCGCTGTTCGCTGCCATCGGCGCGCCACCCGAGCCGGGTTCGTCCACGTCGTTCACGGTTCCAGCGACCGGCCGCCAGCAGGCGGTGTTCACGGCAGCCCAGTTCGGTCGGTACGCGTTCGAGGTCGCCAGCCCAAGTGGCGCGTCGGTGCAGCTCGTGGACCGGATGACGGGTCCGGGGGCGCTGGATGGCCAGCCCGGTGAGCGGGACGGGCGCGTGGACGCCTTCCTCGATCAAGGGCAGATCAAGCTGGTCGTGCGCGCCCCGGTCGATGGAGAAGGCGAGGCCCAGGTCTCGGTCACCCGGTTCGAGCGCCTCGGAGACACCCCAGCGCTGCCGCGTGCCCAGCAAGTGACGACGCGCCTGGCGGATCGGCAGGAGCGGGCGTGGTGGATCGAGGTCGACAAGCGCGAATCGACCAGCTTCGAGGCGGTCGGGCGGTCACTGGCCGACCTGCGCATCTGGCAGCACGGCACCTGGCTCGTGGACGCACGACCGTCGTGCACGATCGTCGAGCCCTCCACGGGCCAGCCCGCCCGCAGGTGTGCGCTCGCCACATCCCTCGAGCCCGGGCTGTACCAGCTGGTGGCGTATGGCGGACCGCCTCAGGCGTGGGCCGAATCCGGGCCCGAAGATGCGCTCTATACCCAGTGGGAACTGCCCTCCCTGGCTCCCGCCGGCCGGGAGCCGCGGCGCATCGGCCCCACCGGCACCGACCGGATGTGGGTTCCTGCAGGCGTTGACTTCGCTCAAGTGGACCTCGCCGAGGTGGCGCCGCTCATCTTGGGGGGCCGCAGCTATGGGTCGGGAGGCGCATTCGGTGCGGGCGGGGCTACCGCCGAGATCTCCGACGAGTCACGGGTGCCCCGCGCGCAGGTTCGGCTGGACGGCAGCACGGCCGGCGTGATCTCCGTGCAAGGAACGCCCGGTCAGGCCTACACCCTCACGTGGTTCGATCGCAACGGGCCGATCACCAACGGCAGCGGCCCGACCTACCTGACCACGCTCCACGCCGCCGATCTGGCAGACATCCCGACGCCGAGCCCCCTGTTGTACCGGTCACGCACCGACCGGTTCGACGTGGTCGCACACAGCGGGATCCCGCTGTCGCCGAAGGTGGCACACCAGGAGCGCTTCAACCTGCTCGGGCCGACGTCGATCCTGCTGGATGTGAAGAAGACCGCCCGGTATCGAATCGCGACCTCCGGCACGTCGGCGCTGATGCGGGTGCGGCCGTACTGGATCTCAGCGCCCACTGAATACCAAGCACCCCCGCAGGTGCTCGACGAGTGGGACGACACCCTGGACGCTGGGCTGCACATCCTGGAGCTCACCCCGGTCGATGAGGGGATTGTGGAGCTGAAGCTCGGCCCCAACGGGTGGACCGACTGGGCCCGGAGCGCCCTCACCGGCGGTCCGGCTGAAGCGGCTCCAATGCCCGAGCTGAGGCATGTCCTGGACGGCCCGTTCCGGTCCATGGGGCTTCGGCCAACGGGGATCCCCGACGTGGCCCGCGGCGTCGTGATCCGGCCGCTACCGCTCGATCCCACCCAGAGCGTCCCCGTCGCGCTCACCCCAGGCGAGGTGTACGATCTGCCGATCCGGGTCGGGCGCGCTGGCACCCTGGACGCCATGACCGAGGCCGGCACTCCGCTCGAGGTGGTGCTCGAGCAGGCTCGTGCGGCGAGTCACCGGCTGGCGCCGGGGTCGTACAAAGTCGGGGTCGCCAACCCGACCGACCAGGTGGTCCGGGGAAGCCTCCGGTTCACCCCCGACGCGGTGCCGCTCACACCTCCGCCCGCATCGATCCTTTCGTCGCTCCCCAAGTTTCCGCAGCTCCGGGCTGACAAACCCGCCTCCACCGACCTCGATGCGAGCGAGTCTGAGACCTGGGCCGTGACCGTCGCGGAGCCTGGCCTGTACCGGCTCCAGTCCACCGGGCTGCTCGCCACCGAGGGCGGTGTGCGCACCCGTACGCGGCTGGGCCTGGCCTCCGGTGACCGCAACGGGGTCGGCCGGAACTTCCTGGTCGCCCGCTACCTGCGAGAGGGCGACTACCAGCTGACCGTCAGCCCAACCGGCAAGTCCGAAGGCCACATCGGGCTGGTACTCGACCGCACCCGGGTGGTGGACGGTGGCGAGCTGGCGGCCGATCTGCCGGCCCGTGTGTCGCTTCCCGCCGGCGACGCCGTGCGCTACCGGATCACGGTGCCCGAGGCCGGGCGCTACCGCATCCGCAGTTTCGGCCCGGGACGCACCTTCGAGTGCCGCCTGGAAGACGACGACGGGTGGCCACTGACGACCCCGGGCGGCCAGTGCGAGCTCGATGAATCGCTCGCTGCCGGGTCGTACGTGATCATCGGGCTACCCGAGCAGGTCCCCACCCGGCGCATGACCACGCTCACCCCGGTCCGCGGTGCGACCACGCTGGAGGGGCACGGACCCCACCCGCTTCCCCTCGGGACCACGGTGTCGCATGTGTGGTCGGAGCCGGTGGCGGACGGTGCCGAGCGCACCCCGGACACCTGGACATTCACCCTGCCCGCTCCCGCCATCGTCACCCTCCGGTCCGGCGACGAGATGGCCGGCCGGGTCACGGGGAGTGCCGGAGAGGTGGGTCGCATCGTGCCCGGCCGCTCGCTCGTGACAGCGCTCGAGGCCGGCGACTACACGGTGGCGCTCACCAGCGCGCGCCGCAGCACAGGCGTGCCGTACACCCTCACAGTGGAGCCCCGGGAGCTGATCGCCGGCATCACCCGCGAGGTCGACGCCCGAGGATCCCACGCCGTCTCGGTGGGGCAGCCAGGCCTGATCACCCTGGCCTCCACGGGCTCCATCGACGTCCGCGCTCGGCTGGTCGACGCCACCGGCGCGGTGGTCGCGAGCAATGACGACCGGCCCGATGACTGGAACTTCCGCCTCTCGGCGTGGCTCGCACCGGGTGCTTACACCCTCCGAGTCGAGCCGGTGTCCGGCCATTCTGGCTCGACGACCATTCAGATGACGGCTCCGACGGCGCGCAGCCTGGCCGCGATGGCGACCGGCGAACGCCGGACGGTGTCGCCCGGGGGGGCCGGCGTGCTGATGCCCCTGACCCTGTCCGACGGAGCCGACCTGGTGCGGGCAACGGCGCGCTCCAGCGAGACCGTAGCCGTGGCGGTGGAGATCGACACGGGCGATGGCTGGCGCACGGTGGGAACGGCCACCGGCCGGCCCGCGGATCTCGCGGTCCGGCGGCCACATGGCCTGCCCACACGGCTGCGGGTGTGGTCTCTCGACGGCGGACGCAACCCGGTGACCGTGTCGGTGGACGCGTCGCGACCTCGCGCCGTGCGAGAGCCAGGGCTCGCGACCGGCGTGGGCGCGGGCGCGGGCGTGCTGCTCTCCGGCGAACGACCTGGATTGTTGGCCGTTACCGGCAGCCGGCGCGGCGTCCGGGTGTGTCCCGAGCGCGGCGCGCCGTGTGTTCCCGCAGGCTCGACGGTTCCGCTCACCGAAGACGGCCTGATCCTGCTAGGCGATCGGGTACGCGCCGAGCGGCTGGAGCTGACGGAGTCCGTGCCGATGACACTGGGCGACCGCGCGCTGGCCGTCGACCTCCCGCGCGCCGACGCCACCGCGCTCATCGTGCGCGGTGCCACCGGCTGGCCCGGGGCGAGTGTCGGAGGAACCGTCGGTGTCGGCGACAAGGCTGCCCTGGTGCTCGCCCTCGACGGTGAGCGCCGCGCCCGGCTGTGGAGGGCGTCCGATGGGCCAGCGCTCCTCGATGTGCGCGCCCGCGCGGTGCCTCTCGCACTCAGAGACGCCGCCGCCGCGCGACCGGCACGCCAGACCTGGACCCTGCCGCCGCGGTCCGCGAGCCGGGTGATGCTGCCCGCCGACGTCGTCGACCTCCTGCTCACGTTGGAGGCCGGAACCGCCGCATCGGTGGGCGACCGACTCGCGTGGGCCGACACGCGACCGCGGGAGGTCGCGCTCGCTGGCGCCCGGTCGTTGACCTTGGTGAATCTCGACGACGCGGAGCGCCTCGTGGCTGCCGACGTGCTCGACGCGTCCGGCGCACCGGCCCTCGCCCACCTGTCACCGAGCGAGCGTTGGATGCCGAGAGCGGGCTCATCCCTGCGACGGGTGCCCGCAGACGCCGAAGGCACCGTCGAGGTGATCGGCGCACAGATGCGGTTCGTTCGGGATGACGGCCGGGTGTACACCGAGCCCGGCGCGCCCGTGGGGCCCGGCGGGGTGCTCGACCTGACCTGGGAGCCCGGACCCGTACTGGCGTGGGTCGCACGGGGCGAGAGCGGCCCGCAGCGCACATCGACCGCCGCCCCCACTGTGCGGGTGGAGGCCGCACGACGCGTCGCTCTGGCGGGCGCGGCGCAGGCCCTCGACCTCGACCTACCGGCCGATCAGGTCGTGCACCTCACCGCGAGCTGCCCCTACGTGGCCGAGATCCGCCCACCGGATGGACCGCCCCGGGTCGTTGTGCGCGAGCGAGGTGGCAGCCTCGACGCCTGGCTCCCCACCGGCCGCGCCCGGATCACCCTTCGTGCACTCGAGGGTGCCGCCCTGTTCGGCGAGGCCCGCATCATCACCTCGGTCGTGGAGCCACTGACCGAGGGTCTCGGCCCGGAGGTCCTCCTGGCACCCGGCGCGTCGCGGTGGTTCCGATTCCATGCCGACCGTGATGGCCCCGTTGGGGTGGGCGTCAAGGCTGCCGCCGACCGGGTGCTCGCCCGGGTGGTGGCACTCGACGGTCGCGTGGTCGGCAGCGGCGTCGTGCGCCGGGTCGAGCTGACGGCGGGCGACTGGCTCTTGGCACTGGAGCAGCCCGCCGACGCCGCACCGGTGCGGGCGCGCCCGGTCATCGCTGGCCTCGATGCACCTGATCACGGCCCACCAGACGCCGTCGTCCAGACCTACCTCGAGCGCGCCGCGGAGGATGCCCAATGAACCGTATGTGGCTTCGACGCAGCACCTGGCTCCTGGTGGCCAGTCTCTCCGGACTCACCGCGGTGGCGCTCGCAGGACGCACCGATGTGCTCCTGGACGCGCTCCTCCAGCGCCCATCGGCAGCCGGCACGGTGATCGTGCCCGACCGCTACCTGCGGAGCTGGGACCCGCTCACCGTGTTCTTTGGGGGCGCCCGTGGCCCCGATGGTGGTGGCCCAGAAGACAACCCCGGCCGGCTGATCGGACTTCAGCCTGACCAACCGGGCGCGTGGACCTGGCTCGACGACCACACCCTGCAGTTCCGGCCGGCCGAGCCGTGGCCCGCGCTGTCCGTCGTCACGGCCAAGGTGGACGGTGCCAGCACCGACCTGTTCACGCTGATGGCGCCCCCCACGCGCACGATCCCGCGGGATGGCGCCACCGGCTTATCCGATGTACGCACGATCACCCTGGACTTCCGCGAGCCGATCACGCCCGCCGCCCTGGCCGCCCGCACCCGGATCGTCCTCCGTCCGCTGCCCGGGCTGGGAGATGATGGGCTGCGCGTCCTCGACGCGGACGACTTCGAGGTCAAGGCGCTCGACCGGGCCTCAGCGGATGCACCCGCGTCCTACAGCCTGGTGCTGCGCGAGCCCATCCCGCTGGGCACCGCGGCCCGCATGCGCATCGCCCTGTCCCTCGATGATGCGGCCTCCGAGGCGGTGCGCGAGGTGAGCTTCCGGACCGCGGAGCCGTTCCGTCCCACCCAGCTGGGCTGCCCAGGGTCCACTCTCCCAGTGAGCTCCCGCGGCACCCGCTACACCGCCGACCAGCCGCTCCGCTGCACCTCGGATCGCGCAGTCACCGTCGAGTTCTCCGCGCCCCCGACGCGGGTCGGGCCCATCGAAGCGCGGAACCTGCTCCGGTTCGAGCCGGCGGTGGAGGACCTGGACGTCACCCTGAATGGACGACGCCTGACCGTGCGCGGCCGGTTCGCGCGGGACACCCCATACAGCGTTCAGCTCGTGCCCACGGCGCTGACCGACGACGCCGGACGAGCGCTGGATCTCACGGGACCGTCCGAGGTTCACCTGTATTTCGCAAGGAAGGACCC
>JBLFXJ010000084.1:0-24411 GCA_047609825.1 Myxococcota bacterium
ATGGCGATGTCGGTGATGGTGAGGGTCGCACCGCCCGCATTGCGGATCGCCACCCGCTGGGCCACGTCGCAGCCTTCAGGAGCCGCGCCGAGGTCGGCGTCGGCCACGTCCACCACGCCGTTCGCTGGGCGCACATCATCCGAGCGCGCGTCGGAGATCGCCGAGTCACCACCACCAACACCGCGGATCGCCACGGCCTGGGTGTGGAGTAAGGCGCCGATCGGGGCGCCCATCGGCACGGGCATGTCGATGAACGCGATGCCGGAGGCGTCCGCGACGTTGCTGCCCTGCACCTTGATCGGGTTCAGGATCTCCATGCACGCGCCGCCGACGATGCCGGGGCAGGGCCCATCTCCAGTGCCGGTGAAGCTGCGTACGATGTACACGGTCTCGCCAGGCACGGCCCCCGCGACGCGGAACCGGGTGGAGGTGCCGGGCACGAGCGGCTTCTCGAGCGTGTGCACCAGGCCCGCGCGGGCGACGCCGAGCTCGGCGGCGGGGGCCTCCACCACGGCGGGCGCCACAGCAGGGTCGGGGGCGGCACATGACACCAGCAGCGCGATCAGGGACAACGAGCGCACGGGTCCTCCAGGGGCAGATGCTGAGAGGATGCCCGGATCCGGCATTCGACCGCGTAAGGTCCCCGTCAATCCTCCAGGCTCACAGCCAGCTGGGGGGCACGCACACCTCCGCGGTGGCCGGATCCGCGCTGGATTCCCCGAGCCAGCGGTCGAGCTCGCCGCCCACCGTGCCGGGCACCGCGGCGCAGGCGTCGTTCCGTGGCCCGGATCGCCCGACACAGAGGCCAGCGCCCGGTTCCACCGTGGCGCAGAAGGTCGTGGCGGCGCCGTCGCGGTCGATGCACAGGCCCTCGCACGGCAGCACGCACAGCCCCGCGGAGCTGCCGGCGTCACCCGGGTCGACCGGCTCGCACCACGCGAAGTACTCCACCTGCCAGCACTGGTCGTCGCGCAGGTCGCACGCCTCGCCCAGGTACGGCAGGTCCACCGGATCGCCAGCGTCGAGCCGCTCGAAGTCGGACAGCGGCACGAAGCTGTAGCCCCCGTCCTCGAGCATCGTGAGCAGCGCGTCGAGGTTGTCGCCGGTGTAGCCGTGGATGTCGTGCATCAGCACCACGCCGCCGTCGAACCGCGCCACCTGCTCGCGCACGAAGCCGAACATGTCGCGCTC
Source organism: Myxococcota bacterium (assembly GCA_047609825.1). GTDB lineage: Bacteria > Myxococcota_A > UBA796 > UBA796. The sequence goes on from JBLFXJ010000084.1 coordinate 1,192, forward strand.
ATACTCGCTGGGGATGCGCCAGTAGTCGGACTGCAGGCAGGTGCCCGTCTCGCCGATGGCGGCGTAGCACCAGTCCACCGTGTCTACGTGCCAGCCGGCGACGTTCAGTCCGAGATCGTCGGCCACCAGGTCCCGCGCGGCGCAGGTGCTGCTGCCGTACGGGAACCGGAAAGTGCGCACCTCGACGCCGAAGGTCTCGAGCAGGGCGGTGGTGGCGTCGATCTCCTCGAGCGCCTCTACGTAGGGCAGGCCGGCGATGTCGGCGTGGGACCACGAGTGGTTGGCGACCTCGAACAGCGGATCGTCACGGATGTCCTCGACGATGGGCCAGGCATCGGACTGCGCTGCCATGTCGCCGAGCATGAAGAAGGTGGCCGGGGCGCCGTGGGCGCGGAGCACCTCGAGGATCGGCGGCGTGCGCGCGGGGTGCGGGCCGTCGTCGAAGGTGAGGGCGATGCGGCCGCCGAGGGGGGCGGGGTCGGCCGGGTCGATGCCGGAGCAGTCGAACCGGCGCAGGTCGGGGTCACCCGCTGGCCAGGTGGGCTCCGTCGGGGTGGTGGTTCCGGTCGGCGTGGACCCGCTGGGCGTGGAGCCGGCCGGGGTGGTGCCGCTGCCTGTGCCGGTGGTCGCGGTCGCGGGAGAGCCGGTGTCGTCGACCTTGTCGCCGGGCTCGTCGGAGCAGGCACCGAGCAGGACCAGGAGTGTGAGACGGATGCGCATGGAGACCTCGGAGGAGGTCTAATGTGCCGGGCGGCGTCGCTATGCGAGTGCCAACCCCTCGCACACGCTGGTGAACGCGTCGGCCGAGCGCACCTTGTCGCCGCCGAACAGCCCTACGAACAGGTCGCGCACGAACGGCACGCTCGAGCTGCCCCCGGTGAGGAATACATCATCGATCCCGCTGCGGTCGAGGCCGGCGCGCTCGAGGGCCACCGCGATGGCCTGCTCATAGGAGGCGAGGATCTCCGCCGATCCCAGGGCGAACCGGTGCAGGTCCACCTCGGTCGTGATGTCGAGTCGGGGGTCGTAGAACGCATCGAAGGTGAAGGTCGCGGGGTCCTGCTCGCACAGATCCTGCTTGGACTTCTCGATGGCCCACGCCATGGAGAAGCCGAGGTCGTCGAAGATCAGCCGGATCACCCGCCGTACGGCCAGCGGATCGGAGCTGCGATGCTCCACCGACTCGAGCCGCCGCTTGAGAGCCGGATCCCGGAGCAGGTGCAGGTAGTACAGCCGCTGGATGTGGCGCTGAATCGGGTGCACCCACGGGATGCTCTCGTCTGAGCGCACCCGGCGCACCGTGCTGCCCACACCGAACTGGTCGAGCAGGAACGTGTTCATGAACCGGCCATCCAGGGCGTCTCCAGCCCGGGGCACGCCGCTGGTGCCGAGCACGTCATGCGTCCGGTCGCCTCCGATTCGGCTCGGCCCCACCCGCAGCACCGCGAAGTCCGCGGTGCCGCCGCCGAAGTCGCCCACGAGCACAGTGCGGTCGGAGCGGAGATCGTGCTCGTAGCGATGGGCCGCGGCCACCGGCTCGAGGGCGAACCGGAATCGCGGCACGCCAGCGTCGGTGATCGCGGTAGCGAGCCGGTCCACGGCCACGGCATCCCGCGCGGGGTCGTCATGGAACCGCACCGGGCGGCCGACCACCACCTCGGTGACCGCCTCGCCGGTCACGTCGTGCACGGCGCGCAGGAGGTAGGTGATGTAGTGCGACACCAGGGTGTGGAACTCGGTGGGCACGCCCGCGAGCACCGTCTTCGGCACGTCCTGCGGCAAGAAGGACTTGAGGGACCGGAGCAGCCGCCCCTGCAGATCATTGTCCACGTAGTGGGCGAATGCTGCGTTCCCGAACCGGATCGACCCGTCGGTCGCCGCGTGCAGCACGGATCGTTGCACGCGCTCGCCCGGCACGAGCTCGAGCGTGACCGGGTTGCCCCCGCTGTCGAGGGCGGCCACGGCCGAGTTTGTGGTTCCAAAGTCGATGCCCAGCTTCACGTCTGTCTCCCGGGCCTCGCACGCGGGCCCCCTGTCGTGATCCGATCCCCGAGCCGCCCCTTGGCGCTCGGGCCGGTCTGCTTAAGTTGGCTCCTCGGCTGCAGCCCGATTCGGAGGTACCCATGAGCATCATTGGAAACGCCGCCCCTCACTTCTCCGGTGAGGCGGCCAAAGATGGCGAGATCGTCAACATCTCGCTCGACAACTACAAGGGCCGCTGGCTGGTCCTGTTCTTCTACCCGCTCGACTTCACCTTCGTGTGCCCCACTGAGCTGGTGGCGTTCTCCGACAAGACCGAGGCGTTCAACGCGCTCGGCGCCGATGTGCTCGGTGTGAGCGTCGACTCGGTGCACACCCACCTGGCATGGACGCGCACGCCGCGCTCCGAGGCCGGCGTCGGCGAGCTCGCATACCCCCTCCTGTCCGACCTCGACAAGGATGTGGCCCGCGCCTACGACGTGCTCGCTGGCTCCGTGGCCCTGCGGGGCGTGTTCATCATCGACCCCGACGGCGTGGTGCAGTCCGGGATCATCAACAACCTGGACGTGGGCCGCAACGTGGACGAGGTGCTCCGCACCCTCAAGGGCTTCCAGTACGCACGGGAGACGGGCAACGTCTGCCAGGCCAACTGGAACGACGGCGAGGCGGGCATGTCGGCCTCCCTCGACGGCGTGAAGGGTAAGATCGGCTGATGGCTGTCACCGCACTCACCGACGCCGACTTCGTCGAGACCCTGGCCGACACCCCGCTCGCCATCGTGGACTTCCACGCTGGCTGGTGCGGGCCGTGCATCATGTTCAAGCCCAAGTTCAAGCGCATCAGCGCCGACTACGAGGGCACCGTCGCGTTCTTCATGGTGGATGGCGAGGCCAACCCCATCGCCCGTAAGAGCGTCACCATCGACAACCTCCCCTGGTTCGGCATCTACCGGAACGGCATCCTCGTGGCAGGCAAGTCCATGAGCAAGGAGGAGGCGTTCCGCGCCTTCGTCGACAAGCACGTCGGGGAGGACGGGTGAAGGCCTCCACCGTGCGCAAGCTGGCCAAGGCCCACAGCGTGGCCGAGCTCGAGGCGGCCGCCGAGGCGATCGCCGAGCGCGAGGTGGACGAGCTGGGCGTGGACGGCGAAGACCTCGGCGAGAAGCTCACCCACGTGATGCTCGCGATCCGGGTGCGCACGCGCATGGAGGCCGGCGCCAGCCTGTCGGATGCGTTCCGCGAACAGATCGCCAGCGTGCGGGACCTGCTCACCAACGAGTGAGGGGGCCCTGCGCCGGCGGTCTGACTGCCACCGCGCGTCACCGTGAGGTTTCGCCCGGTGGCGATCGGTTAGACGGCGCGCATGGATGCCTCACACGTCGCCGCGTTCGAACAGCGCGCCGCGAACTTCCTCGCCCCGTACCTCGACCCCAGCCCGTGGTCGGCCCAGCAGCTGCTCGACGCGCTGCGGCCGCAGGACGAGGACTGGGGGCGGGTGTTTCAGCCCGACTGGGTGGAGGCCGCGCGCGCCGGTTTTGCCCCGATGTGGGAAGAGCCAGCGTTGCCCGGTGTGAACCCTGGGCAGAGCCGCGTGCGGATAACCGCCATCGCCACCGGCGCGATGCTCGGTGAGCCCGGCCCGATGTCCGACCGCTTCCCCGGCGGGTACCGGCGCATCGCCCACACCCTGCTGCCGGGGCCCGTGTGGCTCTGCTGGTCGTTCACCCACCCCGACGAGACCCGCGGCATGGCCCACAACGGCCTGGTTGCGGTGGCGCCGGATCGGTGGGCATGGTTCCCCAAGCCCTGGCGGGCCCTTCGCCCCCACTGACGGCCATGGCCGCGGTACAGTGGCGCCTGGAGGCTGCATGGTTCGTGCCCGCTGGCTCGCCGTAGGTCCGTTCGCGTGGGCCGTGCTCGCGTGCGGCAACGGCATGCCCATCGACCTGGGCCAGGAGTTCCAGGCTCCGATGGAGGACCCTCCGTCGGCCGACATCCCCGAGTTCCCGGCCGGGGTGAAGCTGACCGGGGCCACCGAGCGGGCCGTTGTGAATCACCTGGAGCTGCTGTTCCATGCCGAGTCCGGAGAGGCGCCGTTCTGCGAAGCGCTGGACAACGCCCGCACCCTGGCCGCGACGCTGGAGCGCCACCTGAACGACGTGGCCACCGAGGATGCGGCGTTCGACGCCGCGGTGGGGCAGCTGGACGCCCTGATCCCCGGGGTCGGATTCCGCGTGGGCTCGGAGGGCGTGAGCGGATGGCACGCGCCGAACCAGCTCGCCGGGTACACCGACGGCAACTCCCGCGCGCTGCTCGAGGCGTCGGCGGAGGTGCTGCCCCACCCGTTCCCCGGGTGGATGGAGCAGACCACGGATCTGGGCGGGTGCAACGAGCCCGGGCGGGTGGCCGAGCCCCTGCAGCGGGTGGCGGAGCGGTGGTCGTTGGCGGCCGGCTGCGTGCGCGGGTCGATGAAGGAGCCGCTGCGGGCCACGCTGAAGACGATGGTGGCGCAGGACTGCTATTGCCGCAGCCGGTCGGAGACGATGTCGATGGCGGAAGACCTGAAGAAGCCGCTGGGCCTCCTGCCAGACATCGGCGGCAACCAGGTGCTCTCGGCGCTGCGCAAGGCGATGACCGGCCCTGACGCCCGGTACAAGGATGGTTGCGGAGGATGACGGGTCCCGCGTCTGCATTCGTCGGCCGTGATGGCGACCTGGCGTCCCTGCGGGAGCGGCTGGCGGATGCGCAGCTGGTCACGGTGCTCGGCCCGGGAGGTGTGGGCAAGAGCCGGCTGGCCCACCACCTGGCCGACGTGCACTCGGAGCTGTGGCCCGGCGGGGTGCTCCGGGTCGACCTGTCGGAGGCGAGGGGCGGGCACGATGTGCTGGTAGCGGTGGCGGAGGCGGCCGGGCTGACCGTGCCGCCGAGCAAGGCGCTGCACACCCTCGGGCTGGACCTGGGCGACCGGGCGCCGAGCCTGCTGCTGCTCGACAACGCCGACCGGTGCGTGGATGGGGTGGCGTGGGCGCTGCAGACCTGGCTCGGCCAGGCCCCCGACATGGCCTTCCTGGTCACCTCCCGTCGGCCGCTGGCCCTTGCTCACGAGCGTCGGCACACCCTCGATCCGCTGAGCGAGGCCGACGCCGTGGCGTTGTTCGAGGCCAGGGTTCGTGCGGCGGGTGTGGACCTGGCCGAGGGGGAGCAGCAGGCGGCCCGCGAGTTGGTGCGCCGACTGGACGGCATCCCTTTGGCCGTGGAGCTGGCAGCAGGCCGCGCGAGCGCGTTCACGCCCACCGAGCTGCTGCATCGGCTCGACGAGCGGTTCCGCCTGCTGCGCACCCGACGGCGAGACGTGGCCGAGCGGCACATGACGTTGCGGCGCACGATCGACTGGTCCTGGGAGCTCCTCACCCCGTGGGAGCAGGACGCGCTGGCCCAGTGTGCGGTGTTTCGCGGGGGCTTCTCGATGGACGCCGCCGAGGCTGTGCTCGTGCTCGACGATCCGGACGCCTGGGTGCCGGATGCCATCCAGTCCCTGGCAGACCAGGCGCTGGTGCGGGGCCGCCCATCACCCGGGTTCCCGGGAGAGATGCGGTTCTCCCTGTACGCCAGCGTGCGCGAGTACCTGCTGTCGCGGTCCGACCTGGCCGAGTCGCTCGCAGCGGCCACCCACAGGCATGCCGTGTGGGCGCTGGGCCATGCAGAGCGGTGGGCGGCCGACGCCGAGCGCGCGGGCCTGTCGTCGGTGGGGCTACGCCGGCTCGCCCTCGAGCGCGACAACGTGCTGGCCGTGTATCGGCAGGCCACCCCGGACCGGCCGGAGGTGGCGCTGCGCGCGCTCCTCGCGCTGAACATCCTGATGCATTGGAGCGGGTCCACCCAGGTGCAGCTCGACCGGCTCACCCGGGTGCTGGGCGATGCCGAGGGGCTGCCGCCGGAGCTGGTGGAGCGGGGCCGCGTCGCCCGATCGCTCGCCGCGCTGTGGTGCGGGCGGGTGGCCGAGGCCCGCGCCGAGCTGGAGGGCGTGCTGGAGCGGGCTCAGGGGGGCGATGGGCCTGCCGGCAGTCGTGCTGCTCTGGTGGCGCGCTCGCTCCTCGTGCTGAGCCAGGCGTCCTACTACGCCGACGACGTGGAGGAGGCGGCGAACTGTGCGCGGCAAGCCCTCGCCATCGGTGAGGAGAGCGGCGATGTGTCGATGCAGGCGCACGCCCACGCCCGGCTCGCCATGGCGCTGTCGGTCCAGGAGCCCCGCTCGGCCCATCAACACTACCTGGCGGCGGTGAAGCTCGAGCGCAGCCAGGGCAACCGCATCGGCGCCTCGTTCGGCGTCGCCCGCCTCGCTCAGTCGGCCACCGAGCCGTCCTTGGTGATCGACACGCTGGGCCAGTGGCTGTCGGTGGTGCGCGACATCGGCTCGGCGGTGGGGGAGGGCGCCCTGCTCGGCGATCTGGCCGAGTCCCACGCGCGGATGGGGCAGCTCGACACCGCGGCGGATCTGGTCCGACAGGCCATCGCGAGCAGTGAGCGGGCGGGCAACCGGGCCGGGCTGGTGCGCCACCTGTCGCGCCTGGGATGGATCGAGCAGGCCCGGGGCGACACGGCGTCGGCCCAGGCCGCCTACAGTCGAGCACGGCGAAAGGCGAGGGCGGAGGGCGCTTCCGTGCAAGAGGCCATCGTGCTCGCCAACGAGGGCAGCCTGCTGCACGAGCTCGGCGCGGTGTCAGCGGCCCTCGACAAGTACGCCGAGGCGGTGGCGGCCACGGCCGGCCGGGACCTGCGCTGGCTCGACGGCGTAGTGGCCCTGCGCCGGGCGATGGCGCTGGCCGATGGGGGCGAGATCCCTGCCGCCCGAGCCACCCTGGCCAGCGCGGAGGAGCGGCTGAGCACGGCGGATGAGCACCGCGCTGTCGGCCTCGGGGCGTTGTTCGTGTCGCTGGCCGAGGCCCGCCGCCGCACCGACACCCGCGGCACGGCAGAGGTGCAGGCCGAGGCCGATGCGCTGCTCGCCGCCCATCGGCGCGAGCGGGAGTGGGCGTTTCGCACCGAGAATGGCCCGCTGGACGAGGTGGGGCTGGCCCACCGGCTGCTCACTCGGGCCGTGCGCGCCACCGAAGCGATGGCTGGCACAGACCAGGCCGAGCTCCGGGTCACGCCAGACGGCAGCGCGTTCCAGTTCCGGGGGGCCGAGGCCGATCTGTCCCGCCGAAAGGCGCTGCGGCTGATCTTGCGCGCTCTGGCGGAGCGGAGGGATACCGCTCCCGGCGAGGTGATCGCGCTGCATGATCTGGTCGACAGCGGATGGCCCGGCGAGCGGACGCTGCCCGATGCGGGTGCGAATCGGGTGTACTCGGCGGTGCGCGACCTGCGCAAGCTCGGCCTCCGCGACGTGCTCACCCGCGCGGATGACGGCTACCGGCTGGACCCGAAGGTCAGCTTCGCCTGGGACGGGTAGGGCGCCTACCCGAGCCAGCCGCGCACGGCCGCCGCCAGCGCCCACAGCGGCTCCGTCACCCAGTGACCCTGTGACTCCAGGGCATCCGACGACAGGTCGACCGGCACCTGAAGCCAGCCGATGGCCAGCTCGGGCTCTGCCTGCCCGATGAGCAGGAACGCAGGTGGGCGGAGCTGTTGGTGGTGCATGGTGACCTCCTCGGGTGGCTCGACTGGGACGCGCCAGGTGGCGTGCTCTTCGTCTCGCCCTCCTTCACAACCCTGACACCCGCACCCGTGCATCGGTTCCGGGAGGCCACGTGGTCGTCCCTTGCGACGGTCTCACCCCGCGAGGGCGCGGGCCATATCGGTGACGATCAAGCCAAAGGCATCGAGGGTGGGCATTCGGACTCCGAGAGGGGCCGCAGGCTACAGGCTCTCGCCCGGAGACGCTATGCTCATCCGTCCCCTCGTGCTCGTCCTCGCCGCCTGTGCGGGGCAGGCGGTTCCCCCACCCGTGGCGTCGGCGCCGTGGCATGCGCCGCCCCTCGACGCCGCGCTGTCGATCCGCGACGCCGGCGGGCAGCGCCTCTCCTTCGCCGGGCTCGTGGATGCGCTGGATGACGCTGATGTCGTGTTCCTCGGCGAGACCCACCTGGACGAGACGACCCACCGCACCGAGCTGGCCTTGCTCCAGGCGCTGGCGGACCGGCGCCCGGTCGTGCTGAGCCTGGAGATGCTCGAGCGGGATGTGCAGGCCGACGTGGACGCGTGGCTCGCCGGCACCCTCGATGACGCTGGGCTGGCGGAGCGCATCCGCCCGTGGGGCAATCACTCCGTCGCGTACCAACCCCTGCTCGACGCCGCCCGGGGCCGGGGGCTTCCGGTCCTCGCGGCCAACTTCCCGCGGCCGTGGCTGCGCCGGGTGGGTGGTCCGGAGGCTCCGTTCGCGGCGTTCAGCGAGGAAGAGCGGGCCCTGCTCCCCCGCACCTTGGTCCCGAACTCCGACGCCTACTGGCGGCGCGCCGACAACGCTATGCGCGGCCACGCCGGACGCATGCCGGCACCGTCGGACGACGGACGGCTCGTGTCGGTGCAGTCGCTGTGGGACAACGCCATGGGCGAGGCGGTGAGCGACGCCCTGCAGCGGTGGCCGGGGCACTTGGTGGTGCACGTGAACGGCGGCTTCCACACCGCCTATGGGGACGGCACCGCGGCACAGGTGCGGCACCGCGCCCCCGAGGCAGAGCTCCGTACCGTTACGATCCTGCCCGCGCTCCAGCCCTCCACCATCGCGTCGACCGGGGCGCCCACCGCAGACTTCATGGTGCATGCCGAGTCGCGGGCGGCCGACGCCGACCAGGGCCGGCACTCCGTGACGGTCGGGCGCGAGCTGACCTACCGGCTCCACACGCCCGATGTCCACGGGCCCGTGCCGCTGCTGATCTGGCTGCCCGACGACGGACTCACCGCCGCCGATGGGCTGGCACTGTGGCGTGACCGGCTGGGCGATGATGTGGCTATCGCGGCCTTCGACCCACCGTATCGAGCTGTACAGGCCGACGGCGCCGAGGGGGGCAGCTGGGCCTGGTCCGACAGCTTTGCGGCCGATGTGCACGTGGCAGAGCAGGCCGTGGAGCGGGCCTGGGGCTACCTGCTGCGGAACTCACCGGTGGACCCGGCCCGGGTGGTGCTGGCCGGGGAGGGTGCGGGCGCGACCGTCGTGGCCCGCATCACGCTGGCCACCGACCGCATGGCGCTCGACGGCGTGGCGCTGAATCCCAGCGGGTTCGCCCCCGTGCGAGACCTGCCACTCCCTCTGCCGGAGCAGTGGGGCGCCACCGTTCCGCCGGAGCGCACCCTGACCGTGGTCGCGGACGCCGCCGCGAAGCCGTTCTGGGACGGCGAGACGGAGGCGTACTCGGCGGTGGGGCTGCGGTCGGAGGTGGTCGCAGCGACCGATGACCCGTGGGCGGTGGAGGCGCAGGCGGAAGCGGAGCTGCGGCGTAGGCTCGGGCTGGGACCGGCGTCCGCCGGCCCACGGCACCACGTGGTCCTGGATGGCGATGCGCCCCGGGCCCGGTACTGGGCGCGCCTGGTCGGCCAGCGCGTGAGCCCGGTGTCGGCGGTGCTGGGGCCGGATGACACGGTCGGGGATTCCGTGGGGATCGACCTGGAGATCACGCAGGAGCGAGCTGCCATTCCGGGCGTGCTCCCGCGGTGTCCGGGGCCGTTCGGCGGCACCACCGTGCTGGTGGTGGACGACCCGGATGCGTGGTCGGCGGTGCAAGCGGACGACCCCATCGCGGCGGGCAGTCGGTTCCATCGGCTGCAGGTGACCGACGATCTGCCGGAGGCGTTGGCGGAGCTCGAGGAGCGGGGGCGCACCAACGTGCTGGTGGTGCCGGCGGTGTTCTACGCGGACGCGTCGCACATGGCGGCCCTCCAGCGGGCGGCAGCGCCCTTCGTCGACCGGATGACGCTCACCTGGCGGCCGGGCCTGGGCGACCGGATCGGGCGGGAGCACCGGCCTGGCGGGCGATGAACCGACTGTCGGTCCGGCGTGGCCGACCAGAGGGCTGACCGCTGGGCGATGCTCGCGCCAGGGGCTCCGGCGAGTTCGTTCCGGGGTGCAAAGATCGGGCCTTCAGAACTGCGATCGGCTAATTTGTGGCCCATGAAAAAACCCTTGGTGCCTGTGGGCTGGCGGGAGTGGGTTCGGCTCCCCGACCTCGGCGGTGATTGGGTCAAGGCGAAGGTCGACACCGGAGCGCGTTCATCGTCGCTGCACGCCTTCGATCTCGAGCCCTTCGAACGCGACGGCGAGCAGTGGCTCCGGTTCGCGGTCCATCCCAGCGGCAAGGACGCCGACGAACATCGGTGGGTCGAGGCCAAGTTGCTCGAGACCCGCGCGGTGAAGAGCTCCACCGGTGTGAGCGAAGACCGACCCGTCATCCGCACCGCCCTGGCGGTCGGCTCCATCCGGCGCACCATCGACCTCACGCTCACCCGGCGCGACGAGATGGGCTTCCGGATGCTGCTCGGCCGCGAGGCGCTGCGGGGGGCGTTCGAGGTCGACCCCGGCCGCTCCTTCCTCACCGGGCTGCCCCCGGGGAGCGGCGCCCGCGCGCCCATCGAGATCGCCGGTCGGCGCTACGCGGCTGGCGAGCAGGCTCAGTTGTCGCTCCCCATCGCCCGTCTCGCCTCCGGCGTGCAGGTGTCGCTCCCGCTGAAGGTGCTGCACGGCGCCGCCGACGGCCCGACGATGTGGATCAACGCCGCGATCCACGGCGACGAGATCAGCGGCGTGGACATCATCCGGCGGGTGACCGAGCGGCTCGACCCCGCCACCCTGCGGGGCACGCTGCTCGTGGTGCCCGTGGTGAACGTGCACGGATTCGTGCGTGGCGACCGCTACTTGCCGGATCGGCGCGACCTCAACCGCAGCTTCCCGGGCTCGGCCCGCGGGTCGTTGGCGCGACGGATCGCGCACCTGCTGCTCACCGAGGTCGTGGCGCGGTGCTCGGTGGGCATCGACCTGCACACCGGCTCGGATGGCCGCTCCAACCTGCCCCAGATCCGGGCCGACCTGGACGACCCCGCCACCGCCAAGCTCGCGCGGGCCTTCGGCGCGCCGATCATGGTGCACTCCGCCTCGCGGGAGGGCTCGCTCCGGCGGGCCGCGACCAACGTGGGCGCCACGACCCTCACCTTCGAGGGCGGCGAGGCGTTGCGCTTCGATCGGGCTGCCATCGAGGCGGGAACGCGCGGCGTGCTGCGGGTGATGGCGGTGCTCGGGATGATCGATCCGCTCGAGCCCCCACGGGCGACCGCCACGCGGTCGGTCTCCAGCCGCTGGGTGCGGGCTGCCAAGAGCGGCCTGGCCCAGGTGGACTGTCAGCTGGGCGACACTGTGGAGAAGGGCCAGCTGTTGGGCCGGATCCACGACTCCTTTGGCAACCGGATCAGCCAATACAAGAGCCCAGTGACGGGCATCGTCATCGGTCTGCGGCTCGAACCCCTGGTCAACCGCGGCGATGCCCTGCTGCACGTGGCCGCGACCCTCGACGAGGACTGTTCATGAAGCTCGCCATCCTGTCCCGTGCGCCCAACAGCTACAGCACCCAGCGCCTGCGGGAGGCGGCACAGGAGCGCGGTCATCAGGTCAAGGTCCTCAACACGCTCCGGTTCGCCATCGATCTGTCGAAGGCTGCCCCAGCCCTCCAGTTTCGCGGCAAGGAGATCTCGCGCTACGACGCGATCCTGCCGCGGATCGGGGCCTCCATCACGTTCTTCGGTGTGGCCCTGGTGCGGCAGTTCGAGCAGATGAACGTGTACACGCCCAACACGTCGCACGGCATCACGAACTCCCGCGACAAGCTCCGCTCGATGCAGATCTTGTGTCGGCATGGCGTGGGAATCCCCGCCTCCACGTTCGTGCGCGACCGGCACGATGCGCCGGCTGCCATCGCGCGGGTGGGTGGCGCCCCGGTGATCATCAAGCTGCTGGAGGGCACCCAGGGCATCGGCGTCGTGCTGGCCCCCGATGCCAAGGTGGCCGAGTCGGTGATCGAGACCCTGCTGAGCATCGGTGCGAACGTGCTGCTGCAGCAATTCATCGCCGAGAGCCGCGGTCGCGACGTGCGTGCGCTCGTGGTCGGCGACCGGGTGGTGGCAGCCATGCGCCGCACCGCGCAGGGCGATGAGTTCCGGAGCAATGTGCACCGTGGCGGGTCCGCCGCGGCTGTCCGCCTCGATCCCGTGTTTCGGGAGACCGCGATCCGGGCGGCCCAGATCATGGGGCTGCGGGTCGCCGGCGTCGACATGCTGGAGGGCAAGGACGGTCCGTTGGTGCTCGAGGTGAACTCGTCGCCGGGACTCCAGGGCATCGAGGGGGCGACCGGGCTCGATGTCGCGGGCTACATCATCGACGACATTGCCGATCAGTCGGCGTTCCCCGACATCGACATCCGTGAGCGGCTCACCGTCAGTGCAGGGCACGGCGTCGCCGAGATCCTGATCCCCACCACGTCGCCGAGGGTCGGCAAGAGCCTCTCGGAGGCTGGAATCCTGGACCACGATCTCACGGTGCTCACCCTCACCCGGGGCGACCTCGTCGTGCCCAACCCGCGCCGGTCGCGCGTGCTGCACGCCGGTGATGTGCTGCTGTGCTTCGGCAGTCTCGATGCGATGCGCACGCTGATCCCGACGCGGTCCCACCGTTCGCGGAAGCTGAAGACGGCGCCCCCTGCGCAGACTGACGCGCCCATTCCGGCGCTCGCGCGTGGCACGGACCCCGACTCAGACGAGACCACCTGAGCCCACTGCTGGACCGTGGTGCGGGCCGCGTTGAGCCGCTCGCGCCCCGCCGTGGCGCCTGCCCGCGCAGCTGCGTTAGGGCGGCGTGGCGGAGAACGGCGGTCCGTCTTTGCTTTACAGCCTCGGCCGCATATCCTCGCACGCAGCGTGCTCGCCATGACATCGGTGCTCCCACACCGACGAGGGACAGACGATGAACCCGGAATACCTGGCCAGCCTCAAGCTGTTCGCGACCACCACGCTGCTCGACTTCGGGTTGAACCTGGTCGGCGCCGTTCTGATCCTGCTCGTCGGGTGGTGGCTGTCCGGCTGGGCGTCCACGGCCATCGAGCGCGCGCTCAACCGCGCCGGGCGGGTGGACCCGACGCTCAAGCCGCTCGCCGTCAGCCTCACCCGGTACGCCGTGCTCGTGATCACCGGCCTGGCGGTCCTCGCTCGGTTCGGGGTTCAGACCACCAGCATCGTGGCGGTGCTCGGCGCCGCTGGTCTCGCAATCGGTCTGGCCCTCCAGGGCACCCTGTCGAATGTCGCCGCTGGCGTGATGCTGTTGGTGCTTCGGCCCCTCAAGGTGGGCGACGCGATCGTCGCCGGCGGGCACACCGGCACCGTCCTGCAGGTGGGTCTGTTCACCACCGAGCTCAACACGCCGGACAACGTGTTCGTCTCGCTGCCCAACTCGTCGGTGTGGAACTCGTCGATCATCAACTACTCGCGCAACGGCACGCGCCGGATCGACCTCACGATCGGCATCGGGTACGACGACGACGTGGACCAGGCCATCGGGTTCGCGATGAGCGAGGTGCGCGCGGATGGCCGGGTGCTCGAGGAGCCCGCACCGCTGGTCGCGGTCCGGGGGCTCGGCGAGTCGTCGGTGGACTTGGTCGTGCGCGCCTATGTGGGCACCTCTGACTTCTGGCCCACGACGTTCGCGCTGTACAAGGCGATCAAGCTTCGCTTCGATGCCGAAGGCGTCACCATTCCGTTCCCGCAGCGTTCGCTGCACATGGTGCCCAGCGCGCCGCCCCGCGAGGCGAGCTGAACCGAGCTGTTGCGCACCGGGCTGCCCGGGACCGGTCGCCTCGGGTGAGGCGGGTTGCGCCGCTGTGCGCGGAGATGTTTCAGAAACTGAAAACACTGATCCAGGGCGGGATCTAGACAGGACGGGGTCTCCCGGGGACCATGCGAACGGCCGCAGCGACGGCCGAGCGCGTATGGAGAACGGTGATGACCCACGACGACGAACTCCCCCCCGGTGGACGGCTCGAACGGCCCGAGCCGGGGGAGCTGGTGGTGCTGCCACGCATCCGCGCTGGTGCCCACACACGGACGCTGCACGCGCTCGACACCGGCCGCGGTGTGCTCGACGCCATCCGGCAGCGGGGGCCGGCCTCCCGAGTGGAGGTGCACGACCCCACGCTCACCTCGCCCGTCGCGGTTCACAGGCTGTACTGCCTCCTCCGGCAGCTTGCGCAGGGCGGTGTGCTCGGGTCCGACACCGCGCTCACCGTGCAGACGCTCGAGAGCAGGAGCGACCGCACACCGCACTGGGTGAGCGATGACTGGGCCTGTTGCACGAGGCAAGCTGCGGTGCTTCGCAGCCTGTTGGCGCGGTTGTCGAACACGGTTCAGCTGCTCACCCGCCCCCGCGACCGGGGCCGGCGGCAGGCGCGCCGCATCGCCATCGCCGGGGCCGGCGGGCAGGTGGAGCTGCGGCTGGACGATGGCTTCAGCGTGCCCGACCCGGGTCGGGTCCCGTTCCCGTTCGCGGCCCTGCCGAATGCCCAACTGGGCGTGCTGATGCGCGGTGGCTGGGTGATTGAGGCCCGTCAGCACTGCGCCCCCGCCCTCCGGGTGGTGTCATGACGCCAGGATCCGCGCCCGCCGTCTGGGTGATCGCCGCACTGGGTCAGAGCCCGGGCGTACTCACCGAGCTGGTGTGGGCGCTGTGTGATGAGGGGCATGACATCGTGGGCTTCGAGGTGTGGACCACATCGGCGGGCCAGTCGCGGTTGGCCGAGGATATAGGTTCGCCGGCGTGGATGCGGCTCAAGCTCGCGGTGCACCCGCGCTGGTTCCCGCACGCGCCTCACCCCGACACCCTCGACGACCACCCGCCACCGGCGGCCGCGGACGTGCGCGAGGCGGTTCGTCGGCGCGACACCTTCGCCGTGCAGGTGCTCTGCGATGCCGGCGGCGCGGCCCTGTCCGACATCCGCTCGACCGCCGACGCCGACGCCGTGCAGGAGGCCCTGTTCGACCGGGTGGACCAGCTCGCCAGCGCGCTGCCGCCGGGCGTGCAGCTCGTCGGTTCGGTGGCCGGCGGGCGCAAGACGCTGTCGGCGGCGCTGCAAGCGGCGTTCTCCATGCACGCGCCGGTGGATGCGCGGCTCGTGCACGTGTTGGTCCACCCCCACATGGAGCGCCCCTTCCCACGGCTCCAGGCGTATCGGTTCCCCGGTGATGGCAGCCAGGAGGCGTGGATCGCCGCCCAGCCGGATCCGGGAAGCCACCCGCCTGTCCCGCGGCCCGACCAGCAGATCACGCTCACCGACATCCCGTACGCACCGCTGGCCGCCTGGCGCTACCACCACGACGACGCGAACGCGCCGAGCTGGGGTGCCATGCGACAGCTCCGGCGGGCGGCGGGCCCGGTGCGCGGCCGGCTCACCTTCGACGGGGTCGACGAGGTGTGGACGCTGGAGGCGCTCGACGCGGACGGCTCCGCGCTGTGTGACCCGATCCGTCTGGACAAGATGGACGGTCTGGTGATGGCGGGGGTGCTCGCCGCAGGTGGCGGTGCAGCCCACAAGGAGGCGCTCGCCGCCCTGTACGCGATCCCGGAGGCAGTGCCCCACCTCCCTCCCGAACCGCAGGACGCTGAGGCGTGGGACAAGCGTGTGAAGGCGTTCAAGTCGGCGGTCGGCAAGCTGCGCAAGCAGACCGAGCCGCTCCGGGCCCTCGGCCTGTCCGACCTCGTGTACCGGAAAGACGCCCGTGGCATCGTCGCGCACGTCGACGTGAAGTGGTCCGTCTGACCGTCAGACGATCCCCTGCCGCACCCGCGCTGACGGTCCGACAGCGTCTGGTGCTGGCGCGGTCGGCGGTGAGACAGCCCACGGCGGGTCCGTGCGGGCTCGCAAGCCGGTGATCGGCATCGAACAGCTGAGTCGCCAGAAGACGGCGATCTTCCAGTGAAGACGCGCGACGGCCTCCCCTTGGGAGGTCCGCGTGGACGATTACGAGCTGTGGCGGGGTGTGCAGTGGGCGGCGCGACGCTGGGACGGGCCGGCCGACCAGCGGGAGGAGCTGGCGAGCCAAGCCTATGTGTGGGCGCTGGGTCGCCTGCGGGCCGGGTGGATGAGCGGCGAGACACACCGGTCGTCTTCAGGACGGCTCCGGCATCTCGCGATCCAGGCCGTGCGGATGGCGACCGACCACGTGCCGGGAGGGCGCAGGGCACGCTCGGTGTCGGTCGACCCGCTCGGGCCCACGGTGGGGGGTGTGGTGGATCCGGCGCCGTCTGCGCTCGCGCGGCTGGAGCTGCGGGACGAAGCCCGCGCCGTCGTGGACGCGGCCGAGGCGCACCTGGGCCGGGAGCGCGCGTTCCGGCTGGTCGCGCTCCTCGCGCCCGCGCTGCTGTCGGACCGGTTTGCACAGGACCAGCGGACGGCGGCGGTGCTCGACGCCTCGGCGAGGGGGAAGGGGGCGGTGGCCTGTGTGCTGGCGCCGGAGCTTCCACCGGCCCTGGCCGCGAACACCCTCGGGCGCGCTGCGACCCGGGATGCCCGCCGCCTGGCGCGGGAGCTTCGGCGTGCAGCCGCGTGAGTCAGTCTGCGACTGGCCCCGCCGCGCGCTCGGCCGCGTCGATGGCGCCGTCGCCGTTGGAGTCGATGAAGATCGCGGCGTCTGCCTCGATCCGGCCGACGATGGTGTCATGGATCGGATCGGACGAGTCGACCGTGGTGTGGGTGCCCGGCGACAGGCCGAGCTCGCTCGCCGTCACCCACCCCGGCGCGGTGAGCGCGATGATGTACTCCGTCGAGGCCTGTGGCACGGCGGTGCCGAAGGTGAACATGAGGTCGTCGACGGCGAGCTCGAGGGTGAAGGTGGCGGTGCCGTCGGCGCCCTCCACCGTGAGGGTGCCCGCATGTTCGAGCCGGGCCTCGCAGGTGTCGGGTGGCATCTCGACCGTGGGCGACGTGGTGAGGTCGAAGCTCATCGGCCCATAGGCGGCGAGCGTGTTGGCGCTGCAGTCGTCGAACACCAGCTCGGCAGACACGATATCGGCCTCGTCGATGCTCAGGCCGTGGCCGTCGAATGCGGTCTCGGTGTTCTGTGGGTTGCCGATGAGGATGCTCGCGGCGGCGGTGGTGCCGACGGCGAGGGCCGCGGCGAGGAACACGGGGGGGCTGCGCATGGGGCGCTCCGAAGAGTCGCCGACGGGACCATCCCGCCAGCGACCCCTCGAAGCCGCAGCGCGCCGTGATCGGACACGGCAGGGTGGATCTGCGGCCGGGCCGGCGCAGCGCGTGCCCCCGGAGCCGCTATTCTGTGCCTCCCTTGGAGGAGGCTCCCGTGCCCGACGCTGGCCCTGACGTGTTCGACTACATCGACCTCAGCGCGTTCCTGACCGACTGGTTCGCGCACAACCGGCGCACCAAGCGCCACTTCACCTACGGGATCGTGGCCAGGAATGCCAAACTTGGCCGGTCGACCTTGGCGAACATCCTCGCTGGACGCCGGGTGCCCGCAGCGGCGACCTTGTTCGCATTGGCTCGGGCGATGGGCCTTGACGATGAAGCCACGGGCTTCCTGGTGCTGTTGCGGGAGGTGGAGGCCTCGCGCACGCTCGACGAGCGGGGCACCGCCCTCAAGGCGTTGTTCGACCACCCCCACTCCAAGACCGGCCGGCGGTTCGACCCCGACATCGTGGAGGTGCTGTCGCACTGGAGCTACCTGGCGTTCTACGAGCTGATCCGGTTGCCCGCCTTCCAGGAGGACCCCGCGTGGATGGCAGCCCAGCTCGACGATGGCGACGGCGACAACGCTCGCGTGACCGCGGAGGATGCCGCGCGCGCCCTCGTGGTGCTCGAGCGCACCGGCCTGCTCGTGCGCACCGACGAGGGCCTGCTCACCACCGGCGGCCTGGCGGCCCAGTCGAAGCTCGAGGCGGGTCCGGCCATGGCCCTTCATCGATCCCTGCTGGATCTCGCCCGGGAGCGCCTCGCCGAGGTGGACGAGCGAGAGCGGCTGTTCGCCGGCGGGGCCATGACCCTCCCGCGCGCTGCGCTGCCAGCGCTGCGGTCGATGGTCTGGCAACACATCTCGACGTGGAACGCGCTGGCGGATGCGCAGGCGCCCGACGACGACATGGTGGTGTGCATGGTGCAGGTGCAGCTGTACCCGGTGGTGGGTGGGCAGCCGCCGCAGGTGCGGAGGTAGGGCGGGTCAGGTGCGCCTCACGCGCTGGGCGGACCGGTAGCCGGCGTCATAGGCGCAGACCACGCACTTGCGCCGGCCCTCTCCAGCCGGGGTGGTGTGCAGCGCCCGCAGAGCGTCGACGTGCACTTGGCTGTCGTGCGTGCACCCATCGCCGGTGCCGATGAGCGGAGGCACTCCGGCGACCGCGTGGTGTCGGCCGCGGTCGTAGGCGCAGATGGCGCACCGCCCCTCCGTGGCTTCGCTCTGTGGGAGCCCGTCGAGCAGCGGCGCGGGCGCGATCCCTCCGGCAGAGCAGCGCTCGTAGTGCACGATGATCATCTGGAACCTCCTCGGACCGGCGCGGCCGATCGCTGTGGTCAGCGTACGCGCGCGGCGGGAGTGGGGAGGGGGGAGGGAGGGGCGGTTCGGCGAAGGTGACGGGAGGAACTGGGAAGTGGGCGGGTAGGTTGGCGTTTTCAGCGGGCGAAACATTCGGTGGCCGCGTTGCATGGGGTCAGGACAGCTCCTGCCGGCGGTACGACAGTGGGAGCTCGGCTTTCGAAGCCTGAGGGACTGGCCCAAAATAGATTGCTGCATTCGAGTGCCCCAGGGAGCCCATTGCTGCGTCGTCTTCCCTCGGGATAGCAGTCTATCCCCTCCGTCATCCTCCTTGCCCTGGACTCCCTGGAGCCCTCTCGGTGCTGCACAACTTATTCTGGGCCAGTCCCTGAAGTACTCGCAGCACGCGTTCGAGGACTGCGAAGGCGTCGTCACCACGACCCTGCCACAGCACCCAGTCGTGGAGGAGGCCATTGCACCAAGCGGTTTGCTTCCACACCTCATGGGCCGTGAACGTGTACGCGCGTGGGCGGTCCGGCTCGCGCTGTTCCCAGCCCGTGTTGTTTCGCGCTTCGTCCCAGACGGCGAATCCGCCGTCCGCCCGCGCGTAGACCACCAACCCGTCGCCGCTAGCGTGCGCGGCGGCGGATCGCTCCGTCGGTCAGAGGAAGCCGCCGCGCCAACACCCCTGCCCAACCGTCAGAAGTGAACCGTCGTCGTCGCGAACAGGTTCCGTCCGATCTGCGGTAACGCGTCCTGCTCCACATCCGGCCCGCCCGGGTGCATCGTGGGCCAGTCGAGCAGGTTGCGCGCGCCGATGCCGCCCGTCGACCGTCACCAGCAGGCGGTTGCCGCGGTCACCGCCCGTTCGATGGCTCCGCCTTCGGAAACGGCAGGAACGAAGCCGGCAGCGATGCCGGGACGGCGCTCGCGCCCTGGGTATAGGTGACCATCGCGGCGACCTTGGTGCGCAGCCGCTGATGGATCGACAGGAAGTCCGCCAGCTCTCCGTTCTCCTGGTGGTCGCGCGCGAGCTCGATGAAGCTCGCGTACGCGTCCTGGAGCTCCGCCTGGGCCTGGTCGTGCACGGCCTGCAGATCGGTGAGCGCGTCGGCCTCGGTCCGCGCGATCACGTCCCCGAGCAGGTCGAGCAGCTTGGCGAACACCGGGTACACGGCCTGCACCTGGAGCAGGGAGTCGATGGTCAGGCGGGCGTGCTGGCTCTCGAGCCGTGCGCTGATCCGGAGCAAGTCACCGAGGGAATCCTGGATCTGTCGGAGGTGGTCGATGGTGATCACGTAGCGCAGCACGGCCTCGGAGCGCTCCGCCGAGCCGGGTCCGCGAGCGACGTGCCGGACCACCACCGACGCCTCCTCGAGCGCGTACTGCACCATCGATTCCACCTTGCGCGCCCGGTTGTCGATGGAGCTGTCGCGGGTCTCGATCGCGAGCACCGCCGCGATGTAGCCGCGGTGTTGAGTGCGCACGACCTGGCCGGCCCAGCTGCGCACGGTGGCCGCTCCGTGGTCGGCCGTGGCGAACGCCGCGGCCTCGAGCGCCTCGATGGGCTCCCCCTCGCCAGCATCGTCGGGCACCAGCCACTCCACCAGCCGGCCGAACGGCTCGAGCAGGGCGAGGAACAACATGGCGGTCACCAGGTTGAACACCAGGTGGGCCATCGCCAGGGCCGACGCGCCGGACAGGCTGCTGGCCTCGAGCACATCGCCGAGCACGCCGAGCAGTGGAAAGAACAACACGGCCCCGATGATGTTGTACATCGCGTGGCTCACCGCGGTGCGTTTGGCGCTCGTGTCGAGGCGCGCGGCAGCGATGAGGGACGTGCTGGTAGTGCCGATGTTTGCGCCGATCAGCAGTGGGATCGCTGCGGTTAGCGACAGCGCGTCCTGAGAGATCAGCACGATGGCCACGCCGGTCGTCACCGAGCTGGACTGGACCATCGCGGTGAGCACGGCGCCGGCGGCGATGGCGAGGGCAGGGTTGTCGAGGGTGCCCAGCCAGGCGAGCACTGCGGGGTCCGACTTCAACGGCTCCACCGCGCCCGACACGAGCTGCAGGCTGAAGAACACGAGGCCGAAGTAGAAGATGGACTTGCCGAAGATGCGCCAGCGGAACGGCAGCAGGCTGGCGACGAAGCCCACCAGGATCAGCGCAGGGGCGAAGTCGGTCAGCTTCCACGCCACGAGCTGGGCGGTGACCGTGGTGCCGACGTTCGCGCCGAACAGCACCCCGAGGCTCTGCCGGAAGGTGAGCGCCCCGGCGTTGACCAGACCCACCGTGATCACGCTGGTCGCAGTGCTCGACTGGATCACCGCGGTGAGCACTGCACCCAGGGCGAACCCGGTGAACCGGTTGTTGGTGCTCTTGGCGAGGCTGCGGCGGAACCGCTGGCCCGTGATGGCCTGGATCTCGGCGCTGAAGTGCTCGATCCCGAACAGGAACAGCACGACTGCGACGGCGACCGCCAACCCCACCTGGAACTCGCCCATGACGCCTCCCCGGGGGACGCACCCTCCTTATCCGTTGGTCGGGTCGGGCGCGGCGCTGATGCCGGTGGGGGATGCGCACACGCTGCCGGCAGCGATCCGAGGCACCCATCGCACCAAGGCCGGCGTGTGGGCCCGCGTTCGGGTGGTGTCGGGCGAGGCGGTGTACGTGCTCGACGGCCCGAGGGGTGGGCGGTGGACCCTGCGGCCCGGCGTGGTCGGGGTCGTGCCGCCGACTCGGCCACATCATCTGGAGGGCGACGGGCCGTTCTGCGTCGAGCTGGACGTCCTCCGGGCGTGCGACGGGCGTCTCGGGCTGCGGCGATCAGGCGCCGGCGCCCTGCTGGATCGCGCGCAGGACCCGCTCCTGGTTGCCGGGGTCGTGCACCGTGGGGTGCAGCGCAGCGACCTTCTGCTTCATGTCGACGTAGGTGCCCGCCTTGCCCTCGAGGGTGGGGGTGGTGGCGGCGAATACGCTGGACCGGGACGCGAGTTCGGCGCTCTTGCCGCCATCTTCCTTCGGGATCAGGAATCGGAACACCGGCCATGCCGGACGCATGAACCACGGCAGCGACGACGGGGTCATGGCCTGGGTCATCGCGGTGGACGCGCGCCCTGGGTACACGATGGTGACGTAGATTCCGGCGGGCTCCAGCTCGGTGGCCAGCGCCAGGGCCATGGCCTCCTCGGCGCGCTTGGTCATGGTGTAGTTGACCAGCGGCACGAAGCCGTTCTCGGACTGGAGATCCGAGGCGTCGAAGGCGCCGGACGGGGCGCCGCCGGTGAGCACGAGCACCCGGGATGGCGTGCCCGCTGCGAGGGCATCCTTCAGGCGGTGGGTGAGACGGTGGGGCGCCACCACGTTCACGGCGAAGTTCAGCTCGACCCCGTCTTCGGTGACCTGGCGCGACTGGGAGAGCATGCCGGCGTTGTTCACCAGCACGTGGATGCGGTCCACCCGGTCCAGGAGGCTGTCGGCGAGGGCATCGACCCCCGCCTGGGTGGCGAGATCCCCGGTGACGAGGTGCACATCGTCGTTTCCGCTGACCGCTCGGATGCGCTCTACCGCCGTCAATCCCCGCTCCGGGTTGCGGCCGGTGACGAGCACTCGCGCGCCGGTGCGGGCCAGGCCGATGGCGGTGTACAGGCCGATGCCGCCGGTGCCTCCGGTGATCACGTGGGTCTTCTGCACAGCTGGCTCCGGTCGCGCGTTGGCGCGGTCTGTATGCTGTCGATCGCGGCGCGGCTTGTTGGGGGCGGGTCGCGCTTGACGACGGCAGGTGTGCCCGCTGGGCATGGGTAGAAACCCGGCGCCCGGCTTCGGGTCGTGGTGCGGTCATCGCCGGGGTCGGCGTGGCCGGTAGACAGGCGCGGTCTGGGTTGCGAACATAGGGCCACCCTCGGAGGACCCATGCGCACTGGAATCCTGGCCGCTCTCCTGCTCCCCGCGACCGCCTTCGGCGTCACCCTCGAGCTCAGCGGGGCTTGCCCCGGCCCGGTGAGCATCGAAGCGAGCGGGCTCGACGGCCCCAACGTGGTGCTGCTGGTCGGCTCCGACACGGGCTCCTCGCCGGTGCCTGGCGGACCGTGCGCTGATGTGGACTCCGGGCTTGACGGCCCGCTCCGGTGGTTCGGCCCGTTCACCGATGGCGACGGAGACGGAGTGGCCACCGTCCGTCCGACCCTCCCAGGAGGGGCCTGCGGCATGACCTTCGCGGCACTCGACGTGTCGACCTGCGCGGTCAGCGCCCCCGCCACCATCGGCGCCCCTGCGCCGGGCACCTGCCAGACGGTGGCCGGCATCCAGTGGTGCTACCACCCGTCCGAGTGCGGCATGGCGTGCAACGACACCTGCGCGGCGGTGGGGTTGACCCCCATGGCGGACTCGGGGGCCTGGTTCGAGGCGCAGAACGAGCCGGCCGAGTGCGAGGCTATCGCGGGCGCCTTCGGTGCTTACGAGCCCGTGGAGATGGCGAGCTGGTCCTACGGCTGTGTGAATGATGGTCACGCGAGCGACCACAGCTCGGGGCCGACGCCGAACACCGGGGTGAGCTGGCTGTGCAGCACCTACGATGGCTGCCCCACCTCCATTCTCACGAACCTGGATCAGCTCGGCGTGGCCTGTGGTCCGAGCTCGCGGATGGCGATCTGTGCCTGTGAGTGAGGGCTGACGCGACCTTCAGCGCCTGCTGAGC
This sequence comes from Myxococcota bacterium, assembly GCA_047609825.1. Classification (GTDB taxonomy): domain Bacteria; phylum Myxococcota_A; class UBA796; order UBA796. The sequence goes on from JBLFXJ010000084.1 coordinate 24,379, forward strand.
TGACCCGCCGGGGTACGGTGGGCGCACGGAGAC
>JBLFXJ010000085.1:0-24188 GCA_047609825.1 Myxococcota bacterium
AGCGCAGCGCAGGAGGTATGGTCTGGCCGCAGCCAAGGAGGCACTTGTGGCCCATGCCATGCTCGCGATCGCGCCCAACAGAGCCAGCAGAGAGATCTTCGGTGACACCACCTCGCAGGTCATCATCGACGGTACCCCCAAGGAGATCGGCGACTTCAGTCCAGAGTCCGGCTGGACCGGGACCTGGTCCCTCGCCATCCTGCGCAAGGTGAACAACACCTGGACGGTGTGCGGTGGGGTCGTCGAGGCCCAGAAGGACTCCGGCAGCGGCACCCGCTTGTACTGGTACTGGGACAGCGGCTCGCCGTGGGACGAGGACTTCTGCTTGTCCAGCAACCACGACGCCGCCTGGAGCACCTCGACCACCCCTGAAACGTTCACATCCACCGACACGCTCACCCTCGTGCAGGAGACCACCGCAGATCTTCAGGGCTACCACGACGACCAGGAGCTGACGGCGTTCTGCATTCAGTGGTGCGCGCCCGGCGCGACCGTGCCCGAGGGCGTCACCAACGAAGCAGGCCTGGTAGGCAAAGCGACGGGCCAGATGCTGTGGTGGCGCGGGCAGAATACGGCCTACACGGTGAACAACAGCCTGTACTTCGTCAAAAGCGGTTGCACGATTCCCGAGCGGGACAACTGGTACAAGGCCGAGGACGACGGGATCAGCTGACCCGGTCAGGCCACGAGCGCGCGAGGCGGAACCCGACCGAGGCCATCCGCATCGTCGCGCCGCCGACGAGCCGGCCGCCCGACCAGCACAGGTTGGGCATGCTGCTCCAGGAGCCTCCGCGCTGCAGGCGGTAGGCTCCCGTGCCCTCTTCGTGCGGGTCCACGCGCAGCGTGCCCGGCGGCGGACCGGCGCGCTGGTAGCGGTTCGCGCACCAGTCGCGCACGTTCCCGCACAGCCCCTCCACGCCGTATGTGCTCACGTCCACCGGGTGCTGTCCGACCGGGGCGCGCACAGGGGTGCCGTCGACGCTCTTCGCGGTCTGCGCCCAGGTGGCGTCGAAGAAGTCTCCCCACGGCAGCCGGCGGCCGTCCACACCGCGGGCGGCCTTCTCCCACTCCAGATCGTGGGGCAGGCGCCAGGGCAGGCCCGTGCGCTCGGCCTGCCAGGCGGCGAACGCGCGCGCGGCGTCGAACGAGACGAGCGCCACGGGCCAGTCGGGCTGCCAGGCGAAGCCCAGCTCGTCGGTGCGGAGGTGGAACCGTCCGTCCGGGTGCCGCCCGTACACGGGCCGAGGCGCGGGCTCGCCAGGAGCGGTGGCGCGCTCTCGGGGCGACCACGCCTCGGCCTCGTCGCCCCGCCCCCGGGTCACGAGGTCGTTGAGAAACGCGAGCATCCCCCGGTTGGTCACCGGGTGGCGGCGGATCACGAACCCATCGACCCACAGGCGCCGCCGAGGCAGCCCGTCGGCCGCGCCGGGGTCGCCGCTCCAGAACCAGCCGGGCGGCACGTAGCAGTCCTCCGGATCGAGGCTGCCGGCCGGCGGCAGGCGCACCACGGCGGGCTCGACCCCACCTGGCGCCACACCCTCCCAGGACTCGCCCCGTCCGAGCCACACCGGGTATCGGCACACGGCATGGCCCGCGGCGTGGAGCTCGAGCAGGTAGCTCCCCTGGGCGAGCGCGACGCCGTCGAGGGGGGCAGGCCCCAGCTCCCGGACGAGCTCCGCCTGGAGCCGGCGCTGGCGTCGCACGTACCGGAACAGGCGGACCCGATCGGCCGGGGGCTCGGTGACCAGTGCGAGGGTGCCTTCGCCCCGGAGGAACTGCGTGTGCTGTCCCCGATCGTGGGCCGCGAGCAGGGTCTCGGAGCGGGCTGCGTCGAGGGCGTCGCCCTGCGCCTCGGCCGCGAGCAGGCGGTCGCGGTAGTGCTCGGCGAGGCGCGCGTGGGCGCCGGCGTGGTCGGGCACCAGGTTCAGGGCGGCGTGCAGGCGCTGCAACCGCTGGGTCTGGTGCACCGCGACCTCCCGGGCGACCGCATCCGCCCGGTCCTCGAGGGTCCAGCCCGGCTCCTTCGCCGACACCGGATCGTGGGGCCGACAGCGCGCGAGCAACCCGGCCGCGCGGGTGCGCAGCTCTGCCGCCTCCTTCAGTCCGGCGGACACCCGGGGCCCGAGCGCATCGGCCGCTTCCACCGCAGAGTCGGCTCGCCGGCTCCGCTCCGCACCGTCGAGGAACCCCCGCAGCGCGTCCGCCAGGCGGCCCGCGTCGGCGAATCGGTCGGCCGTGTCGGACGCGAGGGCGCGGGATCCGAGGGTGCGGAGCGCGGGCGCGACGCCGTCCGGCCAGGGCCGAGCACCGTCGGCGTCGGGGCGCTTGCGGCCGGTGAGCACGTGCCAGAGCACGGCGCCGAGCGCGAACACGTCCGCCGTGGGCCCCGCGTGCTCGCCGCGGGCCTGCTCGGGTGCCATGTACCCGCGGGTGCCGAGCACATCGCCGTCGCGGGTCATGCCATCGGTGGCGGGCACTGGCGCCAGGTCGTCCTCGCCTTCCGGAGCTGCCAGGCTCCGCGCCAGGCCCCAGTCCATCACCAGGACCTCGCCAAACTCACCGATCATCAAGTTCGCGGGCTTCAGATCGCGGTGCACCACCCCCCGGGTGTGCGCGTAGGCCATCGTCTGGCACACCTGGAAGAAGCTCTCGAGCAGGCGGTGGAGCGTCCAGTCCCCACCGCTGTGGACCTCGGCCACGACCCGATCCAGCGTGCGCCCGCGAACCTCCTTCATCGCGAACCACAGCCGCCCGTCAGGCAACGTGCCCCGGTCGTGGATCGCGACGATGCCCGGGTGCTGCAGGCCCGCAGTCATCACCGCCTCGGCCTCGAACCTCGCCTTTGCGCGCTGGTGCCCCACGAGGTGCCGGTGCTGGACCTTGACGGCGACCACCCGCTGAAGCTCCCGGTCCTCCGCCCGGTGCACCACCCCGGTTCCGCCGTGGGCGAACGCGCCGAGATCGGCGTACCGAGTGGGCAACGGCAGGGGATCGGTCGGGCGCTCGGGCGGCAGCGGTGCCGGCGCGACGCCCGAGGCGTCGGAGGTCAGGGTCAGGTCCTCGTCGGTCTGCTGACCCATGTGGGCCCTCCGTTCGGGGAGGGTAGCACCGGCCGCGGCTGGCCAGGCGGTGGGGCCACGCTGTACGCTCCCTGCATGGGCACCCTTCGCGACAGAGCCACGGGGCGCGTCGTCCTCCTCGCGGCGGACTGCATCCTCGGGCGCGCCTCGACGAGCTGGCTCCAGATCGCCGACCGCAAGGTGTCGGGCCAGCACGCTCGCCTGCGGTGGGCGGGCGCCCGCTGGGAGCTGCGGGACCTGGGCAGCCGCAACGGCACGTTCGTGGACGAGACGCCGCTCGGCCCGACCGAGACCCGGGCGCTGCACGAGGGCGCCCGGATCGCGTTCGGGCCGGACGGTCCGGTGTGGGTGGTGGCAGACATCGCGCCACCACAACCGATCGCCACCCACGCCACCACGGGCGAGCGCCGCGGCGGCCAGGACGGGTTCCTCGCGCTCCCGGACGAGCGCGACCCGTTGCTCACTGTGTACCAGGATCACGACGGGGTCTGGCACCTGGAGGGCGACGGCCCGGCGGAGCGGTTGGCGGACCGCACCCGGGTGGAGGTGGCGGGGGCCGCGTGGTGGGTGGAGGTGCCGACCCACCTGCCGCCGACCATCGACGCCGCCCACGGCGTGTCGCTGCTCGACGCGTCGCTGGCGTTCCGGGTGAGCGCCGACGAGGAGCATGTGGAGCTCACGGTGACGGCACCGGGGTTCGACAGGACGCTCAAGCCCAGGGTGCACCTGTACATGCTGCTCACGCTCGCCCGGGTGCGGCTGGAGGAGGCTGCGCGGGGTGACGTGCCGGCGTCGGAGCAGGGCTGGGTGGAGCGGGAGGTGCTGTGCCGCATGCTCGGCGTGGACGCGCAGCGGCTGAAGGTCGACATCTTCCGTGCCCGCAAGCAGCTCGCGGCCGCAGGCATCACCGACGCGGCCCTCCTGGTCGAGCGTCGGGCCACGTCCCGCCAGCTCCGACTGGGTGTGGCCGCGCTGCACGTGGCGCCCCTGTAGCGGACGGCTCTGCGCAACGGCGGCGGGTCCGCGACGTCCGGCAGGTCCACCGTCGAGCCATCCGTCGGCGCATCCCGCGCGTCCGAGGACCACGGGGTGGATGCGCCATGCGCGTGCTGGACAGGCCCCGACGTGGTGAAACACTCGACGCGGTGGTGCGCGGCAGCGGCCTGCTCGACGGCGACCCCGGCCAGGGGTGGGGCGACAACGCCATCCTGCGCCGGCGCGGCGGTGCTCTTCGCCCTCAACACCGCGGGAAACCTCACCTCGACCCGCAAGATCGAGCGCTGGGTGATGGGCTCGACGACGGCCTGTCTCGCCGTGTGTTTCGGGCCGGTGGCGTGGGTGATCCAGGGGTGTGCCGGCGGACCCTCACGTCACGGGTGAACTGCCTGGGGAGTTCAGCTGGTCGGCTGCGTTCTTCCACGCGTCGACATCCACCCCTTTGATCAGGAGCCACAAGGTGATCAGAAGCTCCCCGAGGAAGGTGAATTCGGCGAAGGTGATGCCAAACTCAGGTGCGACGAAGAACAGCACTGAGTCGGCCAGGTAGCCGGAGCCCGCAACGACGAGCAGGAGCCCGATGACCTTGGGCAGGAACCCAGACTTGAAGACGAGGTAGCCCATGGGGAGCAGCCAGAGTCCCCAGAAGATCTGCGCGATGACGATCCCAGCGTGGTGCAGACTCAGGAACAGACCGACGAGATCCGCCGAGCCGGTGCCATCCAGCACCATCAACACAGCGACTTGATTGAGCTCATTGAGCATCGCGATCGGCACGCCCAGCAGGATGAAGACCACCATCAGCACGGCGGCGCTTCTACTCACGGGCTCGAGCACCTTGTACAGGTAGAAGACGACGAAGATCTGGACGATCTGGGTGACCAGGGCGGTCAAGATGCTGGCCCGAAAGAGGTCCTCATTCGCCACAATGTTGCGAGCGGTTGCTGCTATGTCCCCCTCCACGAAGAGCGTGCTGGGGATGTAGAGCATACCGAAGACGCCGAGCGGGATCAGCAGCATGTAGAGGAAGCCAGCCGTTCTTGCTATCTTCTGGATGGAGTTCGCCTCTTCTGTCGACTTCATGTTCTTCTCTTGAAATCCGGAACGACGTTCTCGGGAAGGAGGCCCAGCTATCCAAGACGAGGACAGGACAGGACAGGACAGGACAGGAAGCAGAGGACAGGAAGCATGAGGCGACGCGCCGGTGCATCCAGGCCATCCTGCATTGACGCGGAGCGTTCCGCAAGCCTCTCTGCCGAACGGTGCGGGTGTCCGTGAGGGGTCACCGCAAGCGCTGCGGCAGCCCTGGCGTGGACTCCGTGAGGCTCGGGGGGCACCGGTCCGTCGAAGGCCGAGCGCCCTCACCGGCGCGCGGTGCTGTGCTGTCTGCTCACGGTCCTCCACACACGGTCGCCGGCGGCGGACGGCGGGCGGTGCCCGCCAGCCAGCGCAGCGCCACGAACGCGCGGACCGGCGCCAGCAGCGTCGCCACGGTCGCATCGGTTCCCCGCAGCGCGGGCACCGCGTCGGGTCGGCGCCGAAGGTATACAGCCGAAGCACCCGCTGGGACAGAGAGCCGGGCAGCGCCGCCCCCCGACCGAGGCGAACCCGGCGACGGAGGAGCCGCGTAGCCGACCGAGGAGTCAAGCGGACCGTAGACCCGCCAACGCCCTGCGGGTCGGGAGACGGCGTCTTCGGGCGGCTCGGGCACGACGTGCGACCGCAGGCGAGCGGCCGCCCCTAGCACCCCAACAGTGGATGGTCCGCTCGACTTCCTCGGTCGACTACGAGCCTCCTTCGTCGGCTCTTTCGCCTCGGTCGGAAGTCCGCGCTCCCCGCCTACCACCACCACGCGGTTGACTCCTGGTGGCAGCAGCAGGCTGGCGAGCCGGAGCACGAACACCTCGGGCCGCAGCCGCACCCCGGTTCGCCCGGAGCGCCAGGGCTGCTTGAACCGGATGCACACCCGGCCCTCGTCGTCGACCGACAGGCGCTGGAGCGACACCGCTGCCCGCGCGGTGTACCGGACGAGCGCTCCCGCGCGCTCAGGGCCAGTCCCTCAAACCCAGGCGTGCCGGAGCACCTCGATGGCAAACACCAGGAACGCGCCCCACGCCACGGTGAACACCATCGTGCGGGCCATCAGGTGCTTGAACCCCGAGATGAACACGATCGCGTGCACCACCCTGGCGAAGAAGTACACCATCGCGGCCGTCACGGTCGCCGTGGTGGACACGCCCGCCAGGTGCCCGACGAGCACCACCGCCGCGAACGAGCTGAAGTTTTCGACCGCGTTCTGGTGCGCCCGGTTGGCGCGGACCGCCCAGTCGGCCAGCGGGCTGTCTGGCAGGTGCACATAGTCCTTCGGCTTCAGGAACCCGCGGCTTTGGATCTGCCCGAGGACGGACGGGATCCACAGAAGCCCGGTCAGGATTGCCGTGAGCACCAGGTAGGTCAGCTCGGTCGTCATCGTCACTCCGCGGTGGAGACCGACGGTAGCACCGAATGCCAAGCGCACCGGAGACCGTACCTGTGACGGACCGGACGTTCAGGTCGGCGTGGGCCACTAACACTCAGCGCTCGGAGGCCCGGTCGCAGCCAGCCGGGCTCGCACCCCGGGTCACCCTGGGCCTGGGGGGCAAGACGACACGGGTTTCACCAACTACCATGGGTAAGCCGATGTTCCGCGAACCTATTCCCTTGACGGCGCCTCACTCTGCCTGGCCTGAGGCGTCTCCCCATCGAGGTGGATAGGCGGTCCGTGTACGCGGAGGAGAGCAGATGATCGTGCTGTTGGCCACCTTGGCCCGAGAACAGGCAGCATGAGTCCACTCGTCGGTGCATCCTGCCCATCCTGCCTTCTCGCGGAGCCGCCCGCAAGCCCGTGGACCGCGGGGCCCGCGAGCAGGAGCCTGCGACTCCGGCACGCGGCGAGGGCAGACCGGCCACGCGTCGTGGAGCAGACGGACCCCCGCGTCGACGCCTCAGCCCCTCATCCACGCGCGGTGGTGTCTGCCCGCCTCACGGTCCTCCACACCCCGTTGACCGGGGCGGACCCCGCGCGGTCCGAGCCCGCCAGCGCACGACCCGCCGGCGCCACGCAGGGACCGGCACGTCGGCATCTACGGCGACCGACCACGCGGCAGAGGCGTGCTCCTGGAGCACGGACCGCAGGTGGGACATCGCGAACGGCACGGACACGACGGCGCTGATGCACGGCGCGTGCAGGTCTGGAGTCCAGGTTCGTCGGTCAGCGACCCACTCGCCGACGACGGTCGACGGGCGTCACCGACGGACCTCCGTCACCGGCGTCCGCCGAGCCACCGTCATGCCGCGGAGCGCCCGCACGTCGAGCCCGCGTGCGTCGAACCCGCGCACGGGCAGCCACTGACCCTCCGCGGTGCGCCAGTGGCCGAGCCCAGGCGGTCGCCGAGCAGTCGCCGCGTGTCGCCGGTCGGAATGGCGTTGCGCGTTGCGCGAGTCATCCGTCGGCCGCATCGGGCGCGTCCGCGGACCCCGGGGTGGACCCGCGACGCGCGTGTCCGACAGGTCCGGCCGTGGTGAGACATGCGGTGAAACGCCCGGGTTCGGGCTGCAACAGCGCTGCAACAACGCGGCGACCGGCATCCGGTGTCCCAAACAGTACAACAGGCATGGAGGCACCGATGACGCTCATATCCTTTCTCGCCACGTCGCTGGCCCTGGCCGGCGACACCGTCCACGAGGTGGAGCTGCGCGGCGGCATCCACGAGCTGGTCCGCGCGGATCGCATGCTCTCGGCCGTTCCGCACCACGGCGCCGCGCCCTCCTTCGACCTGTCCTGGTCGCCGCGGGGGCCGCGGATGGCCCACCTGGTCGAGCTCTCGTTCACCCCGACGACCCTGGCCTCCGGCAAGCCGTGGAGCTGGAGAGACGACGGCGAGCGGCGGGAGACCGGCCGGGATGCGGCCGTGCTCGTCGACCTGCAGTACGCCATAGGCGCACGCATCGACGCCGGCGAGTGGACCCTGCACGTGGGCGGCACCGTCGCCAACCAGTTCGAGAATCTGGCCACGAACTACGGCTTCCTCGGGATGGAGAGCTACCTCGGGGTGCTCGGCGCCGGCCCCTGGGTCGACCTGCGACGCGGCCTCGGCGAGCGGCACACCCTCGAGCTGCAGGCGTACAGCCCGGTGGTCTCCTGGGTCGCTCGCAACCCGTACGCCGTGCACAGCGGCCAGCACGTGTACAACACCCGCGACAACAAGCCCCTGAACATCATCCCGCGGTACCTCGCCGACGGCTCTGTTCAGACCCTGAATCACATCCAGGCCATACACCTGCGGGCCGGGTACGCGTTCGATCTCAGCGACACCTTTGCCCTCGTCGCCCGCGGGCGTGTCGACGGCTTCCACCTGTCCGTGCCCCACCCGATGGTGGAGTGGCGCCTCGGCATGAACCTCGGCATCCGAGGGAGGTTCTGATGCTCATTCTCCTGCTCACCGCCTGCCTGAAGCCCGTCGATTCGAGCCCCACCGGGGTGTTCGACTACGTGTGGAACGACTTCGACGCCATGTACGGTGGCTTTCACCAGCGGGACATCGACTGGGACGAGGTGCACGACACGTTCGCCCCGGAGGTCGACGACCAGATGAGCGACGACGCGCTGTTCGATGTGCTCACCGGAATGCTCGCCACCCTCGACGACGGACACGTCCGGCTGATCGCTCCCGGGGAGGAGTTGTTCAATTCGAACCACGTGTACGAGGACGGCACCGTAGAGGGCACCTTCGACATCGAGCTGATCGAGGAGAGCTACATCACCGGCAAGATCGATCACGGGGACTGGGACTGGTACACCTACGGGATGGTGGGCGACGGAATCCCGTACCTCTGGCTCCCCGGGATCGACGACAACACCTGGGTGATCGACGACATCGCTGACGAAAACCCCAACGCGAAGGCGTTCATCATCGACCTGCGCCACAGCCACGGCGGCGCCTTCACCTTTGCACTGCAGGGTATGGGACGCCTCACCCGCACCGACATCCCCATATTCCGCAGCCGCTCGCGGAACGGTCCCGCCCACGGCGACTTCGACGAATGGATGACCTGGGAGCTGCCGGCGCAGAAGCCCTACTGGGACGTGCCGCTGATTGTGCTCACCGACTCGGAGACGGTCAGCGCGAGCGAGCGGATGCTGATGGCGCTGCAGCTGCTTCCGAACACCACCACCATTGGCACGCGCACCAACGGCGCGTTCGCGAACTCCATCGGGCGCCAGGCGCCGAACACCTGGAACTACCAGCTGTCGGTCCAGGAGGTGGCGACGGCAGGCGGCGAGTTCCTCGAAGGCATCGGCTGTCCGGTCGACATCGAGCTGCTGAACGACCCGGCCGACGTGGAGGCGGGAATCGACCTGGTGCTCGAGGCCGCCATCGACCTCGCCCAGTCGGGAGTGTAGAGGGACCCATGCACATTCTGCTCTGCTCTTGGTTCGCCACCGTCGCGCTCGCGGCTGACACCGACGCGTCGGTCACCACGGTCATCCCTGCCGATCCCGCATCCGTGTACGAGGTGCTGTCAGACCTCGCCCGCTGGCCGATGATCTGGCGACTCGGCCCTGGGGACGACAGCGTGTCGCGCCACGCCGGCGGTCAGCCGGGCACCACGGACCAGCTCCTGCGCTGGTCGCTGGGGCAGCGCTCCCGAGGCCGGATGAGCCTGGTGGAGGCCACCCCGGGCGAGAGCCTGGTGTACGAGGTCGGGTGGAACCGCACCGGCCTGCCGAAGAAGTCCAAGCCCGCCGATCACATCGGTCGGATCGCGCTCACCGGGTCCGACGCTGGCACCGAGGTGTCGTGGACGGTGGAGCGGCCAGGCAGTCGTTCCGGACGGGGAAAGCCGGACAAGCGTTTGCTGTCCCAGCTCTCCGCGGCGGTGGAGCGGCTCGGGGTTGTGGTGAACGCGCCGCCGCCCACCCGGCCCGGGGTCGAGGCCCGCGACGCGGCGCTGCTCTGGCGCGGCATGCGCCATCGGTGGACGTACAACCACCGGATCAACCGCTCGGGCGACTGGTGGACCGTGCCGGACTGTGCCGACGGGTGCACCGCCGACCAGGTGCACGCGTCGGCCTCGGGGAGCGGCGCGGACCGCGCCACGTTCACCGGCGAGGGCTCCCTGCTCACCGGGCCAGGGGTGCGGGGCTGGTATGGACAGATCGACCTGTGGCTCGACGGGCGCGAGGGTGAGCTGCTCACCGAGCGCGCGTGCGCCCGCCTGCCCGATGGCGTGCCCGATGGCCCCGTGCTTCTGCGGGGCTACGATCTGGACGCCGTCGAGGCCGCCGACAGCCTGTGGCGGTTCGGGCTCGCGCTGGAGCGCGACGGCGACCAGGTGTGCGCGACCGCAGACCTGCAGATGGCCTGCCGCACCCCCGAGTGCGGCACCGAGGCCCTCACCACGTACACCTTGACCGTGCCGTTCGTGGTGGTCACCGCGCCGGACCTCCACACGGCCCGTGAGCGGGCCACGGTACGACAGGCGTGGAAGGCCAAGGATCTCAGAGACGAGCCGATCCCGGAGGGGCCTGCCGCACAGGTCGCCCTGGACGGGCTGCCGGACCGCCCAGCGGCGGTGGGGCTGGCGGGGTTCTCCATCGCGCTGGACGCGCCGCTCCACACCCGCGGCCTGGACATCGCCGTCCGCCCGCAGCCGCCCTCCGCAGACGGCACAGTGCGGGCCGAGCTCGACCTGTTCTACGTGCAGTGGGGGCCGGTGGAGATGGCCCCCCTCACGGTGGCCCAGTTCGCCCACGCCGGCGACGCCGTGATTACGGCCGACGTGGTGCTGGTGCAGCCGATGGAGGGCTGCGTCGCCGACGCGACCATCGACGGTGAGATGTACTGGCCGGGGAAGGGGGCGGATGCGTCCGTAGCGGGGGCAGAGACGGTGTCGGCCGTCGCGTTCGATGGCTGCGGCCCGTGAGCCATGCCATGATGCCGAGCCCATGCATGCTGAACACTTCACCCTCGGCCGTCGTGCTGTGGACCTCGGCACCCACGAGGTCATTCACGGCCACGACCGGATCGGGCTGACCCCGAATGAGGTCGCCCTGCTCCGGTACCTGGTGCAGCACGGGGGCCAGCCGATCTCGAAGGACCAGCTGCATGTCGAGGTGTTCGGCTACGCGCCACGGGTGGTCAGCCGGGCCGCCGACTACGCGATCCACCGGCTCCGACGGAAGCTGGAAGACGACCCCGTGAATCCAGCCCACCTCCTCACGGTGGCCGGCGTGGGCTTCCGCCTGGTGCTCGACACCGTGCACGAGGCGTCCCCCGGGCCCACCCTGCGCCACAACCTGCCGCCGGCCCTGACGAGCTTCGTAGGGCGCAGCGCCGACCTGGAGGCTGTGGAGGGCCTGCTCGCTGAGAGGCGGCTGGTCACGCTGTTCGGCCCCGCGGGCATCGGCAAGACCCGGCTGTCGCTGGAGTCCGGGCGCCGGTGGCTCGCCGCGGGCCGCTCCGAGGTTTGCTTCTGCGCGCTGGCCGACTGCACCGACCGCGCGGGGCTGTGCGCGGCCGTGGCCCACGCCCTCGGAGCGGGGGCAGACCTGGGGAGTCGACCGCACGAGGCCCTGGGCCGCTTGCTGGCCGGCGCCGGACCGTTGGTGCTGGTGTTCGACAACTGCGAGCAGGTCGTGGAGGCGGCCGCCGCCCTCGCCCGACACTGGCTCGAGGCGGCCCCCGAGCTGCGGATTCTCGCCAGCTCACGCGAGCGGCTGCGGTGCCCGGGTGAGGCTGTGTACGAGCTGCGGCCCCTGCACGAGGCCGGTCCTGAGCTGTACGTGGAGCGGGCGCTCGCCGCCCGGGCGAGCTTTGCGCGAGAGGCGGGCGATCCCGCGATCCGCCGGCTCGTGGAGCGGCTCGATGGACTCCCCCTGGCCATCGAGCTCGCGGCGGCGGGCAGCTCGGTGCTCTCTCCGGAGCAGATGCTGGAGCGCCTCGAGCCCACCGGCGGGCTCGGCCCAGCTCCGCGGGGGGCTCCGGACCGGCAGGCCTCGCTGGGGCAGGCCATCGGCTGGTCGTGGGACCTGCTGGAGCCGTGGGAGCAGGCCGTGATGGCCCAGCTGTCATGCTTCCGCGGTCCGTTCGACGTGGCGGATGCGGAGGCCGTGGTGCGCCTGCCGCCGGGTCCCCACACCGTGGTGGACGCCGTCCAGGCCCTCCGCGACAAGTCCCTGCTCGCCGAGTCTCCTGGCCACCCGACCCCTCACTTCGTGTTCCTGCAGACGATCCGGGCGTTCGCCGAGGCTCGGTGCGACGACGCGACCACGCTGTGGACCCGCCACGCGCAGTGGGTGGCCGACGCGACCGCCGAGGCGGTGGAGCGGAGCCTGTACGACGATCCGGACGCACGGCGAGTCCTCACGGAGGCCCACGCCAACCTGCGCGTGGCCCGCGAGCGCTTGGAGTCGGGGCTGGCCGCGCCCGAGCTGCTCGCCAGGGTCCTGATCGCCTCGCGAGCCTCCTGGACCCGCGGTGCGCCGGCGCTGGAGTACCTGCAGGCCATCGACCGCGCGCTCGCCGGCGGAGAGCTCCCGCGTGCCCTCCGCCTGGAGCTGCACCTGGCACGGGCGCGGCTGTGCCAGGACCAGGCCCTCCCCCCCGAGCTGGGCACGCCGTCGTGCGCCGAGGCCGGTCGCCTCGCCCGCGAAGAGGGACGCGTGGAGCTCGAGGCCCGCGCCCACCTCGCGCACGCCTCCCTGCTCCGCCGAGACCATCGGTTCGCCGAGTCCGCTGACGCTGCGGCGCGCACAGTGGCGCTGCTCGCGCCGCTCGAGCCCACCGCCCTGCACGTGCTGGCGGCGGTTCAGCTCGGCACCCTGGCGATCGAGCGACAGCAGCTCGACCAGGCTCGCGCCCACCTGCGGCGTGCCCTCGCGCTGTGCAGCCGAACCCAAGCCACCTGGCTCGAGCCGCTGGTGCTCGTGAACCAGGCCGTGCTCCACAGTTGGGCGGGGGACCAGACCCGTCAGGCCGAGGTGGCGCAGCAGGCGCTGGACCGGGCCCAGGCGCTGGGGGATCGGGCCCACCAGCGTCGCGCGCTGCTGATGCTCGGAGTCGCCGAATCCGACCTGGGTCGGCTGGACGATGCCGCAGCGCGCTGCCACGCCGCCATCGCGCTGAGCGACGCGGACCGCGCGTGGTCGATCAGCTGTGATGCGTCGGTGGTGCTCGCCGGCATCGAGCTCGCGCGCAACCGGCTCGAGGCAATGGAACAGCATGTGCGGCGGGCGCGCGCGCTGCAGGCCCACGTCCGCGCCCCCTGGCACGTCGCATACATCGACTTGTGGGAGGCGCTGGCCTGCTGGGGGCGCTGGGGGTCACTCGAGCGGGCCCACGCGCTGCTGTGCCACGGCATCGACCTCACCCGCGGTCACATGCAGGGCGGTGAGCTGGAGCTGAACAGCAAGCGGCTCGCGGTGGAGGTGCACCTGGAGGCCGACGCCGCCGACCGGGTGGACGCTGCGCTGGCTGCGCTGGCGGTGGAGGCCGCGGCGCGGAACCAGCCGGACCTGTGCGAGGTGATCCGCACGGACCGGCTGCACGTGGCGCTGGCCCGGGCGCGGGTGGTCGCGCGGCGTGGCGACGACCCCGCACCCCTGCTCGCCGAGGTGGAGCGGGAGCTGGACCGCGCGCCGTCGCGGGTGCTGGGGGTGCGGTGCAGCCGGGTGCTGCTCGCCGCCGTGCTGGCCGAGCTCCAGCGCTGACGCCGGGCTGCCGGACGAGGCCTCCGCCTGCGGCCGGTCAGTCCCATGGCAGGGGCCGCACCACGTCGCCCAGATCTCGACCACCTGGAGCGGAGCCTGCGCTTCGGCAACCGGTCCGGTCGCGATCCACTGGGTCACGTTCAGGTCGGGTGCCGGTGTGGCCAGCGCAGCGACTGCGAGCAACATGGCTGCGACCATGACGACACCTCGGGGTTGCGGCACACAGTCGGTTCGGGCGGACTGCCGTTACGACCCGGCGGGGGCGATGGGACCACAGGCGGTGCAAGCCAGGCGCTTCAGTCCCACCGTGATGAATCGAACTCGTCCGAATGGCGCTTCGAACCATACGTCCAACCACGCCGACGGGGGGAGCACGATACGATGGACTCCGCTGTGGGCAGTGTTGGTGCTGGGGTGCTCGGCGAAACAGGTGGACGGCAAGGACACCGGGGAGCCTGACACCGGCTCGGCGGCGTCGGTGTCGACCCCCACCGCTGACACCGATCCCGGCGGCACCAGCCCCACCGACACGACCCCACCGCTCGCCGACCCCGGTCTGTCCGACGCCTGGGGCTGAGTGCTCGGCAAGTCCTAGCTGTACGCGTCGCCCGGGCCCGGGGGTCGACTGATGGTGGGTGAGTTCGGCCACGGGTTCTGGCTGTTCGACGAGGTGCCCATCGGGCTGGTCGACCTGGACGCCGGGGTGAGCCCCGAGGGCGAAGGCTGGGTGCTCGCCCAATGGTGCGAGGCCGACGACGACCCAGACGCCGACATCCGCGTCAACGACATCGGCACTCAGACCGCCCTGTGGGTGGTCGACCCGGACGCGCAGCCGGCGGTGCTCGGACCCGACCTCCCGGGACTCGGCCCGGCCTTCCTCCCGGACGCGGCCAACGTGACCATCCTCGGCGACGTGGACGGCGAGGGGCAGTCGGATCTCTGGGTGAGCCTGCGCGATGTATCCGAGGGCGAGTACCTCTACGGCGTGGACCTCTACCCGTGGTCGGACGCGCTCAATGACCCGGTGCTGGACATCACGACCGTGCCGCCGATCGACGGCCTCTACCCCGGGTCGCGGACCCTCGCCGACTTCGACGGCGACGGCGTGCTCGACCTGGCCGTGGGGTGGAGCAAGCCCGACAGACCCACCATGGTGCTGGTGCACTACGGGCCGTTGGCCCCGACGCTCACGCTCGACAACGCCGACGCGGTCATCGACCTCGGGCACGCCAACCTGGTCCACGCGATGGACCTGGACGGGGATGGTGCGGCCGAGCTGTGGGCCTCCACCGAGGACGGGCTGTGGGCGTTCGCGCGGCCGAGCGGCGAGCTGGGGATCGACGACGCCCACTGGACCTGGACCGCGGGCCCGGGCGAGAGCCTGTGGTACGCGACGGTGGGAGACGCCAACGGCGACCTCGTTCCGGACCTGCTGGTGACGATGCTGGCGCCCGACACGACCGAGCTGGCGCTCCTCCTCGGTCCGGTCCTGCCCGGAACCATCGACGACGCCCTCGCGGCGTCGCGCATGACGCTGGATTTCGGCTGGAGCGGGACCCTGGTGGACCTGGGGCGCGGGCACGCGTCGATCAGCGTGGGCAGCCTCGGGGATGCGCCGGGCCTGTACTTCTTGGACCCGGAGTTCTGACCAAGCCCGCCACGAGCAGCGCCCTGCGAGCGCGCCGCCGAATCCGCCCCGGGGGCACCGCAGCGGACCCAAGTCCGCCCGGGGTCTGGCACCTGAGGCGGACCCACGTCCGCCCGGGGTCTGGCACCTGAGGCGGACCCACGTCCGCCCGGGGTCTGGCACCCGAGGCGGACCCACGTCCGCCCGGGGTCTGGCACCGCGGCGGACCCACGTCCGCGCCGGGACCCCACCCTCCATTGCATCGCTCCAACCCCCGAACGACGCTACACTCCGCACGGGAGGCACCATGTGGACCGTGTTGCTGGTGACGACGACGGCCAGCGCCTTCAGCTGCTACGACGTCGAAGTCGGCCCCCCCGTTCCCAGCGACGATGCCGTCGGGGTGCCCACCAATGCGCGTGTGTGGTACGCGGCAGGTTCAGACGTGTCGAGGCCGACGAAGCGGTTCGCCCTCCAGCAGCTCGCGGACGATGGCGTGCGGCCCTACGTCGAGGTCGACGCCGAGTACGAATACCGCACAGGGTGGCTCCAGCCGGTGGAGCCGCTGGCACCGAACACCGACTACATGGTCGTCGCATTCGACGCCCCACATGGCGGCATCGCGCAGTTCACCACGGGCGCCGGCCCCGACCACACACCGCCCGGCGCGACCACCCTCACCGACGCGGGTTGGCTCCTGGAGGGCTGGGGCGCGTACTACGGCGGAGAGGCCACCTCGGTCTGGTTCACGGCGAGCACGCAGACCGACGAACCCATGGTGTGGGAGTTCGAGGTGAGCCCGTTGTATTGGGAGACGGTGCTCTCCACGGATGCCACCCTCCGGCTGACCAACTGGGGTTGTGGGGGCCCGCGGTTGGACCTCACTCCCCCATTCACACTGACGGCGCGCGCGCGTGCGATCGACCTCGCTGGCAATGTCGGGCCATGGAGCGAGACGGCCACAGTGGCCACACGGGCCGATGGCGCACAACCCATGAGTCCAGCACGCAACCGCTCCGGCGGATGCACCCACGCCCCGCCACCCTGGAGCGGATGGGCCATGCGCCTGGCAGCACGCCGCTGAACCCCCTCAGCCGCCCCTACATCCCCGCCACCAGCCACGGCCCCAGCACCTCGAGCAGGAACTCCAGGTCACCCTCCCCGGGCTCCACCGCCGCGTCCACCGCCCGCAGCATCCACGGCGCATGCTCCGGTTCATGGGCCGCGAACGCCAGGTAGCAGGGCCACAGGTCCCGCGCATACCGCCCGTCGCGCTCCAGCACCCGCTCCAGCCCCGCCCGCACCAGCGTCTTCGCCAGCCACCGGGTCAGGCCCGGCGGGTCCTCATCGGTGGACACGTCCCGCCGGGCCACCCGCAGCGCCCCCACCACGTGCCCGCTCACGAAGCAGATCGACCGGTCCACCCGGTACCGCGGCAGCGACACCGCCTCACCCTCCACCCGGCACCCCTGAGTCGCCAAAAGGAACCGGAGGAACGCCCCCCGCTCGGTCGCCAGCGCATCCACCGAGGCCGCACACAGCTCCACGCCCGTGCACCCTGGCGCCGTGAGCATCGCCTCCGCCTCGACCAGCCCCGGCAAGTCCACCCACAGCCCACCCGCTCCCGGCGCACGGCGGGCCAGCGCCAGCGTGTCGAGGTCCGACACCCCGAGCACCGCATGCCCCGACACCGCCGACCCCCGCAGCCACACGCTGTGCAGGTCCGCCCCCAGCGCCGCCCGGTAGGCCTCCACCGCCGCCTCCACCGCTGGCCCCCACGCCGGCGGCACACGGTCCAGCCCCACGTCCTTCACCAGAAAACCCTCGGCATCCACGGCGAGGAATCGACCGGGCCGTCCGTCGCTCATCCGAGGCGCGCCACCGCGTCGTGGTACTCGCGCACCACGTCGTCCACGATGCGCTCGATGGGCAACACGTCGGTGATCTCCGCCACCCCATGCCCGGCCGACCAGATGTCCTTCCACCGCTTCGAGCCCTCGGGCGTGCGGTCCGGCGTCCAATCCTCCGGCAGCGTGCGCCGAAGGAAGTTCGCGTGCACGCCGCTGATCTTGTCGGTGTACACGATCTCTTCGGGCCCGCTGTCCACCACCATCTGCTTGTAGCCGTCCACCGCACCGCACTCGGCACTCGCGATGAACCGGGTGCCCATGTACACGAGCTCCGCACCCAGCGCGAGGCTCGCCGCGATCTGCCGCCCGGTGGAGATGGCGCCCGCCGCGATCACCGGCACCGAGAGGTTGTCCTTGAGATACGGGATCAACGCGAAGGGCGTGATCTTGCCCGCGTGCCCGCCAGCGCCCGACGCTACCCCGATGATGGCATCGACCCCCGCAGACTCTGCCTTCTTCGCATGCTTCAGGTTGATCACGTCATGGAACACGGTCGCGCCCTTGGCGTGGGCTCGGGCCACGAACGGCGTGGGGTTGCCATACGACGTGATCCACACCGGCACTTCGAACTCCTCGCACAGCGCCACGTCGGCCTGCAGGCGCTCGGGGTCGGTGAGCCCGATGGTCATGTTGATCGCGAACGGCTTGTCGGTGCGCGCCCGCACCCACTCCAGGTCGGACCGCAGCCCCTCGATGGTGCGCGCGTTCAGCGACGGCATCGCCCCGAGGATGCCGGCCTCGGCACACGCGACGAGCATCTCCTTGTTCGAGATGATGAACATCGGCGCCGCCACGATGGGGTAGCGCAGGCCGAGGCGCCGCGAGAGCGGCGTGGACAGAGGCATTTCAGACTCCCAGGCGTGTCAGTAGGCGACGGTGAGCCGGGCCCCCGGCTCCAGGCCGTCGTCTACCACGGTGACCGACCCATCGGTCCACAGGACCTCCAGCCGCGTGGCCACGCCGTCGTCGTCCAGCCCAAAATACAGGTCAAAACCGTTCTGTGCGCTGAAGCAGGCGCCGCCGTTCAGTGTGCGATGCACCGCCCGCTCGCCGTCCACGCCGTCGATGAACAGGGTGGCGCGGGTGCCGATGCCGTCGCGGGACACATGCACGCCGTCGCCCACCGGGTGCACCCGCACGGCGCGCCGTGGGCTGTCCCAGTCGAACGCGAACAGGCGGTTCGGCTCCCGGGCGTCCTCCGCGTCGAGGAACGCCGGCCCGCCATTGCTCACCGCCAGCTCGAGCACCCCGTCGCCGTCCACGTCCACCATCGCCGTGCCGTGGGTCTTGTACGGGTACTCCATGGGCGGCAGGCCATCATCGAGGGCCGCGAAGTCGATCAGCGGGCTCGCGTTCACGAACCACAGCGCATCATCCACCGGCTCGCTCAGGAACAGCAGGTCGCTGGCGCCGCGCGAGGGTCCGCCGTTGCCGATGTACACGTCGAGGAACCCGTCCGCGTCCAGGTCGCCCAGCTGACAGCCCATCACGCCCACCCGCTCCGACACCGGGCGACTGTTCAGGTTCGACGCCCCCGCCACGTCCACGAACCCCGCCCCCGCCTGGTTCAGGAACAGCCGGTGCCCGGCCCCCACCACATCCTCCGGGTACTCCTCGTAGTCGCCCAATGGCACGCCGTCGCAGTCCTCGCCGCCCCGGTGGAACACCACCACATCCTGCCAGCCGTCGTTGTCCATGTCCTCCACGCACGACGCGAACGAGTTCTGCGGCGCCCCGGGGTCGTCCAGGTCATCCCACACCCGGCTGCCGTCCACGAACGAGGGCTCGCCGGTGGCCGACAGCTGGTTGAGCCACACCACGTTGTTCGACCGGTAGTTGTTCTCGTACAGGTCCAGGTCGCCGTCGTTGTCGATGTCGAGCCAGGCGCTATGCCGGGTGGCGCGGAGCAGGCCGCCGAGGCCGCGCTCGATGGCCACCTCGGTGAACGTGCCGTCGCCCTGGTTCTCCCACAGCAAGTTGCGCGCGAGGCTCGACTCCACCACGCCGCAGGCCGTGAACTTGTTCGAGTTCACGAACAGGTCCACGTCGCCATCCGAGTCGTAGTCCCCCCACACGGCGTTCGCGCTGGCCCGCTCCACCACCCGCGGTCCCGACCGAGCGCCCGCCACCCCGGCCTCGGCGGTCACGTCCTCGAAGCTGAGCACGCCGTCTTCCACCCATCGGTTGCGGAACAGCTTGTCGCGCTCGGTGCATTCGTTGCCGCCGTTGGCCACGAACAGGTCGATGTCACCATCGTTGTCATAGTCGGCCGCCGCCGCCCCCCAGGCGAGCGCGTCGGCCAGCAGGGTCTGCACGTGCTCGAACCGGGGTGGGCCGCCGTCCGACACGTTGCGGATCACGAATGAGGGGTCGCCCGGATTGCCGACGAAGAAGTCCACCGCGCCGTCGTTGTCGAAGTCTGCCGCAACCAGGGACCGACCGCGGTTGCGGTGCCCGAGGAACACGTCCTGAAAGCCGGATTCCACGCCGATATCGCGCACGGTGACCGCCAGATCCCGCCACGCCTCGCTCACGCCGAGGTCGCAGCTGTCCACCGGCTCGCCGGTGTCCATGGGGTCGAACCGGGGGTCGCAGGCGTCGCCGAGGCCGTCGCGGTCGGCGTCGGCCTGGTCGGGATTCGGGTGGAGCCTGCAGTTGTCGCGCCGGTCCGACACGCCGTCGTCGTCGCTGTCGCGGTCCAGCGCGTCGATCACGCCGTCGCCGTCGGTGTCCAGCGGGTCGTCGATCCGCCGCCCCACCTCGTCGCCGTCGGGGATGCCGTCGCCGTCGCTGTCGGCGCGGGTCGGGTCGAGCCCCAGCGCCGCCTCGTCCGCATCGAGCAGCCCGTCGTGGTCCAGGTCGAACGACCCCGCAGCGATCACCGCCTCGCCGTCGCCGCCGATGGCCACGTCCACCAGCTCGCCCACCCGGGTGCGACCGGCGGCCAGCGCCCGCCCGAAGCCCGGCCCTCCCCGATACAGGTGCGCGGGCTCCGCGCTGAGGCCTGCCGGCGTGGACACGTACACGAACACCGCCCCGTCATCGGCCCCGGGCGCACCCACCAGCAGCTCGTCGCGGCCGTCGCCGTCCTGGTCGGCCCACACCACAGCGCTGCCCACCGCCAGGCCGTCTCGGAGTGTGGGCCACGGGATCCCGCGTCGACCGGCGCGCACCAGCCGGTCGGGGTCGCCGTACATCAGCAGCACCACATCCGACCCGGGCGCGCCCGCGGCGAAGTCGGCCAGGCCATCGCCGTCGCCATCGCCTGCCGCGAGGGAGGCGCCGAGCCGGTCACCCGGATCCGCTCCGTCGAATCCATGCGCGCGCACGCCGAAGCCCGCCGGACCGCCGAACAGGATCCGGCCGCCGCCGGCGCTTTCGTTGGCGTCTGGCGCCCCGATCGCCAGGTCTATCCAGCCATCTCCGTCGGCATCGCCCGCCGCCAGGGCCGCTCCGAAGGAGGGCTCCGCCCGGGTCATGTCCAGGCTGGGCTCCGCCGCAGGTCCACCCAACTCGCCTGGGAAGACCCGCACCCGCGACCGGGACGGCTCTCCGACAACCACCTCGGCCCGGCCATCGCCGTCCAGATCGGCGACAAGCAGACGCGCCTCCGCGGCCACCACCTCCCACGCGGGCTCCACTGCGAGCCCGTCCGGACCACCCAGGTGAACCCGGGCCATCAAGGCCCCCGCCACCACCAGATCGGTCCAGCCATCGCCGTCCACATCCCCGACGGCCACGGCCTGGAGCGCGGCATCCCGCGCACCACCCCACACCGCCCCGCCGGGCTGCCACACCGGAGCCGGCCACCACAGCGCGCGCCCCTCCCGCGCCGCCGACGCCGACGCCCCAGGAGACGCCACCACCAGGTCATCCCGCCCATCACCGTCCAGGTCGCCGAGCGCCACGTCGGCCGCCTCCACCGCCAGCGCCGCCAGGGTCGCCGTGCCGTAGTCGGGGTCGACGCAGTTGGGCAGCCCGTCGCCGTCGATGTCGGCGAACACGTCGCGCACGCCGCCGTCGCAGTCGCTGTCCACCGCGTCACAGAACTCAGGGGCGCCGGGGTACACCGCGGCATCGTCCACCGCGCAGTCCTCGTGGTTCGGGGTGCCATCCCGGTCGCCGTCGAACACGAACCTGCGCCCGTTGAGCACCTCGACCCGGCCGATGGCGGGCCAGCCGAACACCAGCTCCGCGAGCCCGTCGCCCGTCAGGTCCGGCGCCACGCCCACCACGCTCACGTCTTCGGTCAGCAGGCCCGGGTACGGCGCTGGCCCCTCCTCCGCACCGTAGAACAGCAGCGCCCGCTCGCCCCCGGTGGTCGCGAGCACCTCGGCGCGGCCGTCTCCGTTCGTGTCGAGCCCGCCCGCCAAGGCCACACCGGCGCGCACCACCCCGGACTCGTTCGGCACGAGGGTCCACCGACGCGGGCCCACGCCGTCCGGCCCACCCGGGTGCTCATCGACCCCACCGAGCGGCACCCCAGCCAGCGTCACCGAGCCCGGGTGGCCGATCCACAGATCGCCGAACCCATCGCCGTCCGAGTCCGACACCGCCACCGATGCGCCGTAGCGCGCCCACACGTTCGCCCCGACGCCCGACCAGGCCAGGGCCATGTCGGCGGGATCGGCGCCCGGCCACACCTCCACCCGCCCGCGCTGGGGCAACCCCCCATCCGTCGGAATACCAAACACAAGGTCTGCCCTTGCATCTCCGTCGAGATCACCCAGGGCCACCGCACCCGCAGCCACCGCCCAGGTCCGCGCCACCTCCGCCAAGCCGTCCGGCCCGCCGAGCAGCAGGTGCACGCCATCGTCGCCCACCGCCGCAACGTCCTCCTGGCCATCGCCGTCCACGTCGCCGGCCGCCAGGATCACGCCGAAGTGGGGCCCGAGCCCGAGCAGCTCTCCCTTGATCACCCAGGTGGGCGACGGGTCGAGGCCGCCCGGACCGCCGGCGTGCCCATACAGCCAGCCGCTGCCCACGTCGTCGGCCACCACCAGGTCGTCGTGTCCGTCGCCATCCCAGTCCACCGCCACCAACGCCGCACCGAACGCGCCGCTGCCGAACAATGTGTGGTCGGGCGCATCCCGCAGACTTCGGCCCGTCCCCAGGTAGACCGCGACCGTGCCTCCGGTCGCCGCGACCGCCACGTCACCCGCGCCATCCCCGTTGAAATCGCCGGTTGCGAGCGCAGTCACGTCGCCCGCCACCCCTGTGTGGGACCAGTCGGGGGCGATGCGTGCCGCCGACCGGTCGTACAGGTCGGCCCGGTCGCCGACACAGGCCAGGGCCAACAGCAACAGTGGGGACCAGCGCATGCCGTCACGTAGCGCGGCGGGTGCGTCACGGGCTCTCCATCGGGTGCTCCTCGAGCCATCGCACCACGTGGTCGATGAACGCGCGCACTCGCGGGAGCATCAGCCGTCTCTCGGGGAACACCAGCCACATCCCAGACCGCGCCCCCACCGCGTCCACCAGCACCGGCACCAGGCTCCCCCCGTCCACCAGCTCCCGGATGAACGGCTTCGGCAGCAGCGCGATCCCCAGCCCCCGCTCGGCCGCTCGCACCAACACCTGGGGGTTGTTCGACGCCAGGCGCGCGTGCACCGGCACCTGCCCCCCCTCGAGCAGCGGCCAAGCCCGCCGCGGCACCTCGCCGCGCTCGAACCCGACCAGACAGTCGTGGTCCCGCAGCGCGTCTGGCGTCGCCGGCACCCCCCTCCGCTCCAGGTAGGCCGGGCTGGCATAGGCCAGGGTGCAGTCCGTGTTCAGCCTGCGCGACACGAGCGAGGGCCCCGTGAGCTGCCCGGCTCGGAGCGCCGCATCGAAGCCCTCGGCCACCAGGTCCACATGGCGGCTGCTGGCCGACACCTCGACGCGCACCTGAGGAAAGGCTTCCGCGAACGCCACGATCATGTCGGAGAGACCTCCCTCCACGCCAGGCACTGAGACCCGGAGCAAGCCCCGCGGCACCCCGTCTTCGGCACGCACCGCGTTCGACGCCGCCGCGATGGCGTCCACGATCGGTCGCGCGTGTTGGTACAACAGCTGGCCTGTGTCCGTCAGCGCCACCACCCGCGTGGTGCGGTGCACCAGCCGCACCCCCAGCTGCTCCTCGAGCCGGGCGAGGCGACGCGACAGGGTGGGTCGGGGCAGGCCGAGCTGCTCGGCGGCGGCCGTGAGGTTGCCGGCGTCGGCGACGGCCACGAGGATGTCCAGGTCTGGCAGCGGCATGGTCCGTCCATTTCTGGACGAATGATGCCCGATCGAGCCCCTACCGGCCACCTATGGCCGAAGCTAACTTCTGTGCACTACCAGGGAGTCAGCATGAACGCACGCACAATCGCCTACTGGACCACCACCGGCCTCCTCTCGCTGATGATGCTGGGCTCGGGCTTCGGCTTCCTCTCCGGCGCCATGAACGAGGCCATGGTCGACCACCTCGGCTACCCGGCACACTTCGTCATGCTGCTCGGCACCTGGAAGCTGCTGGTGACGCCGGCGCTGTTCGCCCCCGGCTTCGGCACCCTCAAGGAGCTGGCCTACGCCGGCCTGTTCTTCACACTGACCGGCGCCGCGTGGGCCCATGTCGCGGTGGGCGATGGCGCCGGCGAGATCATGGCGCCACTGGTCGCACTCACCCTCGCCGGCGTGTCGTTCGCGCTGCACCGCGAGGTGCGGTTCGGCGCTGCAAGCGCCACCGCAGCCACTAGGCGCCCGGTCCGCGCCGCCGCCTGAGCCCGGCGCCAAACAGGCTGAAATGCCCGGTAATCTTCGGATAGCCGCCAGGGTATACTCTGGCTGCATCCCGGAGCCCCCCC
>JBLFXJ010000086.1:0-24161 GCA_047609825.1 Myxococcota bacterium
TGTAGGTGGTGAGGTTGCGGTCGGTGCGGACCCTGACTGTGTCGTCCTGGCCGATCCCCAGCGTGATGGTCGTGCGGATGGCCCCCCAGGTTCGGATGGCCGCGAAGCTCTGGAGCAGCCGCTCGTCTTCGACCACATCGCCGTTTCCGACGAGGTTGGCCTCACATCCGCCCAACACAGAGAGCGCGGTCACCAGCCAGAGCATGCGCATCGCCACCTCCTCGACCTGTTCACACTACCCCGCAGGTCCCACGTCCGCACCACGCGCGCCCGCCCGAGCAGGCCACATCGGCATAGTTCCGGCAGGGCGCCCACTGTCAGCGACAGTGCACCGTTGTGCTTGCCGATGGGGTCTCCGTGTGACATCCTGAGACGGTACGGAGAGTCGGATGCATCGCTTCGGAATATTCTTTGTGTGCGTGCTGTTCGCAGCGGCGTGCTCGGATCCGGCCAAAACGCCGGACGAGACGGGCACCACCATCATCACGGATCCGGACACGGATACCGACCTCGATACGGACACGGATACCGACACCGATACGGACACCGACGCCGACGCGGATGCCGATACGGACTCCGACACGGACGCCGACACCGACACGGATACCGATACGGACACGGATACCGATACGGACACCGACACGGACACGGATACCGATACGGACACCGACTGCGACTCCGGCGAGATCTGCGACACCGCCGGCTGAGTCAGGGCCAGCTGAAACGGGCATGTCGCGGGGTGTTCGTCGCCACCGCCCTCCTGCTTCCCGGCTGCGACCGCGTGAGCTGGCTGCGAGGTCCTCCTGACGAGGGAGGCGTCGTGGCCCCCTCGCCGGCCCAAGATCCCAGCTGCACGGACTCACCGACTTGGGAGTCGTTCGGCCAGGCATGGCTGCGCACGTGGTGCACGCCTTGCCACAGCAGCGCACTTCCGGCAGAGGCACGCCAGGGTGCCCCGCTGGGCATCGACTTCGACACCTACTCCGCCACATTGCCGCTCGCGTCCCGGCTCGTGCCCGTCGCTGGCGGCGCCGACGCCACGATGCCGCCGGCCGGCGGGCCTTCCCCCGAGGAGAGGGCACGGCTCGAAGAGTGGGTCGAGTGCGGCCTGCCCGGTGCCGACACCCCCTCACTCGCTTGCGCAGCGCCGTCCGACCATCCCGGCGACCTGATCGCGACGCCCGACGCGTGTGACGGCGCTGAGATCTGGGTGCTCGGGGACCTCGTCGTCACCGATTCCGAGCTGGCCTGCGTGTGCGGCGTCGACGGCCTCGTGCTGGCCTCGGGTGATGTGGTGCTGCCCGAGATCCGCTTCGCCGGAGAGCTCGACGCGCGGTCGAGCAGCAGGCTGGAGGCGCCCCGCCTGAAGACCATTGCCGGTGATGTTGTGGGTGGAGGACCACTCACCGCCCTCCTCCTGCCGGAGCTGATCGATCTCGGCGGCGCCCTCCGCCTGACCGATGCGCCGGCGCTCGTCCGCATCGACCTGACCCTCCTCGACCGCGCGGGCGCCATCGAGGTTCGCAGCGCCATGAGCCTGCGCGATCTGGCGCCCCGCCGCCTCAGGTTCATCGATACGGATCTGGTGCTCGAGGAGGTCGGCTTGGCAGACCTCGACGGCTTCGACTCGCTGCGCTCGGTGGGTGGCGATGTTCACGTCGAAGGCCTCGCGGGTCCACGGTCCGCGCCCGGACTCCCCCTGCTTGAGGCCATCGGCGGCGACCTGGTGCTCGCCGGGATGCCCGGGGTGCTCACGATCGATGGGCTTGGCTCGCTGGAGCGGGTGGACGGCGATCTCGTCGTCCGCGAGCTGCCGTCACTGCGGACCATCCAGGGGATCACACAGCTGCGCACGGTCGGGGGCGACCTGGTCATCGACGGACCCAGCGAGCTCATGGCGATCCGCGGTCTCGGTGCCCTCGACGCAGCTGCCAGCGTTTCGCTCCGAGACCACCCGCTACTCCAGAGCGCGCGGGGGTTCGACGCGCTGACGTCATCGGCGATCCTCCTCGAGGATCTGCCCGCTCTGGAGCGCCTGCCCGCACCCGGGTTGATCGAGGCGCAGACCGTCTCGGCCACGCGGGTCGCGCTCGGGGAGTTGTCGGGATGGAACGCGCTCACGACCGCGGACAACCTGTACCTCGACGGCAACCCCTTCCTCACATCGGTCACTGGGCTGCGCTCGCTCACCCGCCTCGCCGGCGATCTCGTGATCGCTGACAACCCGCGCCTGTCCGCTGACGACGCCTGGGCCCTCGCCGACCGTCTGGCGGTGGAGGGTGAGGTGACCGTTGACGGCAATGGCGACCTCGCGGAGTGAGATCAGGTCGCGACGCGATTGCGCCCCGCCTCCTTCGCCCTGTACAGCGCCTTGTCTGCGGCCTCCTGCAGTGCTGTCCACGTGGGGGTGCTGGGGCTCAGGACGGCCACACCGATGCTGATGGAGGCGTGTACTCGGATGTCGTCCAGCGCATACGCTGTGGCTTCGACCCGGGAGCGGATGCGCTCCGCGAGCGCGACCGCCGCCTGCTCGCCATAGCCAGGCATGAACGCGCTGAACTCATCGCCGCCGAACCGAGTGGCCTCGCCCTGCCCACGGCAGATCTCGCCGATGATCGCGCCGACCTGACGGATCGTCTGCGCTCCCATCCGATGGCCGTGAGCGTCGTTGATCGCCTTCAGACCGTCCATATCCATCATCAGAACGGCGAGGGGCGTGCCTAGCGCCAACGCCGTGCGGTGCGCCTCAGCGAGCAGTGACGCAAACCTGTGGTTCGCGAGCAGCCCGGTGAGCGCGTCCCGGCTCGCCAGCTGCTCCATCCGTCGCAGGTACGCAGCCTCGGTACCGTCGACCAAGGTGAACTTCAGGGTGGTCTGTCCGAGCCGGATCCGGTCTCCATCGGCGAGGGGCTGCTCGCCCTCCACCGGGGCGCCGTTGAGCAATGTGCCGTTGGTGGAGCCCATGTCGGCCACCGAGTAGCTGTCGCCCTGCGGAAACACCCGCGCATGGCGGCGCGAGCACCGCCCGTCGCGCAGCTGGAGCCCCGTGGGCTCTCGACCGATCACCACCTCGGCTTCGACGAGGATGTGGGTGCCGATGTCGGCCTGCGCACCGCCGATCACCAGGAGCGATCCCACGAACGTGCGCTCACCGACCAGTTCGGAGACCTGATCGGCGATCGTGTTGGTGCCAGGCTGAAGGGTGAGCGCGAGGGGCACCCTCCCCAGCGCCTCGTCAGAGTCACCGCGGCCGCTCATCCGTGTTGGGTACCAGACAGGGTGGTGTCGGGTCAACGCGGTTACCGACGCGAGATGACCCTTTCCCTGCTCACCCTCGTCGCGGCTCTCGCCGACGGGCCTGTCGCCCCCTTCCCCGACTGTGGTCCCGACCAGCGAGATGCGTGTCCGTCTGATCTGGACGACTGGCAGCTGGTGTCGTGGATCCCCGACGGCAGCGCGGCATCGGTGCGCGACGCCGAGATCGCCATCGGCTCCGGCATCGCGCTCGACGAGGCCCTGCGTCTCGGTGCCGGCAGCTGGGGCGTGACCGTCGCCGTGCTCGATTCGGGCGTGCGGTGGACGAGCTCGGAGGTATCGGCGACCACTTGGCTCAACGCAGCGGAGCTTCCCCTTCCCCTGGACGCCACCGGGGCTCCGAACCCAGATCCCAATGGCGACGGCCGCTTGTCGGTGGCGGACTTCATCGACGACCCCCGGGTACGGATCGACGACGGCGTGGAACCCGCAGACGACCGGCTCGATCCGTCCGACCTGATCGCCGCGTTCAGCGACGGCGTGGACGACGACGGCAACGGCTGGGTGGACGACATCGCGGGGTGGGACTTCTTCGAGGACGACAACGACCCGTTTGCGGTGACGGGCGGCGCGGCCGGCGACCACGGTACCGGTGTGATGTCCGCCATCGCCGCAGACGGCGACGACGGAGGCAGCATCGGGGTCTGCCCGAACTGTTCGATCCTCCCCATCCGAGTCGGCGACTCGTTCATCTCCAACGGCGATCGGGTCGGACCGGCAGTGCGCTACGCCACCGAGATCGGTGCGCGCGTCATCGCCATGGCCGTGGGCGGACTGTCCCATCCGGCCCATGTGGACGACGCGTTGTGGGCCGCGGACGCCGCCGGCGTGGTGTTGGTCGGCGCGGCAGGAGACGAGAACAGCTACCATCGGAACCGCCCGGCGGCAGCCGATCCTGTGTTGTTCGTGCACTCGATCCGTGGGAACAACCTGATCGAGAGCTCGAACACGAAGAGCTACCTCGCGATCTGGAATTGCAACAACTGGGGGCCACGGCTCGACCTGGTCGCACCTGCTGCGGCCTGCGCAACGGGAGCTGTCGCGAGCACGGCGGGCGCGGCGGGCCTGCTGCTCGGGGTCGGCGACGCGCACGGCGTCTCCCTCTCACCCGGCCAGATCCGTGCCCTGCTCACCAGCACCGCCACCGATGTGGACGTCTCTCCCGCCGAGCAGGACGCGATCGGGCTGCACCCTTCCCACGCGGGCTGGGACCCGTTCTATGGCCACGGCCGTCTCCATGTGGGGCGCGCGCTGCGCGAGGCCTTGGCGGCACCGCACCCCGAGGCCACCGTGCTCTCGCCACGCTGGGGTGCGTGGGTCGACGAGCCCATGGCGATCGTCGCGCATGTCGACCACGCCGCGGCGTGGGATCTGTCCTGGGGAGTCGGGGTCGATCCCACTGAGTGGACCCCGCTGGCCAGCGGCACCGGGTCGGTCTCAGGCGAGATCGCTGTGTTCGACCCCGCCGACGTCATGCCCGTACAAGGCCGCGATCTCCTGGTCGATGATACGGTCGCCGACCGCCTGGCCCGGGCCCATGAGCCCCTCGTGACGCTCCGACTCACGGCGGACGGCAGCGACGGCCGACGCGCGGTCACCCGTCGAGGCGTCTGGGTAAACCCGGACCCGGATGCGTTGCCGGGGTTCCCGCTCGACCTGTCCGATTCGCTGGAGGCCGCCACCGCTCTCGCCGACCTCACCGGAGACGGGGTGTTCGAGATCGTCGTCGCTACATCCGGTGGGCGGGTCGAAGCGCTTCGGGGCGATGGAACTCCGGTCCCTGGATTCCCCGTTCACACGGACCCAATGCCGTTCGCGGAGCGTGCTCCGTGGCGGGATGGTGTGGAGCTGCCACGAGATGGTGTCGTGGCCGCCCCCGCAGTGGGCGACGTGGACGGCGATGGGCGCCCGGACGTGGTGGTCGCCACGCTCGGAGGGGCGGTGCACGCTTGGTCGGCGGACGGTGACGCCCTGCCGGGCTTTCCGGTGTACACGATCGGGCGACCTGTCGAGGAGAGGCTCGAGGGCGACACCTGGGAGGACGGTGTGTTCGCGGCACCTTCCCTGGGTGATGTCGACGGCGACGGAGCACTCGAGATCGTCGTCGCGGCGATGGACCGCCGGCTGTACGCGTGGTCGGGAGACGGGACACTACGACCCGGGTTCCCGCTGGATCTCTGCGGTGACTGTGCCGGCCCGGGCGACCGGATCATCGGAGGGCCAGCGCTGGGGGACGTCGATGGCGATGGCGACCTGGACGCCATCGTCGGCACGGGAGAGTCGCCCCCAGGCACGGGTGGCTTTCTGTTCGCGGTCGATCTCACCGACGCCGCGATCTGGCCCGGTTGGCCACTCGAGCGGCCCGGAATCTCAGGACTCGATCTCCTGCCGTTCCTCGGCGAGGGCCACCCCTCCAGTGCTGCGCTGGCCGACCTCGACGATGACGGCGACCTCGAGATCTGGAGCTTCGCCATCCTCGGAACGGTGGGCCCGATCCATCACGACGGGTCCGAGGCGGTGGAGATCGGCTTCGGTCGGGGCGACTACGCGCACAGCAACAACGTGGACGAGCTCGCATTGGTGACCCTCGCCACCAACCCTGCCTTCGGCGATCTCGACGGCGACGGGGTCGACGATCTCGCCGTAGGCACATCGGGCGTCGGTTGGCCCCTCTCGCTGGCCAGCGCGGCTCCCTTGCAGTTCCAGCACGCGGTGGGTGCGTGGAGCGGCGCTGACGGCACGATGCTGCCAGCGTGGCCGCGCCAGATCGACGACACGGCATTCCTCACGGCGCCGGCGATCGCCGACGTCTCTGGAGACGGACGCCCCGAGGTGCTCGCCACCTCTGGCGGACACTTCGTCGGCGCCTGGGATGCCACCGGAGCCTCGGCACCCGGCTGGCCCAAGTTCACCGGAGGCTGGAGCACCGGCGGGCCATCCGTTGGGGACATCGACGGCGATGGCTTCCTCGACGTGGTGATCGGCACCCGCGCGGGCCACTTGTTCGCCTGGCGCTCGGCGGGGCGCGCCGACCAGGCTGTCCAGTGGGCCTCCGCCCGCCACGATCCAGCCAACACGGGTAGTCGCGCCACGCCGCTTCCGACCCAGGCCGGTCCGAACGCCGATCCTCTCGAGGTGCTGCCGCCAGACGAAGGTGCGGGATGCTGCAGCGGCGGACGCGCCAGCGGCCTGTTGGTCTGGCCTGTGCTCTTGCTCGCGTGGCGGCGGCGACGCTGACCACACCCGGTCGGCCGCAACCGACCACTGCGCAGCGCGTGCTGACCCTCGCTTGCTGAGTTTGTGAATATCGTTTAGTTCGTAAACATGATTCACGAAATGACCGAGACCACTGGCTGGAGTCGCCGCCGCGCCGCGCGCACCGAGGCCATTGTCGCCGCGGGGCTGCAGCTCGTCGCCTCCGATGGCTTGGATGCACTGACGGTGGGAGGGCTGTCCAAGGCCGTAGGGATGACGCCAGGCGCGTTGTACCGATACTTCCCGTCGAAAGATGCCATCCTCGCCGAGCTGAACCACCGGGTGGTCGCCCGCTGGGCCGCCCACTTCGCGACGGTGCTCGCCGATGTCGCGCCCGACGACCCTCCGCTCGTTCGGGTGGCGGTCGCGGGCGTCGCGTTCGCCGACCTCGCCGCCCGTGAGCCCGAGGCGCTGGCACTGCTGGCGCTCACGACCGCCGACCCACGGATGCTGGTGGCCGAGCCAGAGCCGCGACACGTGCCCCCGATGTTGGCGCTGCTCACCACGATCGGAGCGATGGTGGATGCTGCCGATCTGCGCCCGGGCGACGGCCGGCACCGCGCCACCATGCTGGTGTTCGGTCTGCTCGGTGTGCTTCAGACGGGCAAGCTCGTCCGCTTTGACCCAGTGTTCGCTCCGAAGGCCCTGGCTCATGGCGTGCTGCACGACCTGCTGGTCGGCTGGGGCGCTCCTCCCGATCTGGCCTCTGCCGCCATTCAGCGTGCGTCCACAATCGTCCTCGCCAACCTGAGGTCCACGTGATCACTCACCTCGCTGCTCTGGTGCTCGGAGCGCTCGGCTGGACCCTGGCCGAGTACCTGCTGCACCGGTTCGATGGGCACGGGATGAAGGGGCGCACCCCGTTCTCCCGGGAACACCTCGCCCACCACACCGACCCTGCGTCGTTCGCGCCGTGGTCACTCAAGCTCGCGCTCGCGCTCGTCGTCCTCGGCCTGCTCTCCGCGGTGCTCGTGCCGCTCCTCGGCCTCACCGGCCTGTCGGCCACCGTCGGATTCACCGGGGGCTGGCTCGGGTACGAGTGGGTCCATCGCCGCCTCCACACGCACGCGGCGGCCACGGCATACGGCCGATGGGCCCGCCGGCATCACTTCCAGCACCACTTCAATGACGCGAGCGCGAACCACGGGGTCACCTCGCCCGTATGGGACTGGCTGTTCGGCACCCTGGCTCCGGCCGCCATCGTCCGTGTTCCCCGCAGGCATGCCCCGGTGTGGCTGGTGGCGGACGGCGAGCTGCTGCCCCGCCATGCCGATGACTACGCCCTCCGTGGGCGCTCCCGGTCGCGTGGCCAGGCGAACGGCGCGCTGCGCCACAAGGTCGAGGCAGGATCGACTTCAGCAGCCGGTTAGAGCACGACGCCAGGAGGTCGTGTGCCGCTCGTCGTCGTGATGGTGGGCCTGCCGGCCCGTGGGAAGACCTACACAGCGCAGAAAATCGCCCGGTATTTCCAGTGGCTCGGGCATGAAGCCCGCGTGTTCAATGTCGGCAACTACCGGCGCGAGCGCCTGGGTAGCCAGCAGCCAGCCAGCTTCTTCGATCCCGACAACCCAGACGGCCGCGCGGCCCGTCGGGCGATGGCCGAGGCCGCCCTCCTGGACCTGTTTCGCTGGCTCGACACCGGCGGTGAGGTCGCGGTCTATGACGCGACCAACATCACCCGAGAGCGGCGCACCTGGGTGCGTTCCGCCTGCCTCGAGCGCGGCCTGGAGCCGATCTTCGTCGAATCGGTGTGCAACGATCGGACCATCGTCGACGCGAACATCCGCCAGACCAAGCTGCTCTCCCCCGACTACGCCAAGGCCGACCCCGACCAGGCCGTAGAAGACTTCCGCGCCCGCATCGGGTTCTACGAGCTCGCCTACGAGCCCATCTCGGACGAGTCGTTGTCGTGGGTGAAGGTGATCGACGTGGGCCGCCAGGTCATCGCGAACCGGGTGCAGGGCGCGCTCGCCACCCGCATCGTCTCGCTGGTGATGAACCTGCACATCACGCCCCGCACGGTCTACTTCACCCGTCACGGAGAGTCCGCGTACAACGTCACGGGTCAGCTCGGCGGTGACCCCAGGCTCTCGCCGAGGGGGGCCCGATATGGGCCTGCCCTCGCCCGGTTCTTCGCCGGGCGACCCAAGCCTCCAGTGCACGCCTGGACCAGCGCTCTCCGGCGCACGGTCGACACCGCGGCACCCCTGCCGATGCGGAAGCAGGCGTGGCGGGTGCTCGACGAGATCGACGCGGGGGTGTGCGATGGGTGGACCTATGCCGAGGTCGCGGCGCGCATGCCGGACGATTTCGCCCGAAGATACTCCGACAAGCTGCGCTATCGGTACCCGCAGGGCGAATCATACCAGGACGTGATGGCGCGCCTCGGGCCCGCGATCCTCGAGCTGGAGCGACAGCGCGAGCCCGTGGTGGTCGTGGCGCACAATGCGGTGATCCGGTGCCTCTACGCCTGGTTCTCCGGCCGGTCTGTCGACGAGGCGCCCCACCTGGAGATCCCCCTCCACACGGTGATCGCCATCACGCCGCGGGCGTACGGCATCGAGGAAGAGCGGTTCTGTCTGGAGCTCGACCTGGCCTGAGGCGTGCCGTGTTCAGCGCGTGCTGCAGTTCAGGGGGGTGAAGGAGCACGAGATGGTCTGCCCGGCGTACACCTTGGTCTGAGCCGGCACCCCGCCCTTGAACGTCAGGCGGCACTCCATGTTGGGCGGCACGTCCTTCACCGTGGAGCGGTCGCCCGACACGCGGGACCGGCCACGCCAGCCGCTAGGGCAGCTCACCTCGACCTCGTGGAACATCACGCCGCCCTGGATGATCACGGTCACCGGCGCGGGTTGTGGCGCCTCCACCACTGGCGCAGCGTCGGGCGCCGGAGCCGCCCCGCCGCCGGTTCGGCGGCGGGTCTGCGGCGCCTCGATCACACCGCGGCGCACGATTCCCGTGTCTCGGATGTGAGTGGGGTCGTCGGTGCCGTCGCCGGCGGCGGTCACCCCCTCGAGCGTGCCGGTCCAGGCGAGTCCGGCGAACACCACCGCACCGCTGAGCACCATCGCCGACCCGACGACGAACAACAGCCCAGCCATGATGGCGACGACCTGCACGGTGTCGGCGCGGCCCCGCTCGAGATGGCCTGCCATCTCCACGCCGTCGGTGTACTGCGCGAACGGAGAGACACCCGGGTCGCGATCCGGCTCCACGGGAGCTGCGGCAGGCACGGATGCCGACGAGCTGCGGCCGATGGCGCGGCCCGACGCGCCGGCCTGTGCCTCCTGGATCAGGTCCCTCTCGGGCTCGGCCTCCGCCCGACGCGGAGGCACCAGGGCCTGCGGACGCCGTACAGCAGCCCGCGGCGGCGCCGCCGGGGCCGGCGGTCGTGCCGGAGGACCGGGCGCGGGTTTGGACTTGGCCTTCGGGGAGAAGGTCGCCCGCTTCTTGGATGGCGGCCGCCGGGGACCCGCCATGGATCGTCTCCTGGCAAGATTTTGGGGCTGGGCGCCGCGGACGGCGCTGGGGTCGGCGGTAGCCTACACGAAGAGATCCGGGGCCAGCGAGGCGCCGGCCTGCACTGCGTACTGATCCAGGTCGGTGACACCCGCGTCGCGCAGCACGTCCTCGTCGATCAGGAACTGGCCGGAGCCTGCCGCGTGCGGCCGGGACAGCACTGCATGTGCTGCATCGGCCATGATCTGTGGAGTCCGGCTGGCGGAGACCAACGCCTCGCCGCCCAGCATCCGCACCGCCGCTGTGGCGATGGTGGTCTTCGGCCACAGCGCGTTCACGGCGACCCGCCCGGCGAACTCCTCTGCCAGTCCCAGCACGCACAGGCTCATGCCGTACTTGGACAGCGAGTATGCGAGATGTGGGCCGAACCACTTCGGCTCCAGGTTCAGCGGCGGGGAGAGCGTGAGGATGTGTGGGTTGTCCGACCGCAACAGGTGTGGGAGGCAGGCCTGGCTGGTGGCGAAGGTGCCGCGGACGTTCACCTGATGCATCAGGTCGAATCGCTTGAGCGGGGTCTCCAGGGTGCCTGCGAGGAAGATCGCGCTCGCGTTGTTCACCAGGATGTCGATGCCGCCAAACCGGGCCACGGTGGCCTCGACCGCGGCGGCCACCGAGGATGCGTCGCGGACATCCAGCACGACCGGCAGCGCCTTGCCGCCCGCTGCCTCGATCTCCTCCGCGGCGGAGAACACCGTCCCTGGCAACCTTGGGTTCGGCGTAGCGGTCTTCGCGGCGATGCACACGTTGGCGCCGTCCCGGGCCGCGCGCAGCGCGATCGCCTTGCCGATTCCGCGGCTCCCGCCGGTGATGAACAGAGTGCGGCCGCTGAGACTCATCCGTCCTCCATCGCCCGCTGGGCGTGTTCCATGACCTGGGCGGGCAACCGCACCAGCTGGTTCGCCCGGTCCACGCACACCAAGTGGATCTCCGCTTGAACCATGGCCCGTTTGCCGCCGTGCTTCCACGCGCTCTGGTCGAACACCGCCCTGTAGTCACTCTTCAGCGAGGTGGCGGTGCGGATCTCGAGCTCGTCCCCGAACCGGGCGCCCTCGCGGAACTGCAGGTCAGCCCTGTACACGACGAACCCCAGGCCCTCGTCGCGCCACAGTCGCACCAGCTCGTCACGGCCGAGCAGATGCTCCCGGGCACGCTCGAAATACTTCAGGTAGTTCGCATGATATACGAGGCCCGAGAAGTCGGTGTCCTCGTAGTACACGCTCACGGGATGGATGTGGGAGCTGCCCATCTGAGTCCTCGGCGGCGATGAGATCCTGGTCTGCTAGCGCGCGCCTCGAGCAGACGCCCGGCTGGCGTCCTCCACCGGGACCCGGCGGCTCCACGAGCTCCGGCCACGCCCCTCCACCGCGATGATCCCGCCATACAGAGCCGTGGCTGCACACACCACCAGTGCTGCGCGCTCGGCCAGAGGCCCCGGCGAGGCGCCGACTCCGACCGCGAACACGACGACGACGGCGGCGAGCGCGTCAAGGCCAGGACGCACGGCGCGACCAGCCCCCCGTGTCCACCCGAGCACACACAGCCCGACCGCGACCATAGCCCAGCCCGCGACATCGGAGCCGGTGCCGGCGAGCAACACCCCGATGCCGAGCAGCCCGAGCACTGGTGGCGACAGGTCCAGTCGACGCCCGAGCACGAAGTGCGCAGCGGCAATCAGCGCCGCAAACCGCGCCGCGAGGCCCGCCGCATCCGTCGGTACCATGAGATCCATCCGCCTCCAGAGGGCGCAGGTCAGCCGCCATGCCAGGTCGTAGCACACATGCCTGGCATGGTCAGGCGGGCTACGGGGCGCGACTCGCCAGGAGCTGCCGCATGGGAACCCAGGAAACGATCACCCGGGTCGAGTCATTCCAGACGGATCCCAGTAGGTACCGACACTATCACCTGAGCATCGACGGCGCCGTGGCCACCCTCGCCCTCGACGTGCAGGAGGAGAACGGCCTGCGCCAGGGCGACTACCTGCTGAAGCAGAACAGCTACGACCTCGGCGTCGACATCGAGCTCGCCGATGCGGTGCGCCGCCTTCGGTTCGAGCATCCGGAAGTGCGCACCGTGGTCGTGACGAGCGCGCAGCCTCGGGTGTTCTGCGCCGGCGCGAACATCATCATGCTCGCGTCGAGCACCCACGGGTTCAAGGTGAACTTCTGCAAGTTCACGAACGAGACCCGCCTCACCCTGGAGGAGGCGTCGGAGAACAGCGGGCTCCGCACCATCGCGGCGCTGAACGGCACCGCTGCGGGCGGGGGCTATGAGCTGGCCCTGGCGTGCCAGGAGATCCTGCTCATCGACGACGGATCCTCCGTCGTGTCGCTGCCCGAGGTGCCCCTGCTCGGGGTCCTGCCAGGCACCGGCGGCCTCACGCGCCTGGTGGACAAGCGGCAGGTCAGGCGAGACGTGGCCGACCTGTTCTGCACGAAGGCCGAGGGTTTCCGTGCGCGTGATGCGAAGCGCCACTTCCTGATCGACGGCTCCTTCCCCAAGTCGCGATGGGAGGCCGGGGTGGCAGCGATCGCTGCTGAGCGGGCCGCGGAGTCCCCGGCTCGCGCAGAGGCCGGCATCTCCCTGGCCGATGTGGCGGTGGAGGTATCCGAAGACGGCCTCGTCCGCACCTATCGGTCCGTGAGCGTGTCCATCGATCCCGAACAGCGCGTGGCGCACCTCACAATGGCCGCCCCAGATGCACCCGCTCCGGCCGATGCGGCCGCGCTCCGCGCCGAGGGCTGCGACACGTGGGCCATCCGCGCGTGGCGCGAGCTCGACGACGCCCTCCTCCACCTGCGGTTCAACCATCCCACCATCGGGTTGGTGCTCCTGCGCACCTCGGGCGACCCAGAGGCCGTCAAGGCGCACGACGCCGTCATCCTCGACAACGAGGGAGACTGGCTGGTCGACGAGGTCCGCTGGCTCCAGGCTCGGGTGCTCCGTCGGCTCGACAACACGTCCCGGTCGGTGTTCGCCATCATCGACCAGGGCACGTGCTTCGTGGGCTCGCTCCTCGAGCTCGCGCTCGCCGCAGACCGCTCCTACATGCTCGAGGATGACGACGGTGAGGTGACCATCGAGGTCACCGGCGCGAGCGCTGGCTCGTTTCCGACCTGGCTTGGTGGCCCGCGGCTCGGGGAGCGGTTCCGCCGCACGCCAGAGCTCGCCGCCGCCGCCCTGGCAGCGG
This sequence comes from Myxococcota bacterium, assembly GCA_047609825.1. GTDB lineage: Bacteria > Myxococcota_A > UBA796 > UBA796. The sequence continues at coordinate 13,277 of JBLFXJ010000086.1, forward strand.
GCGAGCCAGTCGACGCCCCGACCGCGCTCGAGATGGGCTTGGTCACCCTCGCTCCCGATGACATCGACTGGGATGACGAGCTGCGCATCGCCATCGAGGAGCGCGTGAGCTTGTCCCCGGACGCCCTGACCGGCATGGAGCAGAACTTGCGGTGTGTGGGCTCCGAGGGCTGGCCTTCCAAGGTCTTCGGGCGGCTCTCGGCGTGGCAGAACTGGATCTTCCAGCGTCCCAACGCGGTAGGCGACGACGGCGCCCTGACGCTGTACGGACACCCAACCCGGCCCCAGTTCGACTGGCGCCGAACCTGACCCGATCCGCTGCACTCTGGACCCAGCCGGCTATTTGTTAGGTCTACTGGGAGTGCCAACTCCCCGGAGGTCGCCATGGCCAGCATCGACTACAGCCAGCGCATCCCGAACAACGTCGATCTGTCATCGAATCGGCGTCTTCAGCGCGCCCTCGAGAAGTGGCAGCCGCGGTTCCTCGACTGGTGGACGGAGATGGGGCCCGACGGGTTCCAGGCGAAGGATGTGTACCTCCGCACCGCGGTCAGCACCGAGAAGGGAGGGTGGGCCCACTTCGACTACGTGAAGATGCCCGACTACCGTTGGGGCATCTTCCTCGACGATGCGCAGCCTGACCGCAAGGTTGGCTTCGGCGACCACGCCGGCAAGCCGGTGTGGCAGGAAGTGCCGGGCGAGTTCCGCAACATGCTACGCCGCGTGATCGTCACCCAGGCCGACACCGAACCGGCCTCGGTCGAGCAGCAGCGCTTCCTCGGCGCCACGGCGCCGTCCCTGTACGACCTCCGCAACCTGTTCCAGGTCAACGTCGAGGAAGGCCGCCACCTCTGGGCCATGGTCTACCTGCTCCAGGCCTATTTCGGGCGGGACGGCCGGGCCGAGGCCGACGAGCTGCTGGAGCGTCGGGCGGGCGATGAAGACAAGCCGCGCATCCTCGACGCATTCAACCAACGGTGCCCCGACTGGCTCACCTACTTCTGCTTCACCACGTTCACCGACCGTGATGGCAAGTACCAGCTGGGAGCGCTCGCCGAGTCCGGCTTCGACCCGCTCGCGCGCACCTGCCGATTCATGCTCACCGAGGAGGCTCACCACCTGTTCGTTGGTGAGACCGGGATCAGCCGCATCCTCCAGCGGGCGTGCGACCTGTACAAGCTCGACCCGAACGGAGATGTGCGCGCCCAGGGGGGCATCGACATCCCCACGATCCAGCGGTTCGTGAACTTCTGGTACAGCTACAGCCTCGACCTGTTCGGTGGCGAGGTGTCGTCCAACGCCGCCGACTTCTTCGCGTCGGGCCTCAAGGGCCGGTGGAAGGAGGACAAGTACGACGACCACGTGGCCCTGGACGCGGTGCACATGGTGCCGCTGCTCAAGGACGGGCGCCTCGTGAACGAGGAGGTTCCCCTTCGGAACGCCATGAACGAGGTGCTGCGAGGCGAGTACCGCGACGACTGCGAGAAGGTGTGCTCCCGCTGGAACCGCGTCATCGTGAAGGCGGACCTGGGCGATGTGTTCGAGATCACCCTCCCGAGCACGCGGTTCCACCGCCGCCAGGGCCTGTACAGCGACGCCCACTTCGACCGCGACGGCGACCCCATCACGGCCGAGGAGTGGGAGGCCAAGCGTGCCGCGTGGCTGCCGAGCGAAGCGGACCGCGACTACGTGTCGTCGCTGATGAAGCCGGTGTTCGAGCCCGGGCAGATGGCCAACTGGATCGCCGCGCCTCGCCGAGGGATCAACGGCACCGACCTCGACACCGTGTATGTGAAGACCCACTGATCGCGCTGCGGGCCCCGCTCAGCGCGTAGCCATGCGGCTCGCAGCGGCCACAAGTTGGATCTCGTGGCCGTCCACGCCGGTGCCGTCCGCCTCACGCAAGGCATGGGCGGCGTCGCGCTGGGTGGCGAAGGTGACGAATCCGAAGCCGAGGGACATGCCCGTGGACGGATGGGTGACGATCTCGACGGCGCTGACCTGGGCGTAGCGCCCGAGCCGCCGCTGCACCGCGTCGGGCGTGGTGGTCCTACCGAGGCCGCCAATGAACAGCTTGCGCCCGGTCATCGAACCCAGGACGCCCGCAGCACTGCCAGCGCAGCAGCATCTTGGGGCGGACCGACCGCTTCGGCCAAGGACGCCAGCTGGGCATCGGCGCCCATTGCGGCGTCTGGGCCGAATCGACGTGGCCCGGGCGTGAGCGTGTCCGGAGGCTCGGAGGTTCGCGCGCCGAGCTCGCTCCACCACGGGTCGAACTCGACCCGGACGGACTCGTGCAGCGCGTAGTAGCCGCGGCCGGGCAGCCACCGGGCCGGTGCGCGGAACACGACCGGGCCCGTGTGGGGCTCCGCACCGGGCACGTCGCGCTCGGGGCGGCCCATGTGCCGGTCGCAGTGGTGGGTGGTGAGGCCGTACGCAGCTCCCCCACACCGGTGCACGTAGTTCGTCGCGCCATCGGTGAAGTCGTCGACGTAGCCATTGTCCTGGAGCCACCACGCGATGACCGCGATGTCGACCGCGGCGTCGAGGACGGCCGGAGCGTACCGGCGTCGCGGGTTCAGCGCGCGCCAGGTGCCATTGCCATTGTACTGGTTCGGGTTCGCGCAGCTGGAGAGGCTGCCCTCGAGTCCGCACCCCGGAAACACGGGGGCACCATCGCGATCCTCCGGGTTGTACGCGGCGGGATCCAGCCGGTTGTCGAGGGTGAACAGGATGCCGATGGCCTCGAGCACGCCGTAGCGGTTGGTGAGCAGCCGGTCCGCCCCAACTTCGGAGACCACGGTTCGCACGGCGATGCTGAGCTCGCTCTCCTGGGCCAGGGCGCGCCGGTCGATCGGGCGCGTGACCTCAGCGAGGTCATAGGTCACCCACTCGCCACCGAGCCGGCCAGTGGCGGGCACTGCGGCGTAGTCCACCCAGACTCGGCGGGGGTCCTCACACGGAGGGCTGCCCAGGCACAGCTCGCCTACCGGGAGGCCCGTACGCGCCACTCGGGCCGCGGGCGTGAGGGTGAGCGCGGGCGCGAGCGGAGGCGTGATGATGGGCGGAACGAACGCAGGCAGTGGCGCGGCGTTGAAGCCGACGAGCAGCGTCGTGGCGCCGGCGAGCGCGAGAGCGCCGAGCAATCGCCTATTTTGCCCACCTTTGACCATTGACACCCGCTGGAGCCCCGAAGGTTAACCGAATCCCACGGGGCAGGCCGAACACCCACGACTATGCTCGTCCCCTCGCAAGATCAGGTGAATAGGGCCAAGAGCAGCCGCGTCCGACCCTCGAATGGCCTGGAGTACCCCTGCGCACCGCTTGGCTTTCCGCCGTACTGCTCGCTTGCGCCTCGTCGCGGGACGTGGAGCCCGTGCGGCCACCCACCCTCGAACAGAGGGTTGCGGAGGCACGCGAGGCGGCCGCAGAAGAGGACCGGGATCAGGCGCTCGACCAGCTCCGGCTGGCCTCGCTCGCGCTGTCGTCTGGCGACCCCCAACTCGCCGAGGCCGCCCTCCGTCCGGCCGTGATCCGCATGCAGAACTTCTCGGCGGACGGGCAGTTCGCGGCGTTCATGGGTGCTGAGGATCGCAAGGAGTGGAAGGGAGAGCCGTACGAGAAGATGGCCGCCTTCTTCCGGCTCGGGATGTTGCTCGAGTCCAAGGGCGATCACGGGAATGCCCTGGCGATGAGCAAGTCCGCCCTGCTCGCCGACACTGGGACTCGCGTGGAGCGGTTCCGCGCCGACTTCGTTCCGGCGTTCGTGCTCGCCGCCCTGGCGAGTCTCGGCCTCGGCGAACCCCACAACGCGGAGCGGTCCATCGAACGGGCGGTCGACGCATGGACCAGCCGACGGCTGATCAACGCGCTCACGCCGCTGCTGGAGTCCATCGAGCAGAACTCCACGGAGCGTGATGTCATCGCGGCGAAGGCGCTGCTGCTCGCCGGGTTGCCCGCAGGGGTTGCCGCCCATCCGCGCGATCCTGTCGCCGCAGTGGCTGGAGCCCTCAGCCACGCGACGGATCTTCGCCAGGCGACCCTGGCCGGCAAGCGGTCGGATCGCCCGCCGGAGCTGCGCACCCTGAGCCGCCAGCAGCTTCGCGCCGCGTTCGACCACCTCGACAGGCTGTCCTCCAAGTGGACAAAGCGCGCCAAGGAGCTGCCCGCAGACCTCCTGGCCGAGGTGGATGCCGATGCGGAAGGGCTCAGGAGCCTGCTCGACCGTCCGTCGCTGACGGTGGTGGTGGAGCGGGGCCAAGGCCCACAGAAGATCGCGACCGGCCGCTACGGCGAGGTCCTGCAGCTGGTCCCCTCCCCGCCCATGCGCCCTCCCCAGCTCCTGCTCGACGGCAAGCCCGTCCGCGCCCAGTTGCTCGACAGCCTCTCTTGGCAGGCCACCACGCGAGGCGGCCGCAAGGTCGACGGCTTCCTCAAGGGCAAGGCCGTGTTCAAGGACGCGTCCGGATTGCTCGGCTACTCGATGATGGTGGCGGGCGACATCGCCAACGCCACCGACGAGCCGGTCGTCGCCGTCTTCGCATACGCCGCGGGTGCCATCACCTGGATCGCGGGGGTGGCCACCAACCCGCGCGCCGACACTCGTGCGTGGGAATCACTGCCGGACCAGCTGTGGCTGGTGGTCGCCGACCCCGCCCCCGGTACGCACACCCTGGTCCTCGATGGGCACTCCTACTCCGTCGACATTCCTGACCGCGGTTCGGTGGTCCACCTGATTCCGAACACGGCGCCATACGGCGCCGCCCACTTCGGCACGCCGTGCATCTCGTGCGACGTGCCACTCGCGATTCCCTCTGGAGGCACGCCATGAGCTCCCGCTTGGCCCTGCTCGCCATTCTTGTCGCCGCCGCACCCCTGACCGCCTGCAACAAGAAGGCGAAGTACGTCGATCCGGACGCTCGATCCTCCGTGGAGGGCACTGGGCTGGAGGCCCGTGACATCCGAGCCGTGGTGGGCCAGATGTCCACCGAGCTGATGGCCAGCCAGATGGTGGCCGCGTTCGATGGCGCGCCACGGGTCGCCGTGCTCCCGATGGAGAACCGGTCGAGGTTCCTGGTCGATCAGGACATCTTCACCTCGATGATCACAGATGAGCTGGTCATGGCGTCGAACGGCAAACTCGCCGTCGTCAACCGTGACCTGCTGGACACCATCCTGAAGGAGCGCGAGCTGAAGCGCTCCGGAAAGGTCGACACCCAGGGAAGCAAGTCGCTGTCGGGCGTGGAGTTCTTCCTCATGGGCGTTGTGAACAGCCTGTCGGCGTCCACGAACAACAAGCAGACCGACTACGTCGTCGTCCACTTCACCCTGACAGATGCCGAATCTGGCGTGGTGGGATGGTCGAATCGGTACGAGATGAAGAAGCAGGGCAGCTGGGGCGTGCTGTACCAGTGAGCGCCGATCGCCGGTGCCCATGCCACAGCCGCCGGCGCTATCGGCGTTGCTGCATGCCGTTCCACGAGGGGCGTCCGGCAACCACGCCCGATCGCCTGATGCGCAGTCGCTTCTCGGCCTATGCTATCGGCCTCACCGAGTACGTGATCCGGACGACCGCGCCCGGAAGTCCCGCCTGGTCGGACGATCGCGCCGCCTGGGCGGCATCGATCGACCGGTTCAGCACCGCCACGCGGTTCGCCGGGTTGAGGGTGGAGCCCGGACCAATCGACGGCCATCGGGCGCAGGTCACCTTCCAGGCCACCCTCTCCCAGCATGGTCACGACGCATCTTTTGCCGAACAGAGCACGTTCGTCCTCCGTGATGGCGCGTGGCTATACCACGGCGGCACGCGCCTGCCGTCGGCCCAGTGAGCCACTGCCGCCTGGGGCGTGGCGACTCGTCAACCGAGACGAATTTTGTTATTCCGTTGCATGGTCCGGCCCGCTCTGCCCGAATGACGTTTACTTGGCAGACGCGGCGGCGGATTCTGCTACCCTCCGGGCTGCGCTCGGACGACAACCGTCTGGGCATCGAACCTCTCGTAGCGAGGTCGACGTGGTCGACAACTTCGTGCCGCGGCAGAAGAAGTCCGAACGACTGACTGCGAAGCAGGAGAAGACCCTGGCCCGGCGCATCCGCGCTGCAGAAGCCAGGGCCCGCCACGCCATCAAGGGTATACCGGTTGCTGACGAAGAGATTCGCCGGCAGCCCAAGCGCCTCGAGCGCACCCGTGCGGGGTCGGTGGACCGTCTCGAGGCAGCGATCGGCGCCGCCTGGGAGGCGTCGAAGACCGACAAGGGCATCCGCGAGGAGGCTCGAACCGCAAAGCAGGCGTGGGCGGAGGCCGAAGCGGTGCGATGGGAGCTCGCGATGTCGGGGCGTCGGATCGCGCACGGCGAAGCACGCAAGCTAGCGGGCCCGTTCATGGACGAGGCCGACCTCATCCAAGAGGGGTACATCGGCCTGCTCCGAGCGGCGAAGCGCTTCGACCCCGATCGCGACATCCGGTTCAGCACCTATGCTCGGTGGTGGGTGCGTGCTCAGATGACCCGGGCGATCGACCACACGGGTCGTCCCGTGCGGCTGCCAGGCTGCGCGGTCGAGCAGACGCGCAACCTGCGCAAGGCGATCAAGCGGTTCGAGGACATGGGGATCGACTACTCGGTGGGCGACCTCGCCAACGAGGTGGGCGTCGACAAGAAGCGCGCTGAGTTTCTGCTCTCTCAGGGGCAGACGGTGTCGCTCGACCAGCCGGTTGATGAAGGGCCTCGGTCGCGTTCGCTTGAGCACTTCCTGGCCGACGAGCAGGCCGTGCACCCCGACGACCAAGCGATCAGCACCCAGGAGATCAAGCGCATGCTCCTGGCGTTTGCCAACGTTCTCACCGAGCGTCACCGCTACGTGCTCACCCGCCGGTACGGACTCGAAGACAACCAGTTCCGCACTCTGTCCCAGGTGGGCAAGGGCATGAACCTGTCTCGCGAGCGCGTTCGGCAGATCGAGCGGGAGGCGTTGATGCGCCTCCGAGAGCAGGCGAACATCCGCGACATGATGCAGGCCCAGGCCCAGGCCCAGGCCCAGGCCCAGGCGCAACCCCGCGCTTGATGCCGCACCCAGCGGCGACTCACCCGACGGAGCCGTCGCCGAAGGCACGCGCCACCGCGGCGCGCGCCGGCTTGCCGCACTGGTCCCAGAGGTGTGCCGCGAGGCCCCACGCCGCCACGGCATAGGCCGGACGCCCCTCGCGGGTGGCCGTGCTGGCTACTGTCTCCGCCAGCTCGGCCACCTCGGCCGCGGCGAACGCGGACTGACGAAGCAGGGATTCCGCCACCGGCCAGTGCGTGGCCCAGGCGTCGTCAGGGTGCGCGCAGGCGAGCAGGCCGAGGTGCGCAGCCGCGACGACGACGGGCCCGGACGCCGGAACCTCTCCCTCGAGGACTGCCCACAGATGGAGCCGGGCTTCCTCTTGGCGGCCGAGATCCAGGAGGCAGATGGCCAAGTTCAATCGCGCATTCGGGGCGGACTGAGAGCCCAGACGATCGTACTCGCGCCATGCCCGGCGGTAGTGCGCCTCCGCCTCCGCCGCACGGCCCTGCGCGCGCAGCAGCTCGCCGGTCATCTCCGAGCAGTACGCCACGTCCGATCGGGCACGGGTCTGTCGCGCCAGCGCGCGGGCCCGCGCGAGCAGTGGCTCCGCGTCCTCGTACGCCTGGTCTTGAATCGCCGCATAGGCGAGGCCGAGCAGCGCTTGGGTCTCCACCCAGGGATCTGGGGCGGTCCTGCACATACCGAGCACGACGCGCAGCGAGCGGGCCCCGGCAACTCGGTCGCCTTGTGCCAGGGTGACCAGCCCGTAGCTGGTCGCAGTGTCGGCGATGGCCACAGCATCCCCCGCCAAGGTCGCGAGCTTGACCGCCTGCTGGAGGCGCGCGCGAGCGCCGACGATGTCGCCGTCGTCCCACATGACCAGCCCCACCGCGCGGAGGGCCAGCGAGCGAAGGCGGTCGTCTCCCGACGCCTCCGCCAGGCTCTCGGCCTCGGTTGCCCACCGCGCGGCCTCGCGCATCCGGCCTTGCGCACGCAGGTTCTGGGACAACGTCACCCAGCCTTCCGCCCACATCGGCGAGTCATCCGGAGCGCCCACTGCATCCATCGATGTGGACCACTCCCCCAGGGCGGTCTCCGCCTCACGGAGTCGCCCCTTTCGCCCGAGCTGACGTGCGGCGTCGAGGTACAGGCCTGAGCTGGCAGCCCAGTCTTCGGCGGCGGCCAAGTGCCGCGCCCGGCGGAGGGCCACGTCGCGGCCTACACGGCCCTCCAGCATCTGGCCACACAGCTCATGGTGATCCCGCAGCCGGCCCGCCTCCCGCGCGCGCTGCACCACGACCTCCCGGAGCATGGCGTGCACAAACCGCAAGCCGCCGCTGAACACGCGCATCAACTGTCGTTGACGGAGGGCGTCCGCGAGCCGGTGCGGCACCGGGATGTCCGCGAGCCAGCAGGCATCGCTCCACTCGTCGACATCCACCTCAGTGCCGAGCACTGAGGCGAGCTCCAGCGCGTGCAGATCCTCCGAGCTACGCCCGACCAGCGACGACGCCAACCGCCGCCCCCACACCTCCTGAAGCGACCTCGGCAGCTCCTGGTCGGCCGAGGGCGCGAGCGCCAGCCCCTTCGGGGTCTCCACAAGGTGACCATGGGCGGCCCAGTCGAGCACGATCTCGATTGCAAAGCTGGTGTTTCCACGCACCCTTCCGGCCAGTCGGTCGGCGAGCTCCGGAGTCAGGCCCATCCCGTCGGCGAGGAACGCCTGCCAGTGTCGGGCCGGAAGCGGGCCGAGCGGGAGCGACGTGGTCTGGGGGCGTGCCTTGAGCGACTCGAGCTTGCCGAGCGCGACCGGTCGCTCGACGGCAGCCTCGGCCTGCACCGTGGCCACCACCAACAGCGGCAGCTCCAGGTGGTGGTCGAGCAGGTGCTCCACGAGTCCGAGAGCATCCACGCCCCACTGCACATCGTCCAGGCGCACGACCACCGGGCGGTCGCGGGTGAGGCGCGTGAGCAAGCGTGCGATGAGCCGATAGCGATCCGCTGGGTCCGCGAACCGGTCGCGGGGTGATGGTGCTGCGAGCGATGCGAGCGCCGCCCCCTCCACGGGATCGTCGCTCCACCGCGCCATCACCCGCTCCCGGGCCTCGGCGGGAGGCATGTTCGACACCCCGAGTGCCCGGCCGGCCAAGCCGACCAGGCCGTCCTGCGCCCCCGGAACATCCGCATGGGTGGTCCAGACACTGTCCGCGGATCCTAGCTCGTGCGCCCTCACGCAGAGCCACTCCGCCAGCCGGCTCTTCCCCTGTCCCCAGGCACCTTCGATCAGCAGGAGGCGTGGCGACCGGTTCGCGTGTACGTGGCGAAGCGCCGCCCACAACGTGTCCCGCGCTCGCCGCCGTCCCACCAGCGGAACCCGCCTCAGCCCTAGCAGCGCCAAGCCGGGCCGCTGATCGGCCTGACGCCCCCCGGACGCCCGCGGTTCCGGAGCGTCGTTCGCCACGATCGTGGGATTGGAGGCTTGGGATGACGGGATGCCGCCGAGGCCGTCCAACGCCCTGCTCGCATCGGCCGCGAATCGGAACCTGCGGGAGGGGTCCTTCCGAAGCAGCTTGCCGAGCCAGGCGCCGAACCGCTCCGGGACCGGGAATCTTGGAACAAACTGGGGAAGCTCGCGCGTGCAGTGCGCGGTCTCCAGCACATCCCATGCCTCACCGGGGAACGGCAGCGAGCCCGTGGCGCAGCTCCACGCCACCACGCCCACCTGGTACAGATCGGTCCACGGCCCCTGAACACTGTCATCGCCGGTGAACTGTTCAGGCGCCATGTACGCCGGAGTGCCCCCGTCGCTGGAGACCGACCGGCGGTCCGCCGACCGGGCCATGCCGAAGTCGGTGAGCCTGAGCACCAAGCCTGGCCCATCGAACAGCAAGTTGCTGGGCTTCACGTCCCTGTGCACGACGCCTCGAGCGTGTGTATGTGCCAGCGCTGCGAGCAGCGCATCGAGCACGGACTTGAGCGAGGACCAGTCGAGGTCGGCGCGGCGGTCGAGCAGGGTTCCGCCGTCCGCCCACTGGAGCGCCACCCAAGGTGAGCCCACAGCGAGTGCGCCGAAGGCGGCGAACGCCTGCGCTTCGTCCACCCGTCCGCGGTCGATGACCCGGGCGATGTTGGGGTGATCGAGACCCGCCAAGGCGTGGATCTCGTTGTCCAGCGCCTCTACGAGAGCGGGCGCGGGGTCTCCCGCCAACACCTTGACCGCCGCGGCGAACCCCAGCAATCGGTGCTCGGCATACCAGACCTCCCCCATCCCGCCGCGGGCTACGCGGCGGACGAGATCATACGGTCCAAGGGCGACGGAGGCCGACACACCCGCATCATCGCTCGCTGGCCGACCGATGTCACGCTGGGTTCACGCAGGAGTGAGGGTGGACCACGGCGCCGTGAACACGTGGGGGTTGGTGTCGAGCGCCACGGCGAGGGCCGCCCACACCTCCACGAAGTCGGCCGCTCCCAGGACCTCACCAGCGTGTGCCGGCGCCCCCTTCTCCCAGTCCCACCAGCCTACCGGCTGCCCATCTCCGGCGACCTGAACGGCCGTCGCATCACACCTAGCCTGACGCATCACCGCATCCAGCGATTCGAGGTCCATCGGACCCTCACATTGCGCGATCGCGTACGACATGGTGCGGGGCTTGAACGTGTCCAGGTCGAGCCGAGGGGGCGTGAGGCGGATGCGCGCGGTCCACTCGGAGGGAATCGCCGGCTGCACCGCCTCCCACATCTCCGGATCGATGAACATGCCCACGATCGTGCGGGAGGTAGCCGCTACGGGTTCCCAGCCGTCCGACACCGTGCCCTCGGGTTCAAGCGCGTACAGAAAC
>JBLFXJ010000087.1:0-24105 GCA_047609825.1 Myxococcota bacterium
GCCGCCCGCTCCAGCGGAGTGAGAGCGGGCCACCGGGACCGGGCAGCGTGGATGGACGTGACGACTGGGTGCATGCAACCTCCGACACCGCGCTGATAATCCGACCAAACAGGGCCGCAAATCATGCATATCTGGCAGTTTGCGCGCCGACCCCTCCCCGGCTACGTTCTTGGGTAGAGGCGCCGGATGGCCCGCAGGAATCCGGCGATTCCCCAGGTACCATCCACCCGCGGCCACGCGCGCCCGCCCCGACGCACCCGCCAACATTTTTTCCTGCCACGGGGCCACGCGCCCCGGGTGAACTGGATTAGCTGGCGGGCATGCTCGACCTCTCCGCTCAGACCGGCCCGGTCATTGTCACGCTGCTGTACATCTTTGTGTACTACGGCGCCCAGATCAACATCCTCCGGGTGAAGACCGCGCTCGAGCGGGAGGCCAAGGCACGCGGCGAGAAGTTCGACCGCTACTTCGGCCAGGACCGCACGCTGCTCGCCGCAGACCGCATGCAGCTGAACATGCTCGAGCACATGCCTCCGTTCCTCGCCCTGCTCTGGCTGAACGCCGTTTTCGTCGGTCCGATGGGCGCCACGGTCGCTGGCGGGATCTACGTGGCCAGCCGGGCGTCGTACCCGCTGCTCATGGGCGGTCGGCTCGGGCGCGGCATCCCCGCGCGCATCCTGGTGGCCACCGTGCCTGGCTATGGCGTGCTGGCCTACCTCGCGGGTGCCCTCATCGTGGCGTTGGTCCAGGCGTAGCGCGCACCTCCAAGGTGCCGTGTAGACGCGGCGCATCGCAGGCCCTCGCCAGGCGCCCGGCGCCGTCCGCCCACGCACTTCCCAAGACCACCCCGATCCGCTAGGGGGGCGCATGCCCAGCCCCGTGAGCGCCGAAGCCGTCTACGCCGTGCTGTTGCCGGCCTGGTTCCTGCTCGCCGCGTGTGCATTCATCGCCCTGCAGTTCCGCAGCGCCGCCTATGGTCGCCACCTGCGCGACGGCTGGGGCCCCACGCTGCCGTCGACGGTGGGCTGGGTGGTGATGGAGCTGCCCGCCGTGGTGATCCCCATCGCCCTGTGGGCCACAAGCGACCGGATCACCAACCCGGTCAGCCTCACCTTCCTGGCACTGTGGCTCCTCCACTATGGGCACCGCACCTTCATCTGGCCGCTCCGGATGCGGCTCCGCGGCAAGCGCATGCCGCTGACAATCCCCGTGCTCGCGTTCGTGTCCAACGTCGGCATCGACTGGCTCAACGCCGTGTGGCTGTTCCGCCTCTCCCCACCGCCCGACCCGAGCTGGTTCACCGACCCGCGGTTCGTGCTCGGGGCCCTGTTGTTCGTGGGCGGCATGGCGCTGAACCTGCACAGCGACGAGGTTCTCCGCCGACTCCGGGCGCCTGGCGAGACCGGCTACCGCATCCCCCACGGCGGGGGGTATCGCTGGGTGAGCTGCCCGAACTACCTGGGCGAGCTGATCGAGTGGAGCGGCTGGGCCGTGCTCACGTGGTCGATGCCGGGCCTCGCGTTCGCCGTGTGGGCCGCGTCGAACCTGGTCCCCCGCGCCCTGCAGAACCACGCCTGGTACCGCGAGACATTCCCCGACTACCCGCCCGAGCGGCGCGCGCTCGTGCCCGGCGTGTTGTAGCAGACCCGGAGGCAGCCCATGACCATCCGCCTCGAGCCGCTCTCCCTCGACCACCTGGACGGCGTGATGACCTGGGTGAACGACCCGGAGGTCACGTTCTACTTCGCCCGGATCGGCGAACCGATCACGCGAGCGGCCGAGCGCACCTACCTCGAGGGACTGCTCGCCTCGACCACCGACCGGGTGTGGTCGATCTTCGATGACGACGCCTACCTCGGCCAGATCGGGCTCTCCAACCTGTACTGGCCCGCCCGCAACGGCCGGCTCGGGGTGATGCTCGCCCGGCACGCGTGGGGGCGCGGCGTGGCAAAACAGGCCGCGAAGCTGCTGCTCACCGAAGCCTTCGGCGCCCTGAACCTGCACAAGGTGTGGCTCATCGTGCGGTCCGACAACGCCAAGGGCCTGGGCCTGTGGACCGGCGTGGGCTTCCGCTGCGAGGGCATCCTGCGCGACGAGTACCACGTGCACGACCGGTTCTACGACATGGTCAGGCTGGCGATGGTCCGGTCGGACTGGGACGCCGGGCCCGGGTAGCCATCCGTCAGTCCGCGGCCAGCAGCTCTGCAGCCTCGGTCTGCCCCGCATGCGTCGCCCAGCCCAGCGGCGTGGCGTTGAATCGCCCATCCACCGCGTCGGGGTCGGCACCCGCGGCCAACAGCACCCGGATCGCCTCCAGCCGGCCACTCCACGCGGCCTGGTGCAGTGCGGTGGCGCCGTTGTTGTCGCGCTCGGTGGGCGACACCCCCAGCTCTAGCGCCAGCCGGAGCGCCGCCGTGCGCGCCACCATCGACCCAAGCAGGTCGTCCGTGGTGCTCTGGAGGTCGGCCAGCTCTCCCCGCAGGGCCATCGCCGTGTCCCGATCTCCTGCGCGGATCGCCCCGAGCAGCCGCTCCGTGTCGTCCACCGGCTCGGGCTCAGCGCCCGCCTCCTCGAGCAGCGCCATCACCTCCGGGTGCCCGCCGCGGAGCGCACGCCGCCACGGCGACAAGCCACCATCGTGGGACACCCGCGGGTCCACGCCGGCGTCCAGCACCAGCCGCACCCGCTCCGGATTCCCGTGGTCCGCATCCCAGGTGAGCACCATCGACAGAATCGAGAAGGTGGACATCGGACCGTCTGCGCACACCCGCCAGTTCGCGGGGTGGTCTGCCCGCAGCCCGTGGGCGAGCAGCGGTGGCAGGTGGTCATGCCGACCGGAGAACAGGCGGTTGTACAGACCCTGCCCGTCATCGGCACGAGCGCCCGCGGTGAGCAGGAGCTGGAGCAGCTCAGCGTGCTCGGGATGGGCGGGCTGGCGTCGCGGCCCGCCCTCGCCCTCACCCAGCGCGCCCGTGATGGCGGTGAATCGGTACTGCGAGCCCCACCAGAAGTGGGAATCGGGGTCGGCACCTGCGTCGAGCAGCAGCGACGCCGTGGCGACACCGCTCTCGCCGGCCCGCGGCGCGAACACCCGGCCATAGGTCAGGTACAGCAGCGGCGGCCAGTCCCGCGGCCCAGTGGGTCGACTCGCGGCCTCCGGATCCGCTGCCAGGGCGGCCCGCACCGTGTCGGTGTGCCCGAGCACGCATGCCACGGCCAGGTCCTCGGCCAGCACCGGGTGCGCGTCGAGGAGCGCCCGGGCCTCGTCGCGTCGGCTGGGGCGGTCGTCTCCATAGGCGAGCGGAGCCAGGTCGAGGAAGCGGTCGCGGCGCATACAGAGTCTCCCAGGGGAAGATGAGTAACTCTGCACCCGCACCGACAGGCCTCACCCGGCGTGTACCGCCGCGAGCAACGACTCCACCGCCGAACCCGGCCGCCACAGCGCCCGGTAGCACACGGGGGGAAGACCACGGAGCGGCACGCCGGCCACACCGGCTGGCAGCATCACGCCCGCGTTCACCACGGTGATCCCTGCCCCCAACGCCACGAACCGGAGCTGCAGATCCCAGCCGGCCGTCTGGACGGCCACCCTCACCTCGCCCAGGTGGGCGTGCACCGCCTCGCGGAGCGGCGACCCCCTCGGTGGCAGCACCCACGCCTGCCCCGCCAGGTCCGCGAAGCTCACCTCGGGCCGATCCGCGAGGGCATGGAACGCCGGAACCGCCACCACCGACCCCACGGTCCACAGGTCCCGCGACGACACTCCTGGCGACGCCTCCACGGCAGCGATGCCCAGGGTGGCCCGCCCATCCAGCACCGCAGCCAGGGTGCCCGCGCCATCCGCCACCATCGGCCGGCAGGGCGGCAGCTTGCGAATCCGGTGCAGCCAGACGCCCCGACCGGCACAGAGCACAGGCAACGCCACATCGCGTCCCTCCAGCTCGGCCAGCGCCCGCCCCTGGGCGGCCGCCACATCCCGGCCGAGGGCGAGCAGCCGCACGCCGGCGTCGGTCAGCACCAGGCGCCGGCCTTCACGCCGATACACGGGCCGACCCACCTGCTCGGCCAGCCGCGCGAGCTGCTGGTGCACCGCCGGCTGCGACAGCCCGAGCACCCGACCTGCGGCCGTGAGCGAGCCCGCGTCGGCCAACGCCACCAGCGCAGGCAGGAGGTCGAGTTCCATAAGCCTGGCTGATAACCTATCCATAACATTCACTGTTCCTGTGCCCACGCCGCCACCACCCTGGCGCCATGGAGGACCCCATGGACCCGAAGCGAGCCAGCCACCGCCTGTCGTGGCTGCTGCGCCACGGCGCGAACAAGACCCGCCTGCCGATGGACGCCGCCGGCTGGGCGCCAGTGGATGCCGTGTGCCGCACCCTGAACCTGGACCGCGCGCTGCTGGAGGTGGTGGTGCGCACGAACAACAAGCGCAGGTTGGAGCTGTGCGACGACCGGGTTCGGGCCAGCCAGGGCCACAGCATCGACGGCTGCCCAGTGACCGTGGAGGCCCTCGAGGCCTCGTGGCGCCGGCTCGACCCCGACCATCCCACGGTGTGGCACGGCACCCGCGCCGCCCTCGAACCCACCCTCCGCACCGACGGCATCGCGCCCATGGGCCGCACCCATGTGCACCTCGCCGCCAGCCCCGAGAGCCGGGTGGGCAAGCGGGCCAACGTGGGCGTGCTGATCGCGGTGGAGCCCGCCTGCCTCGCCCGCCACGGGCTCGGCCTGTTCGAGAGCCCCAACGGTGTGATCCTCGCGCGCCGAGTGCCTCCGGACTGCCTCGGCCCATCCCGCTCACCCGCCCGATGAACCTCGACTATGAGACGGCAGCCACGATCTTCGCGAGCACGGGGTCGTAGGTCACGATCCCGTCGTCGGCGCACTGGGCCAGGGCGACGAGGGTCTTCTGCAGCACGCCGATGTTGAAGCTCCACACGTCGATGCCTTTGTACGCCGCCGCGAGCGCCACGGTGCGGCCCAGCTGGTTCGGACGCATGTCGGCGTTCTGGGCGAGCGCCCAGTAGAAGTGGATCGCCATGCCCGCAGCACTGAACGTGGTCGACAACAGCACCAGCTGGGCGATCTCCCGCTCGGTGGCGCTCAGCTCTTCCGGACCATCGGTCGACGCCGTCAGGTAGAACGCCTTGTAGATCCAGTCCGGGAACGGAGACGCCGGCGTGTAGGGGGTGTTCAGCGTCCACCGAATCGACGCGATGGCGTCGGTGAGGTCGAACCCCGCCCGGAGCTTCGCCAGCTGGGCGTCGGTGATCAGGTCGCCCGGCTGCGGCGGCGGCGACCCATTCTCGGTGACATAGGCCTGCATCCGGGTATCAAAGGCGCTCATCACACCGGCCCAGGTCGCTGTCTCGTCACTCATGGGGGGCTCCTCGACGACCGGAGCGAAGCGCGAGGTTCATCCTGCGCCATCCCGCCGTCCACCCCGGGCTACCTCAGTCCGCGGTCGCGACGCAAGCGCCTCGGCGAGCCGCGCCCGCCGAGCCGCTCTCCGCCGGCATCAACCCGACCGGAACGACCGGCTCAGGGTGGCATGGGTGTCCGGGCCAGACGTGGGCGCGGGCGCCGATTCAGCCGCCTCCAAGCCCTGGGTCGAGTCCAGCCACGCATACAGCAGGCTGCGCTGGCCCGCCGTGAGGTCGCGGGTGACCGGCATGTACCGGAACGCCTCGAAGTTCTCCTTCGCGGTGAGCTTGCGCAGCACGGCGTCATAGCGGGCCACCTGGTGCTCGTCGCCGAGGTCGAGCCAGTTGTCCATGCACGGCGCCATCGCATGCCAGTTGTACAGCACGCTGTTGTACACATTGTCCCAGGTGGGGTCCAGCGCCGCCACATCCGACCCGCTGGGGAGCGTGCGCACCCACAGGTAGGACGTGGTCATCGTGTTCGCGACGGTGGGAGGCTGCTGGCTGGTCGTGGCGACGTACTGATCGATCTGCCCGATCATGTTGGACGAAGCCCCATCCACCGCCAGCGATGCCACGCCATTGGCGTCGGTGAGCGAGGTGCGCATGGTGGGGGCGCTGGTCGACGCGGTCACCCAGCTCACCACCGTCCCGGCCGCCGCCGGCTGGCCCCGGTCGAGCACCTGCACCTGCAGGGTCGCGCTCTCGCCTTGGTCCACGTACACATTGGGCGTGATCTCGCACACGTGCAGACGCTCCTCCTGCAAGTAGACCGTGCCGTCGGCCCCTTGGATGGTGAGGTCCCCCGACGCGGCCGACGCCGCACCGTCGCTGTCGAGCTCCAGCGTGACGATGCCCGCCGTCGCCTCGTAGGCGTCCTTGTCGTAGGCCGAGTACGGGAGGGTGCCGATCACGGTTCGACCCACCTGCACATTCAGGGTGCCGTAGTCGGTCTTCGCCAGCGTCTCCGAGTCGGACTCGGGCACTGAGTTGCCGAAGTCGACCACCAGGCGCGTGCCCGTGAGCCGTGCCGTCGCGGTGGCGATGGGACCGCTGTTCGCCTGGAGCAACCCGCGGTCGCCGCTCACCTGCGGCGCATCGCCGACGCGCCACAGCCCGAGCACACCGACCAACACGCTGCGGGCCGGGTTCGGCTGGAACCCCCCACCCCGCAGCCGACGACGGTGCCGCAGGCTCTCCCGCTTCATCACGTCGTTGCCGTTCCGGCACTCCACGTTGTCGTAGTACACCGTGCGGTACGCATTCCAGCGCACCGTGAGCCCCAACACGTCGTCATCCTCGAGGCTGCGCTGGAGCGCCTCGATGGCCGGCGAGCCCAGCGCGGCGAGCGGCAGGCCGTCGCCCTTGGGCACCGATGTCTGCCACACCACCGAGCCGAGGCCGGCGATGCAGGTGTAGCTGGGGATGCGGGCAAAGTTGATCTGTCGGGCGATCATGCGCATCGCCCGCGGCACTCTGACCTGCGGTGCGCCGTCGATGCCCAGCGACATGGAATCGAAGAACAGCTGCGACGACATCGACCCATAGGGCTCGAGGTCCACCAGCATGCCCATGAAGTTCACGGGCGACCCGACGAACGGGTCGGCGGTGCTCACCCCTGAGCCAGTGTCTACGCCAACAACGGTGGTGTCGTAGAACTGCGATCGGTAGGTGCCGTGGGGATTCCAGTTGCCGCTGGTGACCACGTCGTCGATGGCCGCCTTGCGGAACGGCCCGACCTTCCCGTCAGGCGTCAGCATGGTCTGCGCGCCCATCTCGTCGTAGTTACGCGGGTAGTTGTTGGTGGTGACCGGATCCCAGGTGGTGAAGCCGCGGAAGTAGACGCGGGGGGTCTCGAGCACGCTCATCGCTCACTCCTCGGCACGTAGATGAAGGCGGGACCGGCCACGTCGGACGTGCCCTTCAGGGGGGTGGTCAGGGCCGTGATGGCCGCCATGCGCAGGTCGAACATCGCCCGAACCGCGTTGCCCAGGTGACGGGGCTTACCGCTCACGGCGAGCTCGAGCTCGTCGAGCATCACGCTGAACGCAAGGTTGCACGCCTGCTGTGCGGCAGCGGCGGCGGGGTCGTCCGAGAAGTCGTGCTGCGACGGGTCGGCGATGGCCGGGAAGGCCGCGTCGAAGTCCACCCCGAGGGAGCCCATCCACGCATACCCGGGAGGCTCCGGCGTGCGGGTGAGCAGCGTGTCGTCGGCGATCTCCTTGAACCGGTAGAAGTGGGCGAGGTCGCCGTCGAGGTCGAGCGGGCTCACCGAGCTGCCCTCCCCCTCGCTGACGATGACGTGGATGGCGCGCTTGGCATCCTCCAGGCCGCCCACCGGGAACAGCTCGCTCACGAGGAACTGGGCATCGGTGATCTGGTGCCGGTCGGCATGCCAGGCCTTCGCCGGCAGGCCCTCGAGGCAGGTCTGCAGGTCGGCGTAGAACTCGCCGATGGTCTGCCACTGCTCATCCACCGCTTCCAACGTGGGGTACTCGATGGGCCCATCTACGGGCGTCTCGATGGCCATGCCCTGCTGCATGGCGGCCTCGGAGAACGGCAACAGATGGATGGTGAGCCCGCCGAGGTCTCCCGGCAGAGGCCCCGGATAGACAGGCACGGATTCAACGAATCGTGGTGTTCCACCGATGGCGTTGAGGATGTTGCAGTCCAGACAGAAGTGGACCATCTCCTGCATCACAACGCTCTTGATCCGCTCGGTGGCAGCCGCATTGGTGCCTGGACGGATTGTGTACAACGAATACAAGTACGGCGGAAGCGTGCCGAACTCCAGCTGAATGGCTGTCTGGAGCGCGGCCCTGGCGTCCTCGATGCTTGTCATCGATCTGCGGGCGAGTCGGATCATCGTGCCTCCGGAAGCGTGTCCGAGCGGCGTCCGCGCGGCCCCTCCGCGCCGAGCACCCTCAGGCCACGCGCGACGGTACACCTCGCGACCCTGTCGGCGCAAGAGCTGTATCAACGCACGTTCTGGCGGAGGACCGCAGGGGTCACTCCCAGGCTGTCAGCACCCCGTCGGTGAACGTGAACCGGCCGCGCGGACTCACGTACTCGAGGGTGACCGAGCCCTTGCTCAGCCGGAACGCGTCGGGCGCCGCATCGGGCGTCGCTCGGGCCGCCCACCGCACCAGCGGCTCCGGCATCCCGAGGGACAGCTCACCCGCCACCAGTCGATCCTGCAGCTCCGACCCGGACACCTCGCCGGCGAGCAGCAGCGCGTCCGCGGGGGACGGGATGTCGGCCGGAACCAGCCACACCAGAGCGGGATCGATGGTGAGCCGCGCATACACAACGCGCTCGAACTCCACCTCGCAGGAGCCGGGCGCATCCGGGCAGTTCTCTCCCTGTGCCCGCGGCTTTCCGGCCACGCAGTGCACCGAGTTCCACCGGATCTCGTCGGCCGGGATGCGCTCGGTGTCGCCCTCCGGCGGCTCCTCCGCGTGCCAGCAGGGGCCCACGTGCACCGCCGCGGTGTTGTCGCGCACCATCCGGCCCCGGCAGGTGAACCCCTCATAGGGCTGGTCGCAGTGGTCGTGCCCGGCCAGATAGCCGCGACTCCCCACACTGTGCGGCGTGGCGCGGTCGGTGAACCGGACCGGCGGACCCAGGGCGTCCACGTCCGCCACGTGCCCGGCCAGGAGCGACGGTGTGGGCCACGCATCGAGGGCCGTGAGCGCCGGACCGTCGGCCTTCACCACCAGGCGATGGCCACCGCCGCCGTCGAACCCGTCCACCCCGCGCCACGGGCCGTCGATCGCCCAGGTGCCTGCGCTCAGCGTGCGGGCCAGCTCGCCGGGGGTGTCCACGAACGGCAGCGCGGCGTACGTTCGACAGCAGGCCACGGCCCGCTCCGCCGCCTCCGACACGCCCTCCTCGCCGGCCAGGCGCAGCGCCAGGGCCTCCTTCGCCTTGAACACCCCCGGCAGCCGCTGGCCCTCGGCCCCCTTCGCATAGGCGGCGGCCGCGGCGCGCGCGTGCTCAGGATCGCCATCCGGCCCTCCCATCGCCATCAGGTGCACATCACCCAGCGCCTCCAGCGCCACGGGGTCGCCGGGGGACTCGGCGAGAACGGCCTGCACCGCCGCCAGCGCCTCAGCCGTCTCACCAGCCTCGGCCAGGGTTCGGGCTTGGTCCAGCGGGTTCGCGCAGGCGAGGATCCACAGGCCGGAGAACAACAGGGTCGCGAGACGTGGGGTGGTCATGGATCACAGTACCCTACCAACCGGCAGCCGCGACGTACCGCTCCCAACGGCCGGCCCGCGGTCACTCGAAGAAGCTGCCGTACTGGGTGACCAACGCCTGCAGGCCTGCGACCTGGGATTGTGCGGCGTCCACCGAGGTGGCCTGGCCGAGCGCCGCTACGGCTGGCATGTACACCTTGAGGAACCCGTGCAGCGCCTCGTGTGCCGCCCCCTCCATGGTGCAGCCCTTGATCAGCTGCGACAGCTGGCCATTCAGAGTCGCCGACAGCGCGGTGGCGTCTGCGACCGAGGCCACCTTCGCACCGTCGAGCGTCGCCCGCGCCTCGGCCATCACGGCCCGGGTGTGGTCATCCATCGCCCACTTTGCGCCGTCGTTCAGCGGGATGTCCAGCGCCTGGCCGCCCGCGGCATGGGCGTGTGCGGCATGGTCATGCCCCTTCGCATGCGCCGCGTGGTCATGCCCCTCTGCATGTGCCGCGTGGTCATGGCCCTCACCGTGGTCGTGGCCGTCGTGCCCCTCGCCGTTCTCGGCGTGGTCGTCAGGCTTCGCAGCACCGTCCGCGTGGGCGTGACCCTCGTCGTGCTCATGCCCCTTGTGGGTGGAGGCATCGTCGTGGTCGTGGTCGTGGGCAGCCTCGGGGGCGCCGCCGCATGCGGCCAGCAGCAGCGCCAGAACGAATCGCAGCATGTGGATCTCCGTGGTCGACGCGAGCAGTGTGCCACGCGGAGGGTGGGGATGGCGCGAGCAGCGGGCTAGCAGTCGGGGCGAACGCACGGGGAGCCTGCGATGTGGACCTATGCACCGCCGACCGAGCCCTGGCTCTCGGTGCTGCACCACGACCGCGACCTGTTCGTGCTCGACAAGCCGAGCGGGCTGCTGAGCGTGCCGGGGCGCGACCCGGCGCACCACGACAGCGCCTATGCGCGGGTGCTCGCCGCGCACTCCCTGGCGCAGTCGGTGCACCGCCTCGACATGGACACCTCCGGCGTGCTCGTGTTCGCCCTCCGCCGCAAGGCCGAGCGCGCGCTCCATGCCCAGTTCCGCGAAGGCAAGGTGGACAAGACCTACATCGCCCGGGTCGCGGGTCATGTGGCGGAGGACCGCGGAGGCATCGACCTCGCACTCACCCGCGAGGTGGGCGTGCCCCGCTCTCGGGTCGACCCCGCTGGCAAGCCCGCGCGCACCCGGTTCCGGGTGCTCTCCCGCGACCCGGACGGCACCACCCGCCTCGCCCTCACCCCGCTCACCGGGCGGTCGCACCAGCTCCGGGTGCACCTGCTCGCCTACGGTCACCCCATCCTGGGCGACCGGTTCTACGCGCCAGACGCGGTGCGCGACGCGGCCCCCCGCCTCTGCCTGCACGCCTGGCGCCTCTCCCTCGACCAGCCCTACAGCGGTCAGCGGCTCCGGTTCGAGGCACCGGCCCCGTTCTGATCGGCCTCACATGTGGTCAATCTGACGGCCGACCTCAGCCCGCGGCGTAGGCGGAGGGCCGTCCCCTGCACCACGGCCCCGTCCGCCGCCGGGTCCACCGCCGCGGCCAGCATCGCCGCGGCCAGCAGCATCAGGGTCGAGCACACCGGTCGGGGGATGGGGCTGATCGTGCTGGAAGACGACGCGATCCTGCCGACGAAGCGCTCATCACAGGCCGCGGATGGCCTCGATCACCGCCGGCCTCCGCGCCTCGAAGGTCGCCACCTCGCCGGCCGCCTCCACGAGCACCAGCCGGCGTCCGCGTACGAACACGCCCACCAGGTAGGTGGCGTCGTCGGGTCCGAGGGGAGCGGTGAACTCCATCAGGGCGCCGTCGCCGGGGGTCGCGGCGGTGACGGGTTCGTCGCGCAGGGCCACGTACCCGGCGGCCTCCATCCGGGTGGCGAGGGCCTCAACCCAGAACGCCAGGCCGGCGGCCGGCTTGTGCTTCACGGCCCGCACCCGGTACACCACGCCGTCGGGGGAGGCCGCCTTGAGCTCGCGGCGACCTGGACATCCCGTCCGGCAATCCGTCCAGCGGACCGACGCGGGGCCCCACTGGGTGTCGCCCCAGGCGAAGTCGTACACCAGCGTGGACAGGGTCCACGGTGTTCAGCCACGGGAAGGCGGCGATGCGGCCACCGCCCGTATCGATGGCCTGTCCGCGCGGCCCGCGCTGCAGCGGGCGGCGGGAGAGCCCGGTCCGACGTGGGCGCTACCCTGCGGGCGATCATCGCTGCGGTGGACGAGGCCGGTCGGGCGGCGGCACGGGAGAGTTGACCGCACCCGTGCTGGCGTGTGTGTGCTGGACTGAAGGCGAACGGCACCCACCGCCGTAGCGCATGTCGCTCGGCAATCCAGCAGTTCACCGAAGTGCTTCGGCTCGATCGGACGGCCGAGGGCGGGCGTCTCCGACGGAGCGCGCGCCGAACCCGCAGCCCCCGCGCCAGTTAGGGGCCCGCCCCAGCGTGGCCGGCCTCACCCGCGAGGCAAAATCCCCCAATATAACCACTGATCGAGGCCTACCAAGAATGGTACGAGTCATGCTCCGAGCCCTCTTGGCTGCCGTTGTGTTCGCTGTCGCCCTCCTGGCTGTTCAGGTCGCCGCCGCGTCCGGCGGGCCGCTCGCGCCGCTGAAGACGGACCATCCACGCGACACCATGGCGTCGTTCATGGCCAAAATGAACGAGTATCGGGCGAGCCACGCCAAGGGCGATGGGAACGCCGACACCTTGCTGGGCGATGCGGCGCGGTGCTTCGACGTCAGCAGCCTCCCCGTGCTTCAACAACGGGAAGTGTCGCGAGAAGCTGCCATATTCCTCAAAGAGACGATTGACCGCGTGATCCTCATCAACCTGTCGTTCATCCCGGAGGCGACCACGGAGTCCGGCGCTCCGGTCGAGCGTTGGCGGCTGAAAGACACCGAGATCGTGATTCACGTCGTGAAGTCCGGGGATCGAGAGGGTGAGTTTCTGTTTACGCCGGACACCACAGCTCGCGCGGACGACTTCTACGACAAGGTCAGGCAACTGCCGTATCTGAAGGGGAGCGGCATGGGCGCCGGGTACAAGGGCCCGTGGCTCAAGCGCAACTTGCCGGCGTGGACTCATCAGACGTTCATCTCCCTCGCCTGGTGGCAATGGGCCGCCCTGACGCTGGCCCTCTTCGTCGGCCTGCTCATGCGAAATGTGGCCATCGGGCTGGGCAAGGTCTTCAAGCGCGCCGCTCTGGGCACCGAAACCGAATGGGACGATGTGCTCGTCGACGCGCTCGCCGCACCCGCGGGCTTTTTGGCGGCGACTGGGATCTGGTACGCCTCACTGAGGCTGCTGCAGCTCAAGGACACCGCTGACACCATCCTGGCCTTCTCGATCAAGGTCCTGTTCTACGTCGCATTGACGTTCCTCGCGTACCGGTTCGCGACGGTGGTGTCCGACTTCGGCAAGAAGCGCGTGCAGGACACCGATCTGGACATCAACGTCCAGCTCATCAACCTGATGCGGCAGACGGTCAAGATCGTGGCCGTGGTGTTCTGCGTGCTCCTGGCCGCCCAGAACATGGGGATCGACGTGTTCTCCTTGATCGCGGGACTCGGGATCGGCGGTCTCGCAGTGGCCCTGGCCGCCAAGGACTCGCTGGCGAACTTCTTCGGTTCCGTGATGATCATGCTCGACCAGCCCTTTCGCATCGGCGACTGGGTCGTCGTCAAGAGCTCCGAGGGGACGGTCGAGGAGATCGGATTCCGGTCGACGAAGATCCGCACGTTCTACAACTCGGTGATCAACATTCCGAACTCCGACGTGGTGATGGCCCACGTCGACAATCTCGGAGTGCGAGAGTACCGCCGGACGGTCACCACCCTCGGGGTCACGTACGACACGCCGCCGGAGATGCTCGAGGCCTTCATGGAAGGCATCAAGAACATCATCAACGCCAACGAGTTCACCCGAAAGGACTACTTCCACATCGTCTTCAAGGAGTTCGGCCCGTCGAGCCTCGACATCATGCTGTACTTCTTCTTCAAGTGCCCAGACTGGTCGACCGAGCTGGTCGAGCGCCAGAACGTCTACTTGGAAATTCTACGGTTATCCAGCTCGCTCGGTATCTCTTTCGCATACCCGACGCAGAGCCTCCACCTGGAGACCGTGCCCGACAAGGAGCCGATTCGCAAGCCGCACGACGTGGACCTGGCCCGGTACGCGGAGGTGGCGCGTGGGTACGGGACCGGGGGCTTGGACTCCAAGCCGAAGGGCCTGGGCCTGTTCGTGGCACCCTTCAAGGAGGTCCTGCCAGGAGAGGCCCCGGGCGGTGGCGACGAGGGTTGATGGCAGCCCGCCGGCGCCCTGCGCCGCGCTTCGTCGAGGGGGGACCCTACCACCGAAGACCACCGGTCGGGGCCGCACCCTTGGAGGAGCCCGGGGGATCGAGCAGGTTCCGCAACCCGGCGTCAGCCAGCGAGGCGCGTGAAGTCCATCAACGGAAAATCATGGTACCAACGTGCTTGACCGTTGAGCTAGGTCAGAGGCAGGTCGGACCCGATGGGGAGGTTGTTCGGCTCGTCGACGCCCGGCACGAGCAGGTCGTCCGGGCCGACGATGGGCTCGAGGTCCTCGTCGGCCTCCCAGAACGAGCCGTGGTCCAGTCCTCACCGTGGAAGGTGCCGTCGGGGCGGTTGATCACCACGTAGACCGCCATCATGGCGTTGCCGTACGCGTCCCAGCCGGTGACTTCGGTGTCCCACCCGCCGAGCAGGTAGTCGGTGTGCTGGCCGATCTGGAACCCGATCCGCATGTTCTGGACTGCCTCGTGCGGCCTCATGCGATCCACCACCCGCCGGCGCCACGCTGGGACCGCCACGTCGGCATCTGCGGCGACCGACCACGCGGCGGAGGCGTGCTCTTGGAGCACGGACCGCTGCGTCCGTCTCCCGGACCCGGACAGCGGCACGTCCGTCACCCGTGCGCCGCGCCGGAGCTGGACATCGAGGGGCCGCGGGGGCGCAGGCTGACCCTCGACGACCGGCTGGCGTGCATGGCGTTCGCCTCACCGCGGGTGCCCGACCCCGGCCGCCTTGCACCTGCCAGAACAGGCAGGCCCCCGAGCACGAGCTCACTGAGAGCCGTCGCCAACCAGGATCGGCGCACCCAGGTCGGCCCCTACCGGGGCGCTGGGGGGTGGGGCCTCCGGCTCCGAGCCGGGGAGAAGCGCTTCGAAGGCGCTGCGGTGTTCCGCCAATGCGGCCCGGATCTCCTGCTCGCGGGCCTCTGCACCGAGCAACCTGGGGAGCGCAGTCGCCGGGAGGGCCGTAGGGTTCTCCGCCACGGGCCGCGCGTCCCGGCAGACGTCGCGATGGAGGCGAAGTGGCACGGCGTGAAGCGTCGATGGAGGCGTTCCAAGCTGGGTCTGTTCGTGCACCGGGAGCCTGAGCGTCGGTCCCTCGACCTCCAGACTCACGCAGCTGAGGGAGGCGGGATCGGCAGCTACAACGCGGGCCACCAGGTCGGCGACCGTCTCTGCAGCGCCTACGATGGCGCTCAGTCTCGCGGACGGATCGACGGCCACGGGCTCGTCCGCCGGGTCGAGCATCAGCGCAGAGCGCGTCGAACCCCCACGAACCACGAGCCAGGTATCCGGCGTGCCTCGGCTACTGTGGGCTACCGCAGCGAGCAGGGTCGACGCACGCGATGCGGGCGATGCAACCACGAACAATCGGCCACCCGTGGGGACCGCGGGGCGGGGGACCCACGCGCCGTCTGCGTCCACGCGCAGCACTCGGGCCTGGTCGAACCACTCGGTGGGGACGGCGACAGCGGATACCGCGTACGGCAACACGTCTCCTGGACGCACCCAGGAGTCGGCCGGGGAGGCTGGCGCGGCCGAGGGCGTCACCTCGGCGGGCTGCGGTCCGCAACCCGCGAGGCCAAGCAGGACTGCGACCGCAGAGCTGGCCGGATGGACGCGAGTGTTCAACTCACTCCCCCCGAGGCGCCGCCCAGTGTTCGAGCCCCCCGTAACGCCGACGAGCGGCGAGGAGCAGCGGAGAGTGGCCTTGTGTTGCCCGGCGGGGCTGGAGGTGCACGCAGGCGTCACCGTGGCCGCGGACGACCGCCGCGGGCGCGAGCGGTTGGTGCGCTACACCGCGCGGGCGGCGTAGTCGCGGAGGGCCGTCCCCTGCACCACGGCCCCGTCTGCCGCCGGGTCCACCGCCGCGGCCAGCATTGCCGCGGCGAGCGCGGTGGCGTCGATCGACCCATACCGAGCGGCCAGCCCACCGCCGCCCATCCAGGCCAGTGCGCCGAGGAGGGCATCGCCCACCACCGCGCCTGCGGTCTCGTGCCACCGGCGCTCGTCGCGGTCGGGCCCGGTGATGAACGCCGGACGCACGATGGTGAACGGCACGCCAGAGGCCCACAGCTCCGCCTCCAGTCGGTGGCGCGCCGCCATGTAGGCGCCGGTCCCGCTCTCCGCGCCGAGGGAGGACAGGTAGACGAACCGGGGCCGTGGCTCGACTGTACCGGCAGCCGCGAGCGCCATCGCCGTGAGCCCGTAGTCCACCGCGGCGTAGCTGTTCGCAGCCGGGTCGGCCGACCTCGCCTGGCGCGCCTTGGTGGTGCCGAGCACCGCGAACACCAAATCCGGCGCGACACGGGCGAACAGGGCCTCCATCGCCACCGGCGTCCATTCGGAGCTGTCCACCTCCGCGCCGAGGGCGCCGAACCGCTCCTGCCACTCGCCGAGACGCGGTGAATCCGGCCGCACATGGGCCACCGTGTCGAGGCCACGGGACCGCAGCGCGCCCACCAGCGCCTGCCCCGTGTACCCGGTGGCGCCGACCACGAGCACCTTCACTCGCGAGCCGCGGCGGCGTCCTGCAGGCACAGGTCGTCGAACAGCACCTCATCGCCGCCGGTGATGCGGTCGAGCACGAACGCAGCGAGCTCCGAGCCCCCCTCGAGCGCCCAGTACATCACACAGTCGTCCACGTTGCAGTGGTCGCCGTGCTCGTCATCGCGGTGGGGCTCCACCATCTCGACGCCGTTGTCCACCAGGCCCACCGCGTGCCCGAACTCGTGGATCAGCACCGCCTGCTCGCCGAACTGGCGCGTGGCGGGGATCACCCCCACCGACTCGATCACCGGCTTGAACATGGCCAACACCCGGGTGTTTCCGATGGACACGCCTAGCACGTCGTTCCGGTTGGCGCCCTCGGAGTCCACGAAGGTGCCATCCAGCCACAGCGCGTAGTAGGTGAACGAGGTGGCGTCTCCGGTGTCCTGCCAGTGGGCGTCGGCCAGTGCGAGGATGGCGTCCACGTCGAATTGGTCGGTGCCTGCTGCGGGCAGGGCCTCCATCCCGTCCAGCGTGTGGGGCACGACCACGGGCGTGGTCGGGAACAGCGCGCTGGCGTTGGTGTCGAACAGGGTCCACACATCCGACGAGCTGAGTCCCACAGCGCCGGTGTACGGCTCGGCGCCCGGCTGGTAGTCGATCTCGATCCGGATCTCGGCCACCTCCGTACCGAATGGACTGGCAGGCGTCCCACCGCCGCCGCCGCCACCACCCGTCGCCGAGCCCGTCCCGGGGGTCGTTCCGCCCGGGCCCGTCTCGGCGTCCTTGTCTCCGCCCCCACAGGCCGCAAGCCCGGCGAGCACCAGCACAACACGCATCGTCCCTCCTCGGATCTGTGCGATAACCCGCAGCCCTCTCGGGTCATCCATGCAGCCGTGGCGCCCGTGGCCCGCCCGCTCGTCCCCGGAGGCGCGCCGACGCCGACAGTGCCGCATCCGACCCATCCGGCCGCGGCATGCCGGGGTCATGGCGGGGCAAGACCCGAGGTGACGCTCAGTCGGCGAGCATCTCCTGCAGAGATGCGTGCAGCAGGCCATTGCTCGCCAGCGGACACGGCCACTCGGCATCCAGCGGGCCGCCGTCGTGGCCCGTCACGCGGCCCCCCGCTTCTTCCACCAGGAGCGCACCTGCGGCGAGGTCCCACGGGCGGATCCGGTGCTCCCAGTAGGCGTCGAGCTGCCCCGTGGCCACCAATGCGAGATCCAGGGCCGCAGCTCCGGCCCGCCGAAGCCCCTGCACCCGGGTCAACGCCCGCTCCACGTCACGCAGGTACCGAGCCGCCCGCGTGCGGCGGTCGTAGGGGAATCCGGTAGCCACGAGGGCGCCCCCCAGGTCCGCGCACGCGCTCACCCGGATCGGGGCGCCGTCGCAGGTCGCTCCCCCGCCCCGCTCGGCGGCGTAGAGCCGATCCAGCACCGGCGCGTAGATCACGCCCACCTGACGCACGCCGTCCACTTCGAGCCCGATCGAGGTGCAGTACCAGGGAAACCCGTGCACGAAGTTGGTGGTGCCATCGAGGGGGTCCACGATCCAGCGGGTGCCCACGTCCCACGGCCCCCCGCCCTCCTCGCCGAGCACCGGGATGTCGGGGGTGTGGCGGGAGAGCACCGCTCGAACCGCCGCCTCCGCCGCCTCGTCCACCTCGGTCACCAGGTCCACCGCACCCTTGTGACGCACCTCCACCGCACCGCCCGCGGCCTGGAGGATGGCGCCTGCGGCCCGGGCGGCTTCGATGGCCACGTCGAGCTCGGTCACGGCGCCTCGAGGATGAGCGTGACCGGACCATCATTCACCAGCGACACCTGCATGTCGGCGGCGAACCGACCCCGCTCCACCCGGCCCACACCGGCCTCGGCGAGTTGCTCGCAGAACCGCTCATATAGCGGCTCGGCCAGGGATGGAGGACCCGCACCGGCGAACGACGGACGGCGCCCCTTGCGGCAGTCGCCGTACAGCGTGAACTGGCTGACCACCAGCGCACCGAGCCCTGCATCCACCACGCTCAGGTTCATCTTGCCGGCGTCGTCGGCGAAGATCCGCAGGCCCGACAGCTTGCGGGCGAGCCACGCGCCCTGGTCCTCCGTGTCGTCGGGGCCGACCCCGAGGAGCACCAGCAGCCCGCCCTTGGGCAGATCGCCGGTGACCTCATCGCTCACGGTGACCCGGGCCGATGACACGCGTTGAATCACCGCGCGCATGGCGCTCCTACCGGACGGTGGCCGGGCTGCAGGCAACCTCGCCCGTGCCGTCGTTGCAGGTGACCGAACCTGTAGCGTGCACCTGGAACACGCCCCGGTTGCTGCCGATGGTGACGAGGCAGGTGACCGGCAGCTCATACGCCTCGAACCGCAGCGTGGCCATGCCGTCGAACTCGGTGTTCGTGCCACCGCACATGATGCGACCGCGCCCATTGGACCGGAACGTGACCCGCGCGGGGGCGCCAGCCGGAGCCGGAGCCGGTGCAGCCGGCCGTGGACGCGGACGGGGCGCCGGGCGCGCGGGAGCCGGAGCGGGCGCTGGAGCCGGCGATGGACGCGCGGAAGGCGACGGCGACGGCGACGGACGCGGCGATGGCGATGGCGATGGCGATGGCGATGGCGACGGACGCGGCCGGCCTGCGGGCTCGGGCTCCGGGTCGGGCTCGGCATCGGGAGCCGGCTTCGGCTCCGGGGATGGCTCGGGCGACGCGTCGATCGCTGCGGGCGTGCCGGGATCCGCGCCCATCATGCTCCAGAATGCGGCGCCACCGCCAACACCCACGCACATCAGGCCACCCAGGAGGACGACCACCACCACGCCGGCGATCACCAGGCCCATGCCCATCCCGCCGCCCTCGGACTGGGCCGCGACAGCTGGCGGCGGACCCGGCGCCGGTGAGGCAGAGGCGGTGGGCCCCTGGATCGCGAACGGCTGCGCCGCGGGCTTCGGAGCCGGCTTCGGAGCCGGCTTCGGAGCCGGCCTGGGCGCCGGAGCCGGGGGACGCGGAGGCGGCGCCGCAGCGGGTGCTGGCGGAGGTGCGGCCCGGGGCGGAGCGGCCGCGGGCGAACCGCCACGGCCCTTCTTCTCCGCCTCCTTCTTCGGCACGCGGCGCATCATCATGGTGGCTTGGCGCTTCTTGCCTTCACCCTCTGCGCGCTTCGGGCGTGGGGCCTCGGTGGACCCCTCCCGCATCGCCTGCATCTCGGACTTGGACCAGAACGCCGTGGCCGCGCCACCGCCGATCGCCGGGCGGAACGACGCGTCCTCCTCGTCCTCGTTCTTGTCGAGCGCCGCCTTCATCTGGTCTTTGGTCCAGAACGCCGTGGCGCCCTTGCCCGCCGAGCCGCCCCCGTCGAAGCTGATGGCACCGGCCGACAGCGGCCCCGAGGCCTTCTTCGGCCCACCCAGATCGTCTTCGGCCGGACCGGCCTCCGCGGCCTCCGCGGCCCCCGCGGGCGCCGGGGTGGGCGCAGGAGCGGGAGCGGCCTCGGCTGCCTCGCGCCGCTCACCACCGCCATCGAGGGCGTGGTTGGACCAGTCGAGCAGCGGTGGCCCATCCACCGCGTCGGCGAACGCGATGAAGGTGCGCCAGGTCTCCAGCGCGGTGGGCCGATCCTCGCGATCGAACGACAGGAGCTTGGCGACGAACCATTGGATGTCGCCCTGCATCTCCTCGGGCAGCCCGGACAGGTCGATCTGGAGCACCGCGTCGATCACGCCATCGTCGTGGCCGTCCGGGTCGTCATCCGGCAGCTCTGGGAGCTCTTGCCCGGAGAAGATCTTGAACGCCACGTAGCCGAGGCCGTACTGGTCCGTGGCGGCCCCTCGCGGGCGGCCCTCCGGCGCGCGGGTGCGGTCGATGTGCTTGCCGTAGCCCTCGAGCGACACAGCACCCGTCTCGTCCATGAACACGTATTCGGGCGTGATGTCGCCGTGGATGTTCCCTTCCTCGGTGGCGATCTCCAGGATCTCGCACAAGGCGGCGAGCACCTCGAGCGCGATGCGCCACGGCGGAAGTCCATCTTCCAGAACGCTCTCGAGATCGAGGCCGATGGCCGGGCCGTCGCACGCGTCGACCCCGCCGTCGTCTCCGGTCGTACGGACGTAGTGGAACTCGCTCAACTCGACTCCAGTCCAGGCGTGCGCGCCCAATAGGGCCGCGGTCGCGCGCAAGGGTAACGCAGACGGGCGATCGGATGTGCCCGACCTGCCACGCCAGCCCGGCTGCGCCCGGATTCGGCGGTCCTGGCGGCGCACGCTGGCGTCACGACGGCGCTCCGGGGTAGCTACGCCCGGGCATTCAAGTGACCGGAGCGACCATGGCCGTGCACCTGCCGAAGGGCACCCGAGACTTCCTCCCCGATGCCATGCGGGCGCGCCTCGAGGTGATCGGCATCGTGCGCGACGTGTTCGCGCGGTTCGGCTTCCAGCCGATCGACACGCCCGCCTTCGAGCGCATCGAGACCCTGCTGGGCAAGTACGGCGAAGACGAGAAGCTCATCTTCAAGATCCTCAAGCGGGGCCAGGGTGCGGAGTCGGGCCAGTGCGACCAGGCCCTCCGCTACGATCTCACCGTGCCGCTGGCGCGGATGATCGCGATGAACTCCCAGCTCCGCATGCCGTTCAAGCGCTCGCACATCGCGCCGGTCTGGCGGGCGGATCGCCCGGGCCGCGGCCGGTTCCGCGAGTTCCTGCAGTGCGATGTGGACGTGGTCGGCAGCCACGACCTGCTGGCCGACGCCGAGTGCCTGGCGGTGGCCAGCGAGGGCATGACAGCCGTCGGGTTCCCCGAGCACACCCTGCGCTTGAACGACCGCCGCATCCTGCGGGGGGTTGCGGCCGCCGCCGGCGCGCTGGACCGGGAAGGCGCGTTGTTGGTGTCGATCGACAAGCTCGACAAGATCGGCACGGACGGGGTGGAGCGGGAACTCGCCAAGCGCGACTTCACCCCCGACCAGGCCGCCGCGGTGTGGCGCATGCTCGCTGTGGCCGACACCGACGCCGCCACCCTCGACGCCCTCGAGGCCAGGCTGGGCGACGTGGAGCCCGCCGAGGTGCGGGACGAGGCCCTCGCCGGTGTGGCGTCGCTCCGGGAGCTGCTGCCCATGCTCGAGGCGCTGGGCGTGCCCGCAGAGCGGTTCGCCATCGACCCCACCCTGGCCCGCGGGCTCGACTACTACACCGGCATGGTGTTCGAGATCTCCGTGCCCGGGTTCTCGGGCAGCCTCGGCAGCGGCGGGCGGTATGACCACCTGATCGGCCGCCTCGGCGGGCCCGACCTGCCGGCCGTCGGCGCGTCGCTCGGCCTCGATCGCATCCTGGCGATCCTCGCAGAGCGGGGCGAGACCGCAGGCGGTCGCGACGCCACCGAGGTGCTGGTCACCGTGTTCGACGCGGATGGCCGCGCCACCTCACTCGCCGTGGCCCACACCCTCCGACAGCATGGAGTCAGGGTGGCGCTGTACAGCGCGGTACACAAGCTGAAGAAGCAGTTCAAGTACGCCGACGCGCTGGGCGTACCCTGGATTGTGATTGTCGGACCTGACGAAGCGGCCGAGGGCGTGGTCACGCTGCGCTCGCTCACGTCCGGGCAGCAGCACCGGGTCCCAGCCGGTGAGATCGCGGCGCTTGTCCGCGCTCCGCTACCCCCTGGCGACTGACCGAAGTAGGGTGGCACGCGACCTGCAGTACACCCCACCGTCCCCCATTCCCGCCCCATCTCCCCAAGAGGCCAACCCATGGCACGCTCCCTCGTCGTCCAGAAGGAAGAGACCGCCGTTACCAGCCCACTGTTCACGGGCTTCCTCCTGTTTGCCATCGCCTGCCTCGCCCTGAGCATGTTCGGGCTCGCTACCAGCGACGCCCAGGCCACGCCGGATGTCGACGCGATCGTGATCTCGGACTGATCGCAGCCCGATCGACACGAGCCGACCCCCCGGGGTCGGCTTTGTAGTTCGAACGAAGGATACGTTCGGATACATGTATCGTGTACCCAATTCTACGATCTGGCGATCCGACGTGTGCAGCGGAGAGGGATACCAGGGGCACCCGGGAGACACATGCAGGATGAGACGCTGGTCTTCGACCGTATCGTGGAGGGGCCTCCGCCCATCTACATGGGCCCGCTCCCGGCGGACTGGGTGGCCATCCCCGCCCCCGTCGTGATCAACATGTGCGGCGTGTTCCCGCATGGGCCGCCGCCCAGCCACGAGGTGTTCGCCATCGCCCTGCACGACGTGCAGGAGGAGTCGGCGCTGCCGGCTCGGGCCACCTTCGAGCGGTTCCTCGCCAGCATCCACACTGCAGCGTCGAAGCAGCCCTCGTACTGGCACTGTCACGCAGGCCTGAACCGCAGCGGCCTGGCCCTGGGCGCCTACATGCACCTGTACCATGGCTACCGGATCAGCGACGCCATCCAGACCATGCGGGATCGGCGCAGCCCGTTGGTGCTGTGCAACGCCCAGTTCGAAGGCGCCCTCCGCCGCTGGTATGGCGACGAGAACGAGCAAGACTTCGTGCCGGTGGATGTGGACGCCTGGATGCGCGAGCGCACCGGCGGGCGCGGAGACTGGCGCTGACCGTCGCGATCATCGGCGCGGGCATCACGGGCCTCACGCTCGCCGCCGAGCTCCGTCGGCACGGCGTCGCGTTCGTCGTGCTCGAGGCGTCCGACCGCGCCGGCGGCGTGATCGCCACCGACCACGTGGACGGGTGTGTGGTCGAGCGCGGCCCGGAGTCGCTGCGGCCTGGGTCGGCGCCCGCGTGGTCCGTGATTCAGTCCGCGGGGTTGGCCGGGCAGGTGGTGCAAGCCGATCGCGCGTCGAAGCGCCGGTATCTGCTCCTGGAGAGCGGGCTCGAGGCGGTGCCGAGCAGCATCGCCGAGGCCCTCCGCAGCCCGGTGATGGGGCGTCGCGCGGTGCTGCGGCTCCTCGCCGAGCCCAGCATCCCCCGCGGGATGAACCCCGCCGCATCCGTCCACGAGGTGCTCTCCCGCCGGATCGGCCGGCGCCTGGCCGACCGGGTGGCCGACCCGGTGGTGGCTGGCATCTTCGGCGGCGACGCGCATGCGCTCGAGTTCGCCTCCGCCTTCGCGCGGGCGCAGGCTCTGGAAGATGCCCATGGCAGCTGGGTCGTGGGCGGTCTGCGCGGCCGCGAGGAACCCGACCCCACCGCACCGACGCTCCCGTTCACCTTTCGCGGCGGCATGGCCAAACTGGTCAACGCGCTCGCCACCCCCCTCGGCTCAAACCTGCGCCTGTCCACCCCGGTGCAGGCGCTGACCCCGGCGGGCCGAGGCTGGCAGCTGTCCACCCCCGCCGGCGAGGTCCGCGCCGACCACGTGGTGCTCACCGCCCCCCCCCATGCCGCAGCGGCCCTGCTCGGCCGCGACCTCGACCGCTGGCCCCACGCCCCCGTGGCAGCGGTGCATCTCGCATGGCCCACCGCCCAGCTCCCGGCTCCCCTCGACGGCTTCGGTTGGCTGGCCCACAGCCGCGCACGCCGCGATGTGCTCGGCGCGATCTGGGTGACTGCCGTGTTCCCGAGCCACGCGCGCCCGGGCGTATCGATCATCCGGGTGATGCTCGGCGGCACGCGCGCGCCCGAGCTGGTCGGTGTGGCGGACGACGCCCTCGTGGACCATTGCTGCAGCGTGCTG
>JBLFXJ010000088.1:0-23931 GCA_047609825.1 Myxococcota bacterium
AGTTGGTGTTAGATGAGGCATTTCTATATCTCGAGGCGCCGCTGGCCTCCGCACCTTGCGAAGCTGGGGCGCTGGCAGATGCGGCGCGCAGCGCCGTGGAGTACTGAGGCCGGCCTCGCGGGCGCCTCCGCTCGCTCATCCGTTCGAGTCCAGGAGCATGATTCATGGCGTTCGTGTTCGAGTTGCCCGAGGTCGGCGAGGGTGTGGTCGAGGCTGAGGTGGCCCAGTGGCACGTCGCCGTGGGCGACGTGGTCTCGCAGGACCAGCCGCTGTGTGAGATCACGACCGACAAGGCACAGCTCGAGATCAGCTCGCCGCGCGCCGGTCGGGTCACCCAGCTCCATGGTGAGCCCGGCGACATCATCAAGGTGCACACCCCGCTGGTCACCTTCGACGACGCTGCCGGTGCGGCGTCTGTTTCCGCGGCACCGGCCCCAGCGGCCGCTGCTCCCGCTCCGGCTCCTGCGGCTGCCGCGGCAGCCCCAGCTCCGGCCGCTCCGTCACTGGTCGCCGCAGGTCCGGCATCACACCCAGACTCTCGTGGCACCACCAAAGCCACGCCCGCCGTGCGACGGCACGCTCGCGAGCTCGACCTCGACATCCATCAGGTGCCCGGCACTGGGCGTCGCGGCCGCGTCACCCACGACGATCTGCAGGGCTTCAGCGCATCACCGCCTGCGTCCGAGCCGCTCCCACTGGTCGCTCCCGCGCTGCCCCAGGTGCGTCCGTCGGGCTCGGAGGAGCGCATCGCCATCCGCGGCGTTCGTCGGGCCATCGCCGAGGCGATGGTGCGCTCCAAGCGCACAGCACCCCACTTCACCTACGTGGAGGAGGTGGACTGCACGCGGCTGGTCGAGATGCGCACCCTGCTGAAGAAGCGCGCCAGCGCCATGGGCGTGAAGCTCACCTACATCCCGATCTTCATGAAGGCGTGCTCGATCGTGATGCGGCAGTTCCCGAACGTGAACGCCGTGATGGACGAGGAGCGCCAGGAGCTGGTGGTCAAGGGCGACCACAACTTCGGCATCTCGGTGGACACCCCGAACGGCCTTTACGTCGCGGTGATCAAGAACGTCGAGCAGAAGTCGATCCTGCACATCGCGGCCGAGATGAACGAGCTGGTCGAGCGCACCCGCGCCGGCAAGGCCCGACTCGACGAGCTCCGCGGCGGTACCTTCACGCTCACCAGCGTCGGCAGCATCGGTGGCGTGCTCGCCACGCCGATCCTGAACACCCCCGAAGTGGCGATCCTCGGCGTCAACGCCATCCGGGATCGGGCGGTGGTAGTAGACGGCGAGATCGTGGTGCGCAAGATGACGTACCTGTCCCCGTCGTTCGACCACCGTGTGATCGATGGCGCCGTCGCTGCCCGGTTCGTCGCCGCACTGAAGGATGTCCTCGAAGAGCCGGAAGCCATGCTCCTGGAGCTCGCGTGACCGATTTCGCCGCTGCCCTGGCCACTCTCCACACCGCCGACGCGGCACTTCAGGCAGCGGGGCCCACCCCGTTCCCGGTGCCGCTGGGCAGCCACGCGCCGCTCGTCGCGGGTGCCGTCTCGGCGCTCGGCCGAGGGGACTGGTGGGCGCCCGGGCTGCGAGAGCGTGCGGGTGCCGTGCTGCGTGGCGCTTCGGTGGAGCGCCTGGTGGACGCCCGGGAGGGGGCACGTCCGTATCGGGTGCTGCCGTCCGGGCCCGACCCCGCACTCCGGGCCCTCCAGACCGTCGGCCTCGCCATGGCCGACCCCGAGCGATGCGCCCTCGCCCATGTGGGCACGGGCGCTCTGGGCGATGGCCGATGGCACGAAGCGCTGAACCTGGCGGGCCTGTACCGGGCCAACGTCATCTTCGTGCTCGCCCTGCACCCCCTCGGTGCAGGCGCCCCGCTTGGAGCCCAGTCTGCGGCCAAGCCCAGCGAGCTGGCGCGTTGTCATGGTCTCACCGTGCACGAAGTCGATGGGGCCGACGCCCAGGCTGTGCACGATGCTGTCCGCGCGGCGCGCGATGCCCGCGGTCCTCACCTGGTCGTCGCAAGGCTGGCCGCGCCCCGGGTCTGAACCTGAGCAGCGCTGTGGCTGGCCGAGTCAACAGAACATCCGGAGACACTCATGAGTGATCACTACGAGGCCATCGTCATCGGCGCGGGGCCTGGCGGCTATCCGTGCGCGATCCGCCTTGGCCAGCTCGGCGTGAAGACCCTGGTGGTCGAGCGTGAGTACTGGGGCGGCGTGTGCCTCAACGTCGGGTGCATCCCGTCAAAGGCGCTGATCAACGCGTCGAACCGGTACCAGGACATCCTCCACGCCGGCGACATCGGGTTCGTCGTGGGCGGCGATGTGTCCATCGACATGGCCAAGCTCATGGCCTGGAAGGACAAGGTCGTCGGCAAGCTCACCGGCGGCGTGCGCACCCTCCTCAAGGCAAACAACGTCACCATGGCGGAGGGCACCGCGCGGCTGACCGGCGCCAACGAGGTGACGGTCGCGTCGGCCGACGGCGAGACCGTGTACACGGCCGATGCCATCGTCATCGCCACCGGCTCCCGTCCGATCCAGATCCCTGGCTTCTCGTTCGCCGACGGCCCGGTGCTCGATTCCACGAAGGCGCTCGCGCTCTCCGAGCTCCCAAAGCGCATGGTCGTGATCGGCGGCGGCTACATCGGCCTGGAGATGGCGGGCGTGTACGCCCGTCTCGGCACCGAGATCACCATCGTCGAGATGCAGGATCAGATCATGCCCGGGTTCGATCCCGACGTGGTCAAGGTGCTCGCCCGTCGGATCAAGAAGGACGGTGTGAAGACGCTCCTGAAGCACAAGGCGCTCGGCTGGGAGCAGGCCGACGAGGGCATCGTGGTGAAGGTCGAAGGCCCCGATGGCGCCGAGAAGGCGCTGCCCGCCGAGCACGTGCTCGTCACCGTCGGCCGGTTCCCGAACACCGAAGACCTCGGTCTCGAGGCACTGGGCATCAACAAGGACGGTCGGTTCATCCAGGTCGACCGCCAGTTCCGCACCAACGTGCCGAGCGTGTTCGCCATCGGTGATGCCGTCGGCAACCCGATGCTCGCGCACAAGGCCACCCACGAGGGCGAGGTCTGTGCCGAGGTGATCCATGGTCGGGACGTGCAGTACGACGCACGCGCCGTGCCGGCAGTGGTGTTCACCGAGCCCGAGATCGCCCACGTGGGCCTCACCGAGCCCGAAGCGCGTGAAGCGGGGCATGACATCAAGGTCGGCAAGGTGCCGTTCGCGGCGATCGGCAAGGCCATCGCCAACAACCACACCGAAGGCTTCGTGAAGGTGATGATTGACGCGGAGACCAAGCTCGTGCTCGGCGTGACCATCGTCGGCCACCACGCCTCAGACATCATCTCCGAGGCCTGCCTGGCCATCGAGATGCACGCTGAGGCCCTCGACATCGGGCTCACAATCCACCCCCACCCCACGCTGGGTGAGTCGGTGATGGAGGCCGCGAAGGCCGCCCTCGGAGAAGCGATCCACGTGGTCAACCGGTAGGGGCGACGAAGGTTGACGTTCCTGGTCCTCCAGGGGCGTCCTCGTCTTTCGGGCGGAGTTAGCGCAGTGACAGTGCGCGGCTCGACGGATCGCCGTCCGGGTGCGTCCAAGGGGCGCCAACTCGGGGGACACCCATGCTGCTCACCGCCATCGCGCTCATCACTGCAGCGCAGGTCGCTGCGTCCGCCTGCGGGGCC
This sequence comes from Myxococcota bacterium, assembly GCA_047609825.1. GTDB lineage: Bacteria > Myxococcota_A > UBA796 > UBA796. Next base: position 3,706 of record JBLFXJ010000088.1, read on the forward strand.
GTCGGAGCCGCACTCGCCGCCGGCCTCCTCGCCCGGCGTGGCCTGGAGCCCGACTCACTCAGCACCGCCGAGACCGAGCGGTTCATGCTCCACACGATCTTCGACACCGATCCGACCTGTGAGATGCAGATCCCGCTCGCGGCGCTGATCGTCTGACCGACGACGACGACTACTCGCCGATGGAGCGGTAGCTGCGCTTCCAGTACAGCAGCGGCTCGAGCTCGGGGTCGTGTCGTGCCTCCACCACTTCACCGATCACGATGGTGTGGTCGCCCCGCGGCAGCAGCTCGTGCAGGCGGCACACGATGTGAGCGGCGGCGCCCTTGACCACGGGCTGGCCGGCCTCGGTCCATTCCCCCTCGATCTGGGTGAAATTGGGGGTGGGCAGGCGGCCCGAGCTGGCGAAATAGTTCGAGGCGGCTTCCTGCTCACGGCACAGGATGCTCACCGCGAACCCCTCGGACTCTTCCACCATGGCCGGGAACCGGTTGCGGTTGTCGACGCACACCAGCACGAGAGCCGGGTCGAGCGACAGCGACGTGAAGCTGGACACGGTGAGCCCGTACAACATGCCGTTGTTGCTGGTGGTCACCACCGACACGCCGCTCGCCCAGCTGGCCAGCGCGTTCTTGAAGTCCTGCTTCAGCTGCATCCTGCGGTCCGCCACGGGAGAGTGGGGGGCGACATCCATCTCCCCCGGTCGGACACAGCCTGTAACACCTCGACACGCACAACCTCTGGGCCAGCGTTACTGATGACCTCGCACTCGTCCAACCGCGGCCCCCGCCCTGAACTGTCGCGATGTGCATCCCCCCGGAGCGCAAGATGTCCACCCCAATCAGCGACAGCGACCACTTGAGGCTGATCGACGGCACCGATGAGATCGATCTGCCGGAGCCCGAGCCCACGCCCATCCCCCCCCCAACCCGAAAGCGCGGTGGTGGGCTGCTGCTGGCGGGTGCGGTCGGCGGTGGCGCGCTGGTCGGTGGTGGCGTCGCAGCGGCGGCGGCAGCGGCAGCGGTCAGTGTAGCCGCGCTCCTCGTAGCAGGCGGTGCCGTGTGGTGGATGCTCTCCGGTGATGCGACGGTCGAGCCGGTCGACATGGGCACCGTCGAAGCGCTGGTGGAGGAGGAGGCTCCCGTCGGCGAGCCCGAAGCCGAGGACACGATCGAGGTCACGGAAGACGCCGTGGCCGAGGTGCCGTCGCCGCGCTCGCGTCGCTCGGCTCCGGCCCCGGTGGAGGCCGCTGCACCAGCGCCTGCCGTCCGCGCCCCAGTGCCCGCCGACCTGCGCCCCATGGTCGTGAAGATCATCACGGATCCTCCGGCCGCCACGGTGTACATCGACGGCCTGGCCGCCGGCCGCACCCCCCTGAAGACCGAGCTCGAGCCGGGCCCCCACGACATCCGCGTGGTCGCAGGCAAGGCGGACTCGAGCTTCTCGGTCACCGTGGCCGACTCAGGCGAATCGCGGTTCTGCTACACCGCCAAGGGCAAGAAGCTCCTCTCCGGCTGCTGAGGAGGATGCCATGCGTACACTTCGTTCGTTTGTGATCGCGCTCGTCCTCGCGACGGCCCCGCTCGCTCCGCAAGCCTTCGCTAAGGGCGGAGACAAGCCGATCCCCGAGATCCAGGAGACCGGGATCTCCGCCTTCGACACCGTGTTCCAGCAAGTGAAGGCGATTCAGGACACGCTGAATGGCGCCGAGACCCGGCTGAACGGCGCGCGCGACAAGATCGCGATCGCGGTGGGCCAGCCGCCTGGCACGTCGGTGCGCATGTCGATGTGGGAGCTGAAGCAGAAGGCGGGCGGCAAGGTCGAGGTGAAGATGGCTGGCGGCAAGCCGCAGCTCAGCCTCGGCGGTGCTGGCGGCGCAGAGGCCCAGGCGGGCGTGAAGGCCGCCAACGCCGCGGTGAAGGAGGTCGGCCTGGTGGTGGTCGAGCTCGGCAAGCTGCCCCAGCAGGTGGCCCAGCTCGTGAACGCCTGCAAGGCGTTCCCGTCCCAGGTCGGGTCCGCCATCAAAGAAGCCGGGCTGGCTCCCACGGCGCTGCCGAAGATGCTCAAGGCCGTGGGCACGAACGTGAAGGCCACCGCGGCCACGCCCAAGCGCATCGCGAGTCTGGCCACGACGGCGAAGGACCTGCTCGCTGGCATTCCGGAGGGCATCGCGGCCACGTCTCCCCCGACGGACGAGGCCGTGGCTGCGAAGAAGTCGGAGAAGAAGTCAGGCTCTTCCGGTGGTGGGGATGGGGACGCCCCCGACACGGAGACCACGCGACTGGTCACGGAGGCGATGGCAGCCTTCGGGGATGCCGAGGTCGATGACGCGATGCGACTGCTCGATAAGGCCCAGGCCGACCTGGCGGGGCGCAAGGATCCCGTGTCTCCGTCCGAGCTGCAGCTGCTCTACCAATCCCGGGCGCTCGTGCTGCTCGTCCAGGGGGATGCGGCGGGTGCCACCACGGGCATCACCCGAGCGCTCTCTGTCGATCCCGACGCCAAGCCGCTGAAGTCGCTGGGTGCGGAGTACGCCAAGCTGCACAAGAACCTGCAGAAGTCAGGGGTGGTGCGCCCGGTGGCCGTGTCCGTGGCGGGCAGCGGCGAGGCGCGGATCTCGGGCCGACCGGCCACGGGTGGGTCGTCGGTCGAGCTCGCGCACGGGCAGCACCTGGTGCAGGTGAAGCGTGGCGACGGCTGGGTGTCGAAGTGGGTCGATGTCGGTTCTGGCACCGTGATCCAGCTCTGATCGCCGCGAAGGAGCCTACTCTGGAACGGGCATGAACAGGAGCACGTGGGCGAGGTACTGCGTGCCCCCGGCGCCCGGGAAGGTGTCGATGCACCATCGCTCCTCGCGCACACCGTCGAGCACGGCATCGGACCGGCCCTTGCCACGCAGGTAGTTCGAGGCCTCTGCGGACGCGCGCTTGGTGGCGTCGCGTCGGGCGTTCTTCTCGGTGAACGTGGCATTCGATATGCCGAGGAAGTACGCGCCTTTTGCGGCCCGCGGCACGGAGCGCTGCCAGGTGCCGCAGTCCGGGGTCGCGTACGGGTTGGCGCTCAGCTCGAACCCGAACTGCCCCGGGGTCTCCTGGGTGTCCCCGAACAGCCAGCCCTGGGCGGATGTGCGCCACGCGAGCGTTCCGGCGCCGACATGGGTGGCGCCGACGAACCACGGGTCACAGTCCGCGGGATTGGCCGTGCAGCAGGCTTCCAAAGCGCCGGGATCGGTGATGCGTGCCACCCGCCGCGTGGCGGCCGTAGGATTGCGCCAGACCAGGATGCTCGACGCGCCCGGATCATGGATGTCCCACTTGGCGGCGGCTCCCGGCGTGGCCGAGTACAGACCGCGCAGCGGGTCGGCATCGAGCGGCTCCTCAGCCACCGAGAAGTGTGCGGAGCAGACCGTCTGTCGGGTGTCGGTCTCGTCCAGCGGTGCCGCATCGGTCGACGCGAATCGACCCAGGGCGGTGGATTCCGGCGACACCATCAGGTGTCGGCGGGTGACGCCGGAGGCCTCGACGGGCAGGTCCGACGGCGCATCCGGGAGGACGACCTTCTTGCTGCAGCCGGCAGACAACACGAGTGACAGGGTCAGCCAGCGCATTCGACGGTCAGGCCCCCGAGTCGCCGGAGTCGGTGGTACCGGTTGCGGTGGTGGTGGAATCGCCACCGGAATCGCCCGTGCCCGTGCCCGTGCCCGAACCGGAGTCCGTGCCCGTCGAGCCGGAGTCGCCGGTGCCGCCGGAATCCGTGCCGCCGGAGTCGCCTGTCGCGCCGGAGTCGCCGGTGGAGGTGGTCATCGCCGTCGAGTCGACGGTGGATGTGCCGCCGCCCGTCGAGCTGCCGGAATCCGACCCGTAGCTGGTGGTGTAGCCGCCGCCTCCGCCGCTGTCTGACGAGTCGTTGTACGGCTCAGTCTCAGTCTCAGTCTCGGTGTCGGTGTCGGTGTCGGTGTCGGCATCCGTGTCCGCGTCGGTGTCGGTGTCGGCGTCGGCGGTCGGCGTGGCCACCCCCGTCTCCGTGCCGCTGTCCTTGTCGCCGGAGCCACAGGCCGTGAGCACCGCGAGGGCGAGGACCATCACGCGGATGTGCATGCGCAGTTCTCCCAGTCCCAGCCAAGGACGTCTGTTCCGGGCAACCTTAGCCGACCGCCCGGTGGGTGTCAGCCCGGACCGCCCGCGGCGTCGGCTCACGGGTCGGGCTAGACCGGCTCCGAGGAGGGCAAATGCCCGCGTTCATCGTCGTCGAGGGACTCGACGGTGCCGGCACGACGACCCAGGTCGAGCGGCTGGTGGCACGGCTTCGGGGGACCGGCCGCGCAGTTCTGCGCACCCGCGAGCCCACCGGCCGTGCGGTTGGCAAGCTGATCCGACGGGTGTTGGCGGCCGAGGCGGACGCGCCGTCGCCTACCGCTCTGCCGTGGTTGTTCGCCGCGGACCGCTCGGATCATCTGGAGGCGGTCATCGCGCCGGCGCTGGCCCGAGGGGAGGTGGTGGTCTCCGACCGGTACTACCACTCCTCGCTCGCCTACCAGTCCCTGGTCCAGCCCCTCGCCCAGGTACATGCGCTGAACGCCACCTTTCGTGCGCCGGACCTCACCGTCTTCGTGCATGTGCCGCCGGCTATCGCCATCGAGCGGATCGAGCGCCGGGGCGAGACCCGTGAGATCTTCGAACGCCGCGAGCAGCTGGAGCGCATCGACGCGGCCTACAGCGAGGTCCTGGCATTCCTCACCGCGCGGGGGGAGCGGATCGCCCAAGTAGACGGCACCCTCGCCCCGGATGCGGTGCACGCGGCGGTCTCGGCACTTGTCGACGGCGTTCTCTGATGGCGCGGTTCGTCTGGCTCAGGGGTCGGTCGGACTACGCGATCGTGCATGCGCTCCAGCGAGCGCTCGTCGATGCCCGGCACCACCAGCAGGTGCCCGACACGGTGTTGCTCCTTGAGCACGCTCCGGTGATCACCGTGGGACGGGCGCGGGGCGCCGAGGCGAACGTCGTGGATGCTGGCGACACTCCCGTCGTGCGGGTCGAGCGCGGAGGCGACGTGACCTGGCACGGCCCCGGCCAGCTCGTTGCCTACCCGATCGTGGCGCTTCGGGGCGCGCGCGCGGATCTACACCGGCACCTGCACAGCCTGGAGGACGCCGTGATCGGGCTCCTGCGGGACCTGGGCCTCGACCCGGGGCGTGACCCCCGGAACACTGGCGTCTGGTTGGACGACCGCGCTGGGCAGCGGCGAAAGGTGTGCTCGGTGGGCATCGCCTGCCGTCGGTGGGTGAGCTGGCACGGGCTCGCCCTCAACGTTGCGCCCGACCTGCGCGATGGCTTCGGCCGGATCAACCCGTGTGGCTTCGACACCTCCGTGATGACCAGCCTCGATGAGCACATGGAGGCCCCGCTCGCGGTGCCCGCGCTCGCCCGGCCCCTCGCCGAGCACCTCGCCAGCGCGCTGGAGGTGCCACTCGAGTCGTGGTCGGTCTCCACCGCCGAGGCGCTGTTCCCGCCAGCACCGTCGGATCACCAAGCGTAATGTGAGCTCTGAGGAGCCCACGTCGATCGCGCTCGCCGGTGTGGTGGCGGCGATGTCATATGGGGTGTCCAGGGGTGGCTTCATCCTCTCCGGAGCGTGCATGCTGTTCGGCCTGTTCCTGTCCGCATCTTCACTGGCCGCCGAGGGAGACACGTGGGCGTTCCTCATCAACGGCGGTGCGAAGCCTCAGTCCAACTACCAGAGCCACGTCATCCACCTCGAGGAGATGTACGACGTGCTCATGGACCGTGGGGTCGACCCGGACCGGGTGGTGGTGTTCTCGGCGGACGGTCCGGTCACGCTGCCCGATCAGGCGGTGCTCGATGACTCCCTGATGCCGGATGATGCCGCAGTGTGGGAGGGCACTCGCACGTCGCGGATGCTGCCCCAGGTTGAGATCGTCGACACCGACTGGACGCGCAGCCCCGAGATCAAGGCCGCCCGCAAGCCGGTGATCGCGGAGGCCTTCGCTGAGGCGGCCGCGAAGCTCGGTCCTGGCGACACCCTGTTCGTGTACACGACCGATCATGGTTCGAAGGACGGTGCCATCAAGCTGTGGCGGGAGGATGCGACGGTAGCCGAGATGCGGGCCTGGTTCGCCGGGTTCGACCCAGGCGTCCGACTCGTGGTGGCGATGAGCCAATGCTACAGCGGCGCGTTCGCCGATGCCGTACTACCGGGGGAGGAAGCATCTTTTCCAGATGCCTGCGGCCTGTTCTCCGTGCCCCCCGACAAGCGCGCCTATGGCTGCTTCCCCGAGGGCCGTGACAAGTTCATCGGGCATGGGTTTCGGCTGATCGACGCGATGGGGCGGCACGATCGCCTGTCGGATGCCCACCTTGAGGTGCTGATCACCGATCGCACGCCCGACATCCCCCTCCGGAGCTCCGACGCCTTCCTTGCCCGTCGGCTCGAGGCGGAGGCCGCCCGCACCAGCGCAGACCTCGACGAGCTTGTCGATGCCCTGCTCGAGCGGGCGTGGAAAGATCGGTCTGCCTACGAAGCCGAGATCCGACGGCTCGACGACATCGCTGAGACCTTCGGCACGTTCAGCCCGCGGACCCTGGCCGAGCTGGAGCGCGCGTCGTCGGATCTTCGGGACGCGGCCAAGGCGGCACGCACCTACGCGAGTCGCTGGGACGGTGCGCGGACCTTCGCGGCGAAGGAGGTGCTGCGCCGGTTCGAGGACGCGCACCCCGAGTGGACGCCTCGGCTCGACAAGGAGCCAGCGGCCGAGCTCACCAAGGACGAGCGCATGGCCGCGATGGAGGCGCTGCTCCCGGTGCTGCGCGGCTTCGTAGGTGAGTCCGGTCAGACCGACCGCCTGGCCGGGCTGGCTCGCACCGAGGCGCAAGCGGACGGCCTCCAGTGGCGCATGACCTCGCGCGATGCGGCCATGGCGCGGATGCGGTGGCTCCTGCTCCGGATCGCGGGGACCGTGCTGGTCGAAGGGACGCCCGATGCGCCCACCTTGAAGCGGTTGGTGGCCTGTGAGGCCACGGCCGTCGGCATGGCCCCGGGGCGTGCCGTGCGGGACGAGCCGGAGTGGCCGGACGCCGACGCCGACCTGGCGGGCATCGACGCGGTCGCGCCGTCCTGGCTGGGCGTCCGCTACACCGCCCTGACGACCGACGAGCTCCTCCCTGGCCTGCAGCGGGGGGCCGCTCGGGTCACCGGCGTGATGGAGGGCAGCCCCGCCGAGATCGCAGGTATCGAGGTGGATGACATCCTCACCGGACCGCCCGACGCCCCGTTCGATGAGCCACAGGCGCTCCGGCTCTGGGCCCAGGCCCAGCCGCGTGGAGAGCCCGTCCAGATGATGGGTTGGCGCGGCGACGAGACCCGCACCTTCGCTCTGGAGTTCGTCCGCTACCCGACCAAGCTGCCCGATCTCGTGCGGCCCCAGGAGGGGGATCCGGCCCCGCCTGTGGAGGCCTCCTTCCATCGCCTCGGCAGCTCGGGACCGCTCCAGCCGCTCGCCGGTCAGCGCCACTTGCTGTTCTGGTGGGCCACGTGGTGTGGCCCGTGCAAGCTGGCGGTTCCGGAGCTGCTGGCCTGGTCCGCGGAGTCGGGGGTGCCGGTGGTGGCGATCACCGACGAGGGCGACGAGGAGTGGACCCGGTTCGCTGCGAAGTGGACCGACCCATTCCCCGAGCTCACCGTCGCCGATGAGGGGAGGGCGTCGTGGGCGGCGTATGGTGTGAGCGCGACGCCGACGTTCGTTCTCGTGGCGCCCGACGGCACCGTGGAGTGGCGCCAGCGGGGCTACAGCAAGAATCTTGGCCTGTCGCTGCCCGGGTGGTCTGGGGCTGCGTCTTCGCCTTGACGGCCCCCATCGGGCTGGCTAGTTGGCGGTGGCCTCCGATGGAGGCGTGGCCGAGTGGTTTAAGGCGGCGGTCTTGAAAACCGCAGGTCGAAAGGCCCGGGGGTTCGAATCCCTCCGCCTCCGTTCTCTGCATCATTGTTTTGTTGGAGCTGTGACCGAGTGGCTGAAGGTGCTTGATTGCTAATCAAGTGTGGGGTTTAGAGCTCCACCGAGGGTTCAAATCCCTCCAGCTCCGCCACCTGTTGGGATATCAGTTCCTGGTTGCTGTTCGCTAAAGCACCCATAGCTCAATTGGATAGAGCGTCGGACTACGGATCCGAAGGTTAGGGGTTCGACTCCTCTTGGGTGCGCCACTCAGCCCCCTCCAGCTTTGCTGGAGGGGGCTCTTGGTTTCTTGGGGTGGGCTGGCGCCACCAAACCTTGACAGCGCCCGCCGTCGGCCCGCGGGGTACGAACCCGCTCTGGCGGGAGTGCGCGTCATGGGCACGATGAGGGCGCTGACATTCGACCGGTCACGTGAGGCATGGTCGAGCTCCACCGGCATGGTGCTCGAGCAGGTGCCGATCCCGGAGCTCACCGAGCCGGACGGCGTGGACCGGTCGAACGTGATCATCAAGGTGAAGTACGCCGGGTTCTGCGGCTCCGACCGTGGGATCTGGTGGCGCAAGGCGTTCGGCGACATGGTCTCCGAATCGCTGGATGATGAGGGGCAGGAAAAGCGGATCTTCGGGCATGAGCTTCTCGGCGAGATCGTCCAGGTCGGGTCGCGTGTCGGCGATAAGTACGGCTACGGCGTAGGCAGGGTGGTGAGCACCGAGTCGCACATCGTGTGCGGCGCCTGCTACCAGTGCCGACAGGGCGAGTCCCACGTGTGCGCCAACGACCGCATCATCGGCATCTCGATGGACGGCTGCTTCGCCGATTACGTCAAGCTGCCCGCGAAGGCACTCTGGCCCACCGATCTGTCACGCATCCGGGCCGAGGTCGCGGCTGTGCAGGAGCCGTTCGGCAACGCCGTGCACGCCTGCCAGGTGACCGACCTCCGCGGCAAGACCGTCGCCGTGCTCGGCACCGGCACCATCGGCCTGTTCGCGCTCCTCATCGCCAAGGGCATGGGGGCGGCGCGGGTGATCGGCGTCGACCCGGATCCCGGCCGCCGCGAGATGGCCCTGCGACTCGGCGCCGACGCCGTGCTCACACCCAGGCGGCCACCGGCCGACGCACCGTGGGCCTCCGACCCGGATCTGCGCGCCGAGGTGCGGGAGCTGACCGAGGGCATCGGGGTGGACGTGGCGCTCGAGATGGCAGGCTTCAATGACTCGGTGAACAACGCCGTGCGCATCACCCGGCGCGGCGGGCACGTGGTGCTGTTCGGCGTGCGCAACGGCAACGCGGTGTTCGAGGATGCACACCGGCTCGTGATGGACGGCATGCAGCTGCACGGCGTGGTCGGGCGACGGATCTTCGCCACCTGGAAGATGACCAAGGCCCTGCTCGAGCAGACCGACAATGGCATCCAGGACGCGGTGTGGAACGTCATCCTCAATCGCGGTGAGGGCACTCGCGTGTCGATGGATGATTGGGAGCGGGAGAGCTTCGAGACCGTGATCTCGAGCTGGCCGAAGGCGATCCTGGCGTTCTGACCCGGGGGCCGGGGTCAGCCCAGGGTCGAGGTCGGGAGCGTGAGCACGTCGCAGTCGGCCTTGCGTACGATGGCGGAGCTCACCGGCCCGAACAGGAACCGCTGCAGGCCGGCACGGTCGCGGTTGCCGACCACGATCATGTCGTACTGATCTGACAGCTCCTGCACCGCATCTTCCGGTTCGCCCTTGACGATGATGGCGTCGCCGCGCACCTCCTCGGGGACGGCTTCATCGAGGATCGCCTGCAGGCGCAGGCGCTCCGGCTCGCGGGCGGCCGCCCACTCACGCATCGCGCGCGCCCGCAGCTGGGAGTCGCTGTACACCGGAAGGGGGTCGGCGATGGCGTACACGGCATCGAGCCGGCCGCCCAGGTGGCGGGTCCAGTCCGCGGCCATGCGCGCGACCTCGTGCTTGAACTTGCCGTTGATGTCGATGCCCACGAGCACCCGCCACGGACCATCACCGTGGAGCGGCTTGCGTGGCACCAGCACGGCACACTTGGTGCCGCGCAGCACCTTCACCACGACGCTGCCTCGAAGCACGCGCTCGATGGCGCTGGGCTCTCTGGGCCCGAGCATCATCACGTCGTACTCCTCGGACCACCCGATCAGCACATCAGCGGCGTTGCCCGTCTGCATGCGCACGCTGCCCTGCTGCTCGGCGTCGAACAGTTCCAGGATGGACTCCAGCTTTCGCTTGTGCACCTCGGAGGCATCGCCGACATAAGCGATGTCGACCCGACCGCCGATGGCGCGGGCGAGGGGGCGTGCGCGGTCCACGACCCATTCGTGGTAGGGCGCGTGAATATCGGCGGCGACCAGCAGACGCATCCGGCTCTGTCCGAGGGCGTGGCGCGCCGAAACTGACGCTCGGCCTCGTATCATACAGCGCGCTTCGTGACCCGGGAACCAAGGGAACCCGCGGCGCTGCGGGCGCCACGGGCGCCATCCCTGTCACGGCTGCGTTGTGAGCGGGACCTGGAGCCGGTGTGTCTCGACCGAACGCGGGTAATCGCCCAAGTGGTGGTACTCGGCGTTCTCGGCAGAGATTCTGTGAGACGATGCGGCTACCGTCGCACTCACGGCGCTGGCGGGCACGGGCACCCGCTCCGTGCGGGACTCGCGCGGCGCCAGTCGGTTGTCGGCGATCTTCTTCGGCGGAATCGACCAGTCCCAGGTCTGCCCCATCCGATGCTGCCAGCTGCCCACCTCGGTACCGGCTGCGTCGTGGAACTGCACGTCCACCTGCACCCACCGCTCGGGATCGCCGGTGGGGAGCCGATGGCCCGCGTTGGCATTGGTCAGCACGAGCTTCAAGTGCTCGCCGTCGTGCTCGGCCTCGAGCGCGAGCCCAGGAGGGTTGGCCTCGAGCGGCGGGTAACGGCCGGCGATCTTGGGAATGCCCGCGCCGCGCCACCAGTGACGGGCGATCGTGCGCGTGGGTCCGCCCACCGCAGCGGGCCGCTCGATGACCGGCATGTGGCACTCCTGGCAGGTGGTGCCCTCGTCGTCGTGGGGCCCGGCCCGCCACTCATCCCCGGTCTGGAAGGTGCACACGAACGACTTCTCTGGGTACACCGCCTCGGCCTGGTGGCAGCGCTCGCACACCGCCGACGTGCGGAAGGACGGGTCGACCACCACCGGGTGAGGCGCATCGCCGCCGAGGCCTGGTCCGAGGATCGCGCCATCGCGCACATGGCACGCGGCGCAGGTGATCCCCTCGTCGCGGAGGTCAGCGTCGAACACGGCGGAGGGGGCCAGGATCGGCTGCTCCACGTCATCGTCCACCAGCCCTCGTGGCCAGAGGTCCTGCTGGACCAGCAGCGGGGTGTGGCAGTTCAGGCACAGCCAGCGGTTGCCTGACTTGCCGATCTCGCCCTGGTACTGCGGGTCGATCCAGGCGACGGCGTGCACCGACACGCGCCACTCCTCATACAGCTCGGTGTGGCATGTGCCGCAGGTCCGAGCCGACAGGTCGGGCAGACCGGGAACCGGGGTGATGCCGGTGCCGAGGGGCTGCTCGATCAGCGGGCGTGTGGCGAAGAAGGCCTGGGTAGCAGCGAGATCGGCCTCGAGGCCCTCGCTGGCCACGTGGCGCGGACCGGTCGGCGCCGCCGGCTCGGGTGCCGGGCTCTGCACGGAGGCGTCGCGCGCTCCACAGGCGAGGAGGAGGAGCAGGCCTGTCATTCGAACAGCGACAAGGTCATGCCGTGCAGTCCTTCCACGGTCGCTCCCGTGTCATCCCGCAACGGCTGCGAGTCGATGAGGTGGGGGGAGAGCGCGGGGATGAGGTCGGTGCCGGTGCCGCTGCCGAGTCCACCGAAGATCTCGGCGAGGTCGAACTCGAGCGCGCCGCCGAGCAAGCTGAGGATCGACTCGATCACGCCGCCGAGGCCGTCGATCACGCCGTCTTCATCCCACGGGAGCTCGGTTGCGTAGTACAGCACCGTGCCATCGGCGACGACCAGGTCGATCCCGATCCGGGTGCCGTCTTCGACCACCAGCAGCGCCTCCGCGGCGATGTTCGCTTGCAGCCACGGCAGGCACTGGGCTTCGGGCGTGCTGTAGCCGATGTCGACGTACAGCTCGGGCAGGTACAACGACGCCAATGGCTCGAGTCCGCCCGGCATGCGGGCCACCCGCGCATCTCCGGGGTCGAGGGAGATGCACCAACCATCGGCCTCAGGGAGCACGGCGCCGCCGGGGAGCCCGCCGAGCGGCAGCGCGAGGATGTTGCCGAGGAAGCCATCCAGCTGGAGGTTGGACAGGTCGAGCAGGTCGAGCAGGTCGGACGCGAGCACCAGCTGGAACAGGCCCTCGTGCAGCCCGACGCGCAGGTCGGCTTGGGGCTGCCACGGAGCGGGCGGGGGGCGGGGGATGTCACCGGCGTCCCCTGGGGGCCCATCGATGCCCACCCCGAGCACCACGGCGATGCCGTCCGAGCTGACGTCGACGCTGGACAGCCGGGTCTCGACAGCGGCGCCGAGCAGGTCCAGTTCGAGGTCGATGGGGCCGAACACGGGCACGGTGCCGACTCCGAGGATGAGGGAGAGCGCGCCCTCCAGCAGGCCGATCACCCAGTCGAGGCCATCGTCGATCCATCCCTCGAGGAACGGCGCGTCGATGCCGAAGGCGTCGATGCTGAGCCGGCCCAGCGCGAGCTCGGGCTCCCCGAAGCTGAGCCCGAGCACGCCGGCATCGTCCACCGTGAGGTCGGCCAGGAGCGCGAGGTCCACGGTGTCCCACTTCAGGGCGATGGGGGATCCCAGCAGTTCGAACGCCAGCTCTACGCCATGGAAGGCGACATCGAACCGGATGCCGTCATCGGTGGGCGCGAGGAAGCCTGTGGTGGGGAAGTGGCTGACCACGAACCCTGGCGCCAGTCCCTCCACCAGCTGCGCCCAGCCCAGCCCGTCGACCAGGGCCCCCACGTCGCCCACGATCCGGCCGAGGCCGCCTGGCGTGAGCACGAGCGAGACGGCGCCGGGCCAACTCGCCAGCGGGTCGTCACCGGCGAGCACGGTACGGGTCTCGCGAACCTGGGTGAGGCCGTCGGCCGCCTCGATGTCCACGATCCGGTACGGGGCCCACAGCGGCAGGTCGACGGTGAAGTCACCCGCATTGCCCACCCGAACCCGCCGGCCCTCGACCCAGACAACCGCATCGGCAGGCGCGACGCTGCCCGTCACCCGCACGCTGTCGCCGCCGACGAAGGTGGTCTCGACGGCGGGGCTCGCCACCGTGAGGGCGAGCGGCGGTCGCGGCGGAGCCTTGCTGCCCAGGCCGCCCAGTCCGAGCTCACCATCGCCCTGACAGCCGAGCAGGCCGGTCGCGATCAGGAGCGGAACCACGGGCAGCCTCCCTCGCTCGGACTGATCATTGAGGCAGGAACCGGGCGAGTCCTGGCAGTAGCCCGGGCACCAACTCGGGGCCGTAGAGCAGGTACACCAACGTGGCGGCTGCGAGGCCGACGCCGAACGGGGGGTAGACCCGCCTCCACAGGATGGCGGTGGCCGCCAGGGTTCCGACGCTGCCCATGATGCTGCCCATGAGCAGCACCACGAGCACCCCCGCAGGCCCGACGAAGGCGCCGATCAAGGTGATCAGCTTCACGTCGCCGATGCCGAGCGCATGCTCACCGGTGATCAGCCGGGCGCCCCAGTACATCGAGCCGAGGAACCCGCCGCCGGCCGCCGCGCCCAGGAACGCACCCCGCCAGCCGGGCGCTGGGAAGCCCATCACGCCGAACCCGAGATCGAGCAGCGCCACCAGACCCAGCGCGAGTGGCACGGCGTAGATGCTCACTTCGTCCGGGATGATCCGGTGGCGCACGTCGGTGAACGCAGCGATCACCACGCACCCCACCAGCACCATGTACACGCACCACGTGGCGAGGTGGGCGGCGTCGAGCTCGTGCCCCGACGGCATGACGCGGACGAACAGCAGCCACCCGAGGAGGCCGCCGAGCAGCTCGATCAATGGGTAGGTGGCCGCGATCGGGGTCTCACAGTGCCGGCACTTGCCCCGGAGCACCAGCCAGGAGAGCAGCGGCACGTTGTCATGCCAGGCGATGGGTGTGGAGCAGACCGGGCACTGGCTGCGCGGCGTGACCACCGAGCGGAAGTCTGGCCATCGGGCGATGGCCACATTCCAGAAGCTCCCCAGTACTAGCCCGATCAGGGCGGAGTATGCCTGAAACAGTGGGTACATAGCACTCATCGGGCCATCTCTGTGAGGGCGGCGCACACGCGGTCGACCTGCTCGGCCTCGAGGCCGGCATGCACGGGGAGCGCCAACACCTCGCGGGCCAGGGCGGTCGCTACTGGCGTCGCATGTCGAACGGCGTGCGCCAGCGCGGGTTGGTCGCAGAGCGTGCGGGGGTAGTACACGGCGGTCTGGATACCCCGCTCGGCGAGGGCGGCCTGCACGCGGGCGCGGTCGGCCACCCGCACCACGTATTGGTGCACCGGCGACCCCTCGTCGCGGGGGAGGGGCCTGACCGTGGACGGGAGCTGGGCGTCATACCTCGCGGCGAGCCGGCGGCGTCTGGCGATTCGGGCCGGAAGAGACGGGGCATGCCCCAACAGCACGGCCGCCTGCACGGCATCGAGGCGGCTGTTCCGGCCGACGACGCCGTTCACCATGGCGTGGTGGCTCGGCCCAATGATCCCGTGGTTCGCGAGGCGGCGCACGGCCTCGACGTCATCGCCCACCACGAAGCCGCCGTCCCCAGCCGCTCCCCAGGTCTTGGTCGGGTAGGTCGACACAGCGGTGAGGGCGCCGATGGAGGCGGGTGGTGAGGCGCCGATGGCCTGTGCGGCGTCGTCGACCACGGGCACGCCGAGGTCTGGGGCGGTGGCGCGGGTGCCGTAGAGGTGTACTGGCAGGATGGCAGCGGTGCGGGAGGTGCATGCAGCGCGGGCAGCGTCAGGGTCCATGCAGCCATCCTCCCGCACGTCGACGATCACGGGGACCGCGCCCACGGCACAGACAGCGCCGGCGGTGGCGAAGAAGGTGAGCGCAGGCACCACCACCTCGTGCCCGGGTCGCACGCCCACGGCCTGCAGTGCGAGCACCAGCGCATCCGTGCCGCTGTTCACGCCGACCGCCTCCCTGCGTCCGAGCCACGCTGCGGCGAGGGCCTCGGCCTCCGCGACCACGGGTCCACCCACCCATCGCCCGGACCGCAACACGTCGAGCACCCCGGCCTCGACGGCCTCAGCCACCTCGGAGTGTCGCGCCACCAGGTCGACCATGCGGATCATGGGCACAGGAAGGTCGGGCCGGCCTCGACCACGTCGAGCAGGCTCGTGTCGTCGAGGCACTGGGTGGCTCGGAACCGTCCGCTCACCTTGGCCTCCGGGAACGAGAACGACCCGTCGAGGCGGTCGCCGTGTTCGATCACCTCGACCTCGCCTCGGCCCAGGTCGGGCCGCACGTCCAGGTCCTCTGCTGCATACCCTCGGGGGACCCCTGGCAGCTCCACCCGGTAGGCCTCACCCACGCCGTAGGTGGCCCCGCGGGCCAGCCGCCTGCCGGAGAGTGCGGCGGCGGAGGCCTCGCGACGGGCAGGGTAGGTCGCCGTCCACTCCTGCGAGTCGGGGTGACGCCACAGGAGCAGGTGCACGTGGCGAGCATCCTCCCGACACATGGCGAGGAACAGGTCCTGGACGGCGTCTTCCTGCGTCACGGGGTCGTCGGTAGACGGCAGGGAGCAGCCGATCTCGCCGTTGGTGAGGAACACGCTGGCGGATGGGATGCCCGCGTCGAGCCCCACCCGGTACAGCGCAGAGCGGACCTCGGTGGTACCGTCGGCCCAGTTGATTCGGCCCGAGGTGCACCCCGCGAGGACGAGGGCGGCCAGGGTGCGGGTCATGGTGGTGGGCAGCGGTTCTCCTGCAGGTCGAATAGGCTGTATGCAGCCGCGTCCATGGGTCAAGCCCGTTGCTTCGGGTACGCCGAGGAGATCCTAGATGCTCAGCACACTGGTCCTGGTCGCGTCGCTTGCCACACTCGGCGAGCCGGCCCATGCGTCCACCAGCGCCGACGCGGCGTCCGAGCACGCCGACCGGGGTGAGTTGGCGCGGAGCGGTGGCCGGAGCGGATCGAGCGGCCGTCGGCCATCGGGCTCCCGCTCGAGCCCGAAGCCGAAGCCGAAGCCGAAGCCGAGCACGCCGGCCCGTCCCACGCAGTCGAGTCCCCAGTCGAGGCCCGCGGCGTCCAGCCCAGCGCCGCGCCCGTCCAGCCCCTCGCCATCGTCGGGCTCGAGGTCGCCGGCTCCGCGGTCGTCGCCGAGCGCCAGGCCATCGCAGCCGAGCCGCTCGCCTTCAGCGGGCGCACCGCCCCGGTCGGCGCCGCCCACCCGCTCGCCCAGCGCCAGCCCGAGCCGCTCGCCCAGTCCGGCCACCGGGCCGTCGCCGTCCCGTTCGCCCGCCACGTCGCCCACCCGATCTCCTGGTGCGGCTCCGCCCCGGTCTGCGGGCGCCCCGCCGCGCTCCGTCGGCGCATCCGCGCCACGGTCGCCTGCTGGAGTCACCCGAGCTCCGGCGCGGGTGTCCACGGTGCCTGCGTCGAAGGTGGTCGGCACCCGGCAGAGTCCGGCGCGGGTGGCCCACGGCGCGCCTGCGGCCTCCACCCGCCCATATACGGGGCGGAGCACCCAGACCACGGTGCTGCACCGGTCGCATGATGTGCGCTACCACCGGCCCAGCCATGTGCATGTGCGGCACCATCCGCACGCCCACGCGCCGCCACCGCAACGGGTCACCTACCGGCCGTACTACACCCGCTACTACTGCCACCCCTGGTACCGGTACCAGTACGCAACCACCGTGGTGGTCGGGTTCGGGTTCGGGGTGTACGCCTGGAACCATTCGTGGGCCCCGCCGTATCGCGCAGGTTGGGCCTGGGTTCCCGGGTACTGGAACTGGGGCTACTGGCACCCCGGCTACTGGGCGCCCACCAGGCCGGCGCCTGTCCACTACGTGTACGTGCCGGGGTCGTGGTACAGCGACGCCTACGTCGAGGGCTACTACCGGGCAGACGCGCGTGACGGCTGGGTCTGGGTGGATGGCTACTACCTGGAGGACGGCACCGCGGTGCCCGGGCACTGGCTGCCCGATGGCGAGCCACCCCAGGGCTACATGTGGGAGCCTGGGTTCTTCGACGGCGAGAGCTATGTCGACGGGTTCTGGCGTCCGGAGTTCCGCGCCGAGTACACGTGGTTGTCGGCATTCTTCGACGAAGATGGCGTATACAACGCCGGCTACTGGCTGCCGCTCTCCGACCGCTTCGGCGAGGACTGGGTGCCGGGCTGGTTCGACGGCAACACCTGGGTCGAGGGGTACTGGGTGCCCGAAGACGAGGTCGCGTCCACCGACCTGACCACCTGGGAGTCGGCGGAAGGCTACGATGACGGCTGGGATTCGGCGCCTGTCGACATTCGCCAGCCCACGGTCGAGGAGTTCGACCTCGGTGACGCGCCACTGGCGCTGCCGGTGCCCTACTCGGAGTGAAGGGATGCGCGGGCGGCGGCGCCTCGATCGATGTTCTCCGCCCGCTCCATCCACTCGGCCCACGTGGCGGCCCGCTCCTGTTCGCTGAGCAAGGCGTCGGGACCGATGGCCCGGGCGCGCTCTGCGACGGCCCGCAGCGCCAGTGCGGCGGCCACGCTTACGTTGAGGGACTGGGCGAAGCCGTGCATCGGGATGGTGATCACGCCATCGGCCGCAGCCAGCGCCGTGTCGCTGACGCCGGCGAGCTCCGCGCCCATCCAGATGCACACCGGCTTATCGACGGGCACCTGCTCTGGGGTGACGGCATCGTCCGACAGGTCGGCGATGTAGATCCGGCAGCCCGCAGCGCGGATCGCGGCGATGGCGGCCTCGGGCGTTGGATGGTCGCGAACATCGAGCCAGCGTTCGGCGCCGCGCGATGCCCCGTGGGCCGGCGTGAAGTGCCCCTCGACCAGGTGCACGTTGTGCACGCCCAGCGCGTCGCAGGTGCGGAGGATGGCCGAGACGTTGTGTCGGTGGTAGACCGCCTCGATCGCGCAGTGAACCCGCGCCAGGCGCTGGCCCAGCACCTCTCGCATGCGGCGTGTGCGTGCATCGGATCCCATGTCCCCCGGACTATCCCCATGACCCTCTCCAGCAAGCAGGTCCGCCATCTCCGCGCCCTCGCGCACCACCTCAAGCCGGTCGTCCAGGTCGGGGGGCGGGGCGTGACGGACGAGATCAAGGCGAAGGTGACCTTTGAACTCGATAATCATGAGCTGATCAAGGTCAAGCACGCCAGCGACGATCGGGAGGAACGCGCCGCTGATTTCGAGCTGCTCGCCTCCGAGACCGGTGCATCGCTGGTGCAGACCATCGGGCGCACCGGCGTCTTGTATCGGCGGCGGAAGAAGGAGCCGGAGATCCAGCTGCCGAAGAAGTAGGCGCGGCGATCGGGCGGAAATCCTGCGCCGTGGGTGATCCGGGGCGCACGCGGACCGTGTAGTCGGGGGGCGCGGCGGACCGGTCGGGCCCGAGGTGGGCGCGGCGGCCGCCGAGTCGCCTGCTCCGGAGACCCCGTGCGGTACCTCATCCTCGCCCTGGTCGGCTGTCAGTCCTCCTCTTCCATCCTGGCGTCACACGACCGCAGCGGCATGGACAGCGCAGCGGAGGCGCAGGTCGACCTGTCGCTGCCCGCCGACTGGCACCTCAGCCGGCATCCCTGTCCCGGTCCACGCACGGATGCGGTGGCGTTCGCACCGCCGGCGATCCATGTGGGCTGTGGCGGCAACTTGCGCGGCGGCGGCGTGTACGTCTCCCGCGATGACGGCTGGAGCGCTCGGCCGGAGCTGTCGAGGGTGCGAGCCCTCGATGTGGGTCTGTCCGAGGATGGGTCGATGTGGGTCGCCGGGCCGGAGGGCGTGTGGTCGGTCGGCAGTGATGTGCGGCGCGAGCACCCGGTGGCTGCCAATGGGGTGGAAGCAGCGGCCGACGTACTGTGGATCGCCAGTGAGGGCGGTCTCGTGCGCCGGTGGGGCGAGGGTCCGTGGACCACCCGCTGGGAGGGGGAGGCGGTGCGCAGTGTGGCGGTGCACGGGGGCAGCGCCTTCGCGGTGCTGCGCGATACGCCTCGGGTGCTCGTGCCCTCGGCGGATGCGACCGGGGGCTGGCCCGACCTCGAGGTCCACCTCCCCGTCGCCGAGCGCCTCGACGACCTCGCGGTGGACGGCGCTGGGGTGCTGGTGGGAGGGGTCGCCGGCGACCGAGGCGTGCTCGCGTGGTCCGAGTCGGATCCGGCTGCACTGGCGGGATGGCAGGTGTGGCGACTCGACGGCTGGAGCGTCGCCACCCGCATCCGGGGCGTGTGCCGCGATGGGCCCCAGCTGGTGGCGGTGGGGGAGGCGGGCGCTGGCGGGATGTGGCTTCAGTCGAACGACGGGGGGCGCAGCTGGGTCGATCGGGGCTCAGAGCTCGGGGTGCCGCCGCTGGATGGCTGCCGGCTGGTGGACGGACGGCTGGCGCTGGTCGGGGCAGATGGCTTCGTGGCGGTCGGGCCCGCCGGCGGCTGAGGCTCAATCCGTGGTGAGGTCGGGCCACACCGGGGCCTGCACGAGCAGCGGATCCAGCGCCTCGACCTCGGGTCGCAGCAGCGCCCAGAGGCGTGCGACGGTCTCCGCCTCCGTCGCCGCCAGGTCTGCGGCCTCGTCGGGATCGACAACGCGGTCATACAGCTCCAGCCGGCCGTCGTCCCAGTCATAGTGCAGCTTGTGCGGGCCCTGGATGACGGACTGCAGGACGCCCTGGCGGGCGACCGAGTACTGGAACCGCGCCCGATCGGCGTCTGCAGTTCCCAGGGGCACGCCGTCCACCTCGGCTGGGATCGTGACGCCGTGCAGGTCGAGCAGGGTTGCGGCGAGGTCGGTGGAGTGGGTTGGGCCGCTCCACACACCCGGCTCCAGGTTCGCCGACCAGAACACCAGCAACCCGTTGTTCTCCTGGGCGTGCAGCGTGTGGGCGTGGCTCTGGTATCCGTGCTCGAAGAACGACTCGCCGTGATCGTTGTACACGACCACCAGGGTGTCCTCGAGCAGGCCGCGGGCCTCCAGGTCGGCGAATGCGAGGCCGAGCTGGTCGTCGAGATAGCGGATCTCGGCCTGATACCGCACCTTCAGATGGGCCATCAGGTTCGCTTGCTCGTCAGGCGTGAGCCCCGACCATTCACCCGTGGCGTC
>JBLFXJ010000089.1:0-23790 GCA_047609825.1 Myxococcota bacterium
GCTAGGGTGACCAGCGTGAACCCGACGAGCGGCGCGCTGATGACCGCGCCGAGCACCGGGATCGCGGCGGCGCTGATGAAGAACAGCTCAGCGGGGCTCGCGCTGTTGTCGTCGTCGTGGTTGGCCAAGGGTGCCTCCGTGCACCAGCATTAACCCCGCCGGGTCGTCGGAGACGATGCAACGAAGTGCGGCGCCAGCGATCACGGGACGTGCGCCGGCCGCAGCAGATCGCGCACCGACTTCACGGGGTTGAAGGTGGAGAGCGGGAGCTCCACGAACACGGTGTTCCAGTGGGCCATGGCGCCGTTCCACAGTCCGGGCCGTTCGAACACCCGGGCGGGGCTACCGGCGACGGGACGGGTGGTGATCAGCACGGCCGCGGGGTCGACGAATCGAGCGAGGGGGTAGGCCTGCCCGTGCGGATCGCGGAGGCCGAGGGCCAGGTCCACCGAGTTGAAGTGGGTGGCCGCCGCCGCTTGGCCGTGGTCGCGGGCATCGAGCTGGGCGGCCTCGACGATCTGGGGAGTGCGGCCGACCCAGAACGGGCCACCGCCAGGCTCTCCCGTGTTGCGCACCATCCCGGCCACCCGCAGCGGGCGGTCCAGCCGGGCCAGGGCCGCGTCCCCGCTGACCGGGCACTGGAGCACGTCGGCGCAGAACCGCTCGGCGGCACCAACATCGCCGGCGCGCAGGGCGGCGTGGGCGCGCGCCTGCAGGCGGATCAACCTGCCCACGAGCCGTCGGCGCTGATGGAGCACCTCAGCGCGGTGGCGGTCCGGCACCACATTGTCCACGTTCTTCACCAGCAACACATCGGCCTGGGAGTCCTGGACGTTGACCAGCAACGCCCCATGCCCGCCCGGCCGGAGCACCAGGGCACCGCTGGCGTCGCGCACCGGCTCGCCGGATGGGCGCATCGCGGGCACGTCGGTGGACGCCCGCTGGAGGGAGAGCACGGCGTCGGGCACTCTCGCGGCGAAGGCCGCCCAGTGGGCGGCGGGCACGGTGAGATGGAGGCGTCGACTGCCCATCGCACGGGACTCGATCGCGTGTTCCTCCACCGGCGTGCGCACCGTGCCGTCCGGGTAGCGGTGGAACGGCACCAGGCCCTTCGGCGTGGTGCGCCAGCGCGGATCGGAGGGGTCGAAGGGCAGTCCCGCGATCCCATCGGAGTCCCGCAGCATCCGGCTGGCGGCTCCCGAGGCGGGGATGAAGGTGTCGAGCCGTCCGGCCTCGGCTGCGCCACGCCACGCCGCCTCATCGGCGTCCTCCAGCGTGGTGATGCCGTCGCCGAGCAGGCAGGGGCGTTCGACCCGTGTGGTGTGTGATCGGTCGGAGGCCAGGCGCGCGAGCACCGCCTCGACGTCTGCGAGGTCCATCCCACGAGCGAGGAGCTGGGCGCGATCGGCGGGGGTGAGGGCGGTCACGCGGGGGATCGGAGCACTAGATCGGCGGCGGCGAAAGCGTCCTCCAGGTCGACGGCCGCGGGGGCTCCGAGCACGACTGCCTGGGGACGGAACAGCTCGCAGGCGCCGAGGGAGGACAGTCCGAAGGTGTCGATGTCCACCGGAACGTCGGCGGCGACCACGAGTGTGTGCTCACGCAGGTTGATCGCCGATCCTGCGCGACCTATGGCGAGCATCGGCGCGCTGTACACGGGGTTGTGGCCGTGGGCGGCCCGGCCGTCGGCGGCGGTGGCGACAACGGTGCCGTCCCGGGCGACCACGGCGGCATGGTGTCCGCGGGCGGCCAGGTGGGCGAGCACCGGCGCGGGATCCGGGCCGTCAGCGCAAGCACAGCGGGGTGCGTCGCAGGAGCAGGCGCGCGGTGGGATGCCGCCGATGTCGGCCTGCCAGTCCCACGGATGGGTGCGCGCGAACCGCTGCATCAGGGTGACCGCGTCGGGGTTGGTCAGCTCCACGAGCTGCATGCCGGCATTGGCGAGCAGCGCCTTGCGACCTGGGAATGAGGCGGCCTCAGCCACCACCACCCGGGACAGGCCGAGTCCGTGCAGGTGGAGCAGGGTGCGGGTGCACATGATGCACGGGCTGAGGGTCGTGGCGAACACCACCCGTTCCCAGGGGACGGCGGACAGGTCGTGCAGGTGGCGCACGGCGCCGGTCTCGCCGTGGTCGGTGGGGTAGCCAGGGCCGCCATCGGCGGGGATGCGCCCATTGCACCCGACGGTGACCGTGCGGAGGGTGCCGTCGGGGCGGCGCTCGACGGCGGCGCCGGCGATGGGGATGCGCCCGGCCGCCGAGGACTCGGTGGCCTGCCCGATGGCGAGGCGGGTGGCGCGGAGGCCGGCGGCGGCGAACGGTCCCAGGGCGGCGAAGTCGGCGAGGTGCATGAAGGCTCCGGCCCGCACGGGACCGCGAGGGCGGTGGTCAGGGAACCGCGGGGGCCCAGCGCGGGCAGGCGCCGGCGTGGCTCCACCGGAGTTCGAATGACGGTAGGCTGTACAGGTGCGCCGCGTCGATGGTGCACGTCAGCAGGTGGCCGTCCACCGGGTGCAGGCTCAGCGGGCCGTCCGTGCGGGGCAGGCCGGCGAGCGGTCGCCAGCTCTCGCCGCTCCAGCCCACGGCTGGCGTTCGCCACATCTCGCCTTCGAACCAGAAGCTGCGCCAGGCCAGCTGGAGCCCTTCGGCGTGCAGCCACAGGTTGCCCAGGGGGTCATCATCGTCCACCAGCAGTGCATCGAGGGACGCCGTGAGCGCAGGCGTCGGCGTGGTGGTGGTCGGCGCGTCCACCATGGGTAGGCACGCGTCGTCGATGGCGCAGAACGGCAGGTCCATCCCTTCATACAGCGCCTCGACCCAGGTGCGGTCCTTCACCCACGCATCGTCGTCGAGATGCCACGCCCGGCAGGCCGCCGCCCCTTGGTCGCCATCGGTCGCGTACCGGACGCCGTCGGCCTCGAACCACAGCTCGCCTGTGCGCTCGCTCAGCAGTGGCACCTCGGGCCCGTCCGTGGTGGCGACGATGCGGCCATCGAGCCAGCACACCTGGTCGAGCCGACCCGGCGGCGGGGGGAGCCGGCGGGTGTTGCTGCTGGACAGGCGAACCACATACGCGGCCTGTTCGCCGTAGCTGCCGAGGGTGACGAGCCACCGCTCCGTGTCGGCGTCCAGCGCCCACGCCGTGGGGCAGTCGATCGGGAAGTTTGCGCGCACGCGGTGCTGGGCGGGTCTGACCGCCGACCGCTCCACCAGCGCGCAGCCACCGGGCGCGGTCTCGAGCACGAGCAGCGTTGGGCCCACGAGCGCTGCCGGCGGCGTCGGCGGAGGCTTGGTGCAGCCCAAGGCGAGCACCAGCACCCATCGCGGCCGCAGTTCAGTCAGCGTTGTACACCGTCCATGCTTCCTGGAGTGCGGCGTGGAACGCCTCCGCCTTCACCGCGGGCAGCTCGCAGTGCACGAGCCACTCGTCGGGCTTCTCCACCACCGCCATGCGGCGCACGAACTTTGCGGCCACGCCCTTCACGGCCTCGAACCAGCCCGGCAGCAGGGCGGCCTCGATGGACAGCGCGACCACCGTGTGGTCGGCGGGCGTGGTGGACTGGACGGGCGAGTCAGACATGGCGCCACCGGGCAGAGGGAGAGCCCACCCTGCGTAACACCCACCCAGGTCCCCCTCCCACCCCTTGGAGTCAGGACGATAGGTGTGAAGCCTCAGGCCCCGACCCCCGCTCACCTGCCGTTCAGACCCCGGGTCAGGCCATGACCCCGGGTTACGGCATGCCTCCCGGGAGGGCAGGTGGAAACCACGAAGCTGATGGTGTGCCCTCTGTGCGAGGCGATGTGCGGCCTCTCGCTCACCGTGCAGGACGGCGCCGTCACCTCCGTGCGGGGTGACCCCGACGACCCGTTCTCCCAGGGCCACATCTGCCCCAAGGCGAGCGCGCTGCCCGACCTGCACACCGATCCCGACCGCCTCCGGCACCCCGTGCGCCGCACCGGCGATGGCTGGGAGCGGGTGAGCTGGGACGATGCGCTGGCGGATATCGCCGACCGCATCGTGGCCCTGCAGACCGGATCCGGCCGCGATTCCGTGGCCACCTACTTCGGCAATCCGTCGGTCCACAGCCTGGGCATCATGCTCGCCGGCCCCGCGCTCCGGCGCGCCCTCGGGTCCCGCAACCAGTACTCCGCCACCTCGGTCGACCAGCTCCCGCAGATGCTCACCGCCCACCTGATGTTCGGGCATCGGCTGTTGATGCACGTGCCCGACCTCGACCACACGCAGCTGCTGGTGGTGATCGGCGCCAACCCGCTGGTCTCCAACGGCTCCCTGATGAGCGCCCCGGGGATGCGGCGTCGACTCCGCGAGCTGCGCGCCCGCGGTGGACGCCTGGTCGTCATCGACCCCCGCCGCACCGCCACCGCCGCCGCGGCCGACACCCATCACTTCATCCGCCCCGGCACCGATGGGCTGCTGCTGCTGGCGCTCGTGCACGAGGCGATGGCCCTCGGACCCCGACTCGGCCACCTGGCTGAGCACGTGACCGGGCTGGACGACCTGCGTGCGGCGGTCTCACCGTTCTCCGCCGATGCGGTCGCCCCCGCCACCGGCATCCCGGCCGACGCCATCCGCGACCTGGCGCAGGCGCTCCACAGCACACCTGCCGCCGCCGTGTATGGCCGGGTGGGCGTGTGTGTGCAGCGGTCGGGCTCGCTGAACAGCTGGCTGATCACCGCCCTCAACGCCGTGACCGGTCACCTCGACACCCGCGGCGGCGTGATGTTCGCCCAGCCCGCCGCAGACTCCGCCTACCCACCGGGAAGGCCGCATCCGGGCGGAGGATTCGGCCGCTGGGGCAGCCGGGTTCGCGGGCTGCCGGAGTTCTACCGGGAGCTCCCGGTCGCCGCCCTCGCCGAGGAGATCCTCACGCCTGGCGACGGCCAGGTGCGGGCCTTCGTGTGCATCGCCGGCAACCCGGTGCTCTCCACGCCGGACGGCGGCCAGCTCGACCGCGCCCTCGCCTCGCTGGACCTGTGCGTCGCGGTCGACACCCACATCACCGAGACCTCGCGCCACGCGCACTACATCCTGCCGCCGGTGTCGCCCCTCGCCCGCCCTCACTACGACCTGGCCTTCCACATGCTCGCGGTGCGCAACACCGCCCGGTGGGCCGATCCGGTGCTGGAAGACGACGGCGATCTGCTTCAGGACGACGCCATCCTGCTCGGCCTCGCGCGCCGGGTTGCCCGTGCCCACGGTGCGCCCCTGCGCCAGCGCCTGGGCCTCCGGGCGCAGGCCATGCTCGGTCCCGCCCGGCAGGTGGATCTGTCCCTCCGGCTCGGCCCCCGGGGCGGACTCCGCGGACTGTCCCTCGCCGAGGTGCGCAGACACCCGCACGGGCTCGACCTCGGGCCGCTGGAGTCCTGCCTGCTCGAGCGCCTGCCGCCCGGCTTCGGCGCGATCCGCCTCGCTCCCGATGCGCTGGTGGCGGACGTGGAGCGCGTGCATGCCCAGCTCGACGAGAAGCCGCCTCCGCTAGTGCTCATCGGACGCCGGGAGCTCCGGAGCAACAACAGCTGGATGCACAACAGCCGGCGCCTCGTGAAGGGGCCCGAGCGGTGCGTGCTCGAGGTGCACCCGGACGACGCGGCCGCCCGCGGCATCGCTACCGGCGACACCGTGCGGCTGACCTCACGGGTGGGTGCGGTGGACGTGCCCGCAAGCGTGACGGACGCCGTGATGTCGGGGGTGGTCTGCCTGCCCCATGGCTACGGTCACGGTCGCCCAGGCACGCGTCAGCGCGTGGCCGCAGAGCGCCCCGGGGTGAGCGCGAACGACCTCACCGATGCGGCCGTGGTGGACCCGGTGTCGGGCAACGCCGTGCTCACCGCCGTGCCGGTCACCTTGCAGGTCATTCCGGGCAGATGAACTCGGTGACCACCAGGGCATCGATCAGGTGGGTGTTGGTGGCGCCGCCGGTGCCGGCGGTGAACCCGACCACCGCGGGGAAGGCGAAGTGCCCCGCCAGGTCCTGGTCGATATAGGTGATGCCGTCGATCTCCACGACCACCCGCGGAGCGCTCACCACCACCCGCATCGTGTGCCACCCGGTGTCCTCCATCTCCGGCAGGTCGGCCCAGGCGGCGGGCGCGTCGACATCCCCGTCGAAGGTGAACATCACGTGGTCGAGGGGCGTGGGGTCCTGGCCGTCGTTGAAGTAGGTGTCGACCTCGATGGACCAGCCCGGGAGGGCCGGGCCCGCGGTGCACGGCGCGTCGCCGCCGTAGCCGATCCCGCAGCCCGTGCCGCCGAGGTACGACTCGGCCCGGGTGGTGTCGAGTGCCGTGAGGCTGATGCCATCGGCTCCGGTCCCATCGCCGATGTAGAACTGGAACTCGATCTCCACGTTGTCGCCGCTCACCGCGAGGTCGGTGGTGAAGGCCGAGCCCACCTGGTTGGTGGTGGCCGTGGTGAGCTCAACGAGCTCCGCGATGGCATCCCACCGCGCGCTGCCTGAGAAGATCCACGACTCCAGGTCGAGATTCTCCAGGTCATACCCGGCTTGCTGGCACAGCGGCACGCTGGATTCGTCGGTGTTGCCGCAGGTGTCGGTCACCTGCACGCGCAGCGAATGGTCCCCCGCCGTGCGCGGGTTGTACCACTCGCCAACGGCCTCGCCGTCGGGGTCGGGAGGGGTGTCGGCGACGTAGCCGTCCACGTCGGAGAACCACTGCACCAGCAGGGTCTCCACCGGCGTCTCTTCATCGCTGACCCGCGCATACAGCGCCACCGGGGCGGCCTGGCCGAGCACCTCGCCCGGCACCGGACGCAACAGCGTGATCGTGGGCGGCTGGTCGGGCAGGGTCTCGAGCGGGACGAGCACCTCGGGCTCGGTCGGATCGTCGCTGTTCACCCGGAGGCTCCCGCTGCCGCCCGCCTCAGTGCGCACGGTCACAACCGTGGATTCGCCCGGGGCCAGTGTGGGCGGTGCGGCGTCCACCGACCAGGCGCCGGTCGCGGCCACATCGGCCAGGGTGAGCGTGGCCGTGCCCACATTCGACAGGGTGATGGCCTGCTCGCCGCCTGTGCAGGTGGGGCCCAGCTCCACGGAGCGCGGCGCCACCTCCAGGTCCGGAGCGCCGGGGTCGGCGGTGTCGACGGGGTCGGCGTCGGGCTTTGTCGAGAACCCCACCTCGCTGCAGGCCGCCAGCAGCAGCGGCAGCACCCACACACGCATGGCCCCTCCGTGCGTGCAGCGTACCCGATCTCGACCGGGGCCGAATGGAAGTAGTGACCCGCATCCGAGTTACGCCCTGTCTCGGGCCTCCGGCGAGGGCGCCGTGCGCTGAGATGGGTGGCGCGAGATCGGCGGGTGTCGACGAGCCCGAGCGCGTCGGCTACCGTCGGTGCGTGGAGGCGCACATGCGAGTGTTGGCCCTGGGTGGGGTGGCCGTCGGCCTGTCGGTCCTGATGGCGTGTGAGAGCGATGAGAAGACCGAGGATACCGGCGGTGGGGGCACCGCAATTGCGGAGGTCACGGTCGACCAGACGGCGATGCTGGCCGCGCACAACGGCGTTCGGCGTCCGCTGGCGCTGAGCGACCTGCAGTGGGACGACACGCTCGCCGCGAACTCCCTGTCGTGGTCGCGCACGCTCGCCGCCGACGGGTGTGGGCTGTACCACAGCGCCGCCGAGACCTACGGCGAGAACCTGTACTGGACCTCGGCCACGTCGACCGACCAGGAAGTGGTGGATGCGTGGGCCTCTGAGGTCGCGTACTACGACTACGACAGCAACACCTGCGCCGACGGTGAGCAGTGCGGGCACTACACGCAGATCGTGTGGGATAGCACCGAGCGGGTCGGCTGCGGCGCCGCCACCTGCCCCGATGGCGGCGGCGAGGTGTGGACCTGCCGCTACGATCCGCCGGGCAACTGGGTGGGCGAGCAGCCGTACTGATCGGCTGGTGATCAGTCGGCGAGGAATCGCTGGACCAACTCGGCGGTGAACGGCCGCTCGGCGAACCGCTCGGCGTCGCCGAGCCCGCCTGGCGAGTACACATTGCACTCCACCACGTGATTCCCGACCACGTCGAGTCCCACGTGCCACAGCCCCTGGTCGCGGAGCAGGGGGCCGACGCGGGCGACCAGTGCGCGGTGGGCCTCCCCGAGCTCTGCACGGGCCGGACTGCCGCCGAGGAACACATTGCTCCGCCACTCCCCGGGGCCCGGAATTCGGCGCACGGCGCACGCGCGGCCATCGAGCTCGAGCAGCGCGCCATCCACCACATGGATCCGGACGTCCCCCTCGGGCGCGGCAGTTAAGTAACCCTGGAGCAACGCCGGGCCTGAGGCGGTGGCAGCCTCGAGCAAGGCCTCGCGATCGGGATGGTCCGGCGACAGGCGCACGACGCCCGAGCCTCGGGTGCCGAGCGCGGGCTTGACCACCGCAGGCCCGCCCAGCTCGTCGAGGTAGCGGCCGAGCCGCGCCGGATCGTCGCTCGACCAGGTGGGCGGCACGGTGCCCGCGGGCAGGCTCGACAGGTGCAGCTTGCTCGACGCCCGGAGCAAGCCACTGGGTGCATTGCGCACGACCACGCCAGCATCCGCGACCTGGAACAGCAGCTGGAGCCAGGCATCGGAGGTGTGCGTTGCCCGACCCGGGTTTGTGCGCACCCACACATGCGAGAAGGAGTCGGCAGGTCGCTCCACGGGATCGGCCGCGCGCAGCGCTGGCACCGCCGTCGCGGGCGCTCCCCCCGGCCAGCGGCGACAGGCCACTGCGATGCCGGACGGCGTACACGCGAACGCTCGGTCATCGCACACCCAGGTGTGCGCTCCCTGCGCCTCAGCCTCCGCCATCAGCCCGGCCGTGCTCTGGTCGGGCTTCAGCGTGGCGAGGTCGTTCACGACGAACAGGAGCTCTGTCATTCGGACCGTCGCACGTACGGAACGTCGTCAGCCGCCCGCATTCCGAGGTGGATCACCCGCGCGCCGGTGGCGGCCACGGGATCGACCGCTCGCCCGATCACGATGCCGTCATTCGGTGCGGTGTAGCTGGCCACCGGGTCGCCGAAGGCGTCGACCAGCTCGGCGATGCACTGGCCCTCGGAGACGTCGTCGGCCACCGCGGGGTGCACCGTGAGCAGGCCGCCGTGGGCGGTGTACAGCCACTGGCTCGACGCGCACACCACGGGCGGCGCGCCGAGGCTCACCGGCCGCATCTTGATCATCCTGTATTCGGCGAGCACGGCCCGCACGCCCACCACCGAGCGCCGGATGTACTCCCGCTGGAACCGGCTCGGATTGCCGACCTCCACGGTGATCGCCGGCACGCCGAGGTCTGACGCGGCCCCGCGGAGGGTGCCGTCGGAGGCGGGGTTGTGCAGGATGATCTGCGGCCGCTGGAGGTAGGCCATGCGAGCGGTGGCGGGCTGTTGCATGTCGGCCCGCACGTACAGGCAGTTCGCCCGACCCCGGGACGCGGTGTGCAGGTCGAGCAGCAGGTCCAGGTGGCGGACCACCCGGTCGAGCAGGCGATGGCTGTACACCTGGATGTCGTTGCCGGTGGGCGACCCCGGGAAGTGGTGGTTGAGGTCCATGCCGTGTGGGGTGCGCCGGGCGTGCCGGTGGAACGCGGGCACATTGGTGACCGGCAAGCCAACCACGGTGCCGGCCAGCCGGGTGGGCTCGAGCTTGCGGAACAGCTCGTGGATCACGGCCACGCCGTTCACCTCGTCACCATGCACGGTGGAGGTGAGGCCGAGCACCGGCCCCGGCTTGCGGCCGCGCGCGATGAGCAGCGGCAGGCGCACCGGCAGGCCCAGAGCGTCGTCTACCAGCCTGAGCCAGCGGCGATGCACCACGCCAGGGGCCAAGGAGTTGAGATCGAGCGCTTCGACCGTTGGATGGCTCATGTCATCACCTCAGCGAGGAAGGCCTCGTCGGGATCGAGAGACGAGAACAGCTTGCGGCGGAAGCGCCCCTTGCTGTTCACCAAGCGGCTACACATGCTGTCGATGGCGTGCATCGACATGACGGTCTGCAAGTAGGCCTCGCACAGGTCGTCGAGGCCCACACCCAGTCGCCCATACTCGCGCTCGTCGGCGATCAACAGGCGGGACGGGTCGGTGGTGAACGAGCCATCCTCCTGCTTGACCGACAGGTTTGTGCCGAGCATGTCCCACGATGAAGGGCTGCCCTCGAGGTCGGAGGCCAGGGGCTGGCGCGCGCGACGGGCGTACAGCGCGATCGGCAACGCGCCATCGACCCCCATGCCCACCATGAACCGCAGATCGGCGACGTAGATCTTGCCGCCCCGATCCGGCACTGTGCCCACGTGGTACAGCCGACGGCCGCTGGCCAGGCTGGTCCAGCCCAGGTTGCCGATGAGGGCCTGCACCACGAAGCGCTCATAGGGGTGTTCGAGGGCCATGAACACGTCGAGCTCGCTCTGGCGCGTGATGGTCCACACGCCTTGGCCGGCGTTGCTGTACGGGTTCTTCACCACCGCGATGCCGCCCATGCGCTCCACCCACATCGGCACCTCCTCCAGCGACACATCCCAGATGGTCTCGGGGTGGCGCACGCGGAGGCCGGTGTGGGCCCAGTCGGCGTTGAACAGGTCATAGGCCTTGGCGGCGACCAGCTTGTTCCGACCGCCGGCGAGGCAGGCGATGACCGGGTTGAGCAGGGCGGTGCGGGTGATCGGAGGGATGCGGGTCCACGGGCGCTGGGTGACATACCTGAACGCCGCGCGGATCGGCACCCACTCGCCCTCGTGCTCCACGTTCAG
Organism: Myxococcota bacterium; assembly: GCA_047609825.1. Classification (GTDB taxonomy): domain Bacteria; phylum Myxococcota_A; class UBA796; order UBA796. Next base: position 10,756 of record JBLFXJ010000089.1, read on the forward strand.
GACGCCCGAGACCCACCGGGCGCGCTCGGGGGCGGATGCCGGCAGGTGCACGAGCAGTACGTCCTCGCCCGTGAGCTCCGCCATGGCGGCCGCGTAGCCGGTGACCTCGAGCTCGTTCTTGTCCCACAGCACGGCCAGCCGACCTGCAGGGAGGGCGCGACGGCGGAGCAGGGGGAGGAAGGTGGACTGCAGCAGGCGTCGGTACCCGCCCAGGTCGTCGTGCTCGTCCAGCAGCGGCATCGACTTCTGTCCCGACGGGGACGAGTTGGTCTCGATGACCACGTTGTGCCGCACGCCCTGGGCGTCGGTCACATGGAACAGGTCGGCGCCGGCCCAGCGGAGCCACTTCGTGGGCGTGTCCAGCAGCTTGCGCACGGCATCGAGGTTCACCTCGGGGTGGAGGTGGCCGTACCGCAGCGCGATGCGCTCGTTGCCCAGCCGCAAGAACATGCGGACGAGCGGGTGGAGGCGCGCGTTGGGGACTCGCGGATAGTAATGATTATCAGCCACGAACGAGCCGGGCGTCACCGTGACGGTGTGCATTTTGGTGGACTCCGGTGGAGACAGTTCGGGACGCGCCTTCAACTGACGCGTGACGCTGTGCTGCTGCCAGCCTCGAGTGCGCCGCGAGTCTAGTCAACTGGTGCGCGGGTGCCAGGGTGAATCGCGCGGGTTGGTGGAATGCTCGACGACAGCGTCCCATGCGAGCGGGGGCTGCGCGACAACTCCCCGCGGGGACACCCTCGGCGACCGGTTAGGTCGGGAGACTGTGGAGGGGCGTGTGCGGACCCGCGTGAAGATCTGCTGCATCGCCTCGGTCGCCGAAGCCTCCGTGGCCATCCGGGCGGGCGCGGATGCCCTCGGTCTGGTGTCGGACATGCCGTCCGGCTCCGGCATCGTAGACGACGCCGTGATCCGGCGGGTCGTGCGCCAGGTGCCGCCGCCCATCGCACGGTTCCTGCTCACGCAGCAGCTCGATGCGGCCGGAATCGTGAACCACGTGCGGCGCACGGGCGCAGACACGGTGCAGATCGTCGACCACGTGGATCCTGCAGTGCATGCGGCTCTTCGGTCGGCTGCGCCCGAGGTTCGCATTGTGCAGGTGGTGCACGTGACCGGCCCCGAGGCCGTGGCCATCGCCGAGCGGTATGCGGTCTCCGCCCATGCCATCCTGCTCGACTCCGGGCAGCCGGGGGCTGAGTTCCGGGAGCTCGGCGGCACCGGGCGCACCCATGACTGGCAGATCTCCCGCGCCATCGTCGACGCGGTCCCGCTGCCCGTGTGGCTGGCCGGGGGCCTCGACCCGGCGAATGTGGGTGAGGCCATCCGCACCGTGCGCCCATTCGGCGTGGACCTGTGCTCCGGCGTGCGCACTGAAGGCGCGCTCGACGGTGCAAAGCTGGCGGCGTTCATCGCTGCCGTGGCGGCTGCATGACCATCGACGGCGAGCACGACGTGCGCGGGCTGAAGCATATCGGGCGCATCGTGGCGGACTGCCTGGCCACGATGGTCGACGAGGCGCGGCCGGGCATGACCACGATCGAGCTCGACCAGATCGGGGCGAAGTTCCTCGCGAAACACGGGGCGCGCTCAGCTCCGATCCTCGCCTATGACTTCCCCGGCACCACTTGCATCAGCCTCGCGCCGGACGCCGCCCATGGCATCCCGGACGATCGGGAGCTGGTGGAGGGCGGACTGGTGAACGTGGACGTGTCGGCCGAGCTCGGCGGCTACTTCGGCGACACCGGCGGCTCGTTCACCGTCGGGGCGCCGGTCGAGGCCCACACCAAGCTGTGCGACGCGACCAAGGCGGCCCTGCTCGCGGCGATGGGCGAGGCCCGGGGGGGCGCGCGGCTCAACCGCATCGGCTACGCCATCGAGCGGGTGGCGCGGGCCCATGGCTTCGGCGTGATCCGGAACCTGGGTTCGCACGGCGTTGGGCGCTCGCTGCACGAAGAACCCAAGTTCATCCCTGGCTACTACCGTCGGCTGGACTTCCGGAAGCTCCGGGCGGGGATGGTGATAACCATCGAGCCATTCCTCACCACCGGAGCGAGTGATGTGGTCGAGATGGCCGATGGGTGGACCCTGCGCACCCGCGGCGGCATCAGCGCGCAGTTCGAGCACACGCTGATCCTCACCGACGGCGACCCCATCGTGTGCACCGAGCCCTCAATCTGATCGACGCGCCAAAACACGGGCCCACGGTCCCAGCCACGCGGCCTCCGACGGCACCGCAGTGCAGCCACAGCCGGACTTGGGGTCGTCGCCCGCGGCGGTGTCGGACGTCGGCGTGGTGCCGGGGGTGACCGGCGTGGTGGGGGTGTCGGTGGTGCCGCCCGTGTCCGTCGGTTCGGAGGTGGGCGTGGTGCCAGGGGTTTCGGTGTCGACCGGCACGCCGGTGTCGCCCGTGTCGGGGGGCGGGTCGAACGGCACGGGCTTGAAGTCGGGGCCCGGAATCCACCGGTGATCCTTGTCTCCGACGTACTCCCAGGCGCCCACGTCGGGGAGGGCGTCGCGCAGACCGCCCCACACATCCTCTCCGCTCAGGGCGTCTGCGGGGTCGTCCAGCGGCGCGTCCACCAGCGGGCTGTCGGGGGTGGGGTACAGATCGCGGGTGATGGCGCTCACCATGTCGTCGGCCAGCGAGCGACCCGGCAGCTGCCCGCCAGCCTCGTCGATGCCGAGCACGACGTTGCGGGCGATGCGCAGGGTGCCCGTGTCTGCCGCCACCCGGATCGCGTGGGTCTCCGGGCAGTACAGGGCGTTGGACACGATGCGACCGTCCGCCTCGTCGGTCTCGTTCAGCTTGAGGCAGGCCTCGGCCGCGCCGACCACGGTGTTGTGGGCGACGAGCAGGGCTGCGGGCCGCAGACCTTGGCTCTCCTTGATGTGGATGCCGTAGATGCCGGCGCCGAGCACGAGGTTGTTCACCAGCTCCACATCGCCCACGACCTGGATGCCGTTGTCGCCGGTGGCCCACACCGCGTTGCCCACCACGCGGTTCGGGGGCATCCCGCCCGTGCCGTACATGGTGATGCCGGGGTAGCGCGTGTCGTGCACCACATTGTCGGCGATCAAGTTGCCCCACGAGCCGGTCTTCACCTCGATGCCGTCGCCCTGGCTGCTGCCCCAGGTGTCGTGGCACCAGTTGCCCACCACCTCGCCCTCGTGGAAGGTGCAGTCGCCGTCATTGCACCCCAGGTAGAAGCACTCGCCGGTGCCCAGGGTGTGGTGCACGTGGTTGCGCAGCAGGCGGACCCGCGCGTAGTCATTGCCGGGGCGGTTCGCCGAGATGCCCACGTCGGCGGTGTCGTGCACATGCAGCGCCTCGAGGGTGGCATCGGACACGGCATTGAGCCGCACGCCATGCGAGCCGTAGCGGTGCTCGAACCCGCGCCAGATGAAGTGCTCGCCGTCCAGCTCCACCACGTTCTCGGACCCCGCGGGGTCGCCCTCGAGCACCACGACGCCCACCGACTCCACCACGATGGGCGCATCCACCGTGCCGCGCAGCTCCACCTGGCGGAGCCACGAGCCGCCGAGCTGCTGGGTGGTGTACAGGCCGGCATGCACCCGGACAGTGTCGCCGGGGAGCGCCGAGGCCACCGCCGCCCACAGGTCGTCGCCTCGATACACGTCGATATCGGCCCCGAACGCCACCATGGCGAGGGCCGCGATCATGCCTCGAGCTCGGAGAACGACTCGGTCACGTAGCCCTCGGCGGCGCCGAAGCTGGCGGCAGGGACGCCAGCGCCCCGCAGAGCGGTGAGCGTGGCCCGGGTGGCGTTGTCCCACAGGGGCGCGCGGTGGTGCACACCGCCCACCAGGCGTCCGCCGCCGCGGCCGGCCACGAGCAGGGGGAAGTCCTCGTTGCTGTGGGTCCAGCCGTCGGTCAGCTCGGAGCACGCCAGGATCGAGCAGTTGTCCAGCAGGTTTCCGGCCCCCTCGGGCGTGTCGCGCAGGGTGGCGAGGAAGGTGGCGAGGTTCTCCATGGTGAACACCGTGGCGCCGTGCACGATGGGCTGCGGGAGCGCCTCTTCATGGCAGGTGACGTGCAGGCTCTCGTCGGCCCCGGCCTGCCACACCACGACCCCGGACCCCGCCGTGCTCCACAGCACCGAGAACACCCGGGTGAGGTCACAGGCGAGGGCGAGCGCCACCAGCTCGCTCATCGTCTGGTTCTTCTCGGCGATCTGCTCCCGGCCGTCGATGTCGGGGGAGGCCGTGGGCTCGTCGATCACAGAGCACACGCCGGCGTCCGCCGCCAGCCGGAGCTCGAGGGTGCGCACGCTGGCGAGGTGCTGGTCGACCCGCTGGGAGTCGGAGGCCGACAGCCGAGGTCGGAGCTGGGCGATGCGGTCGGTCACGCCGTCGAGCACGCTCATCCGGGCGAGGTCACGCTGACCGTCGACCGGGGTGCCGAACAAACGGTTGTACAGGGCGATGGGGTCGTATTCGGCGGGGTTGGGCTGGTTCGGGCCGTTGTGCGACAGGTGCTGGAAGGTGCTGCCCTCGTCGGTGCCGCGGAACCGGGTGACGCCCACCTCCAGCGAGCGGAAGGGGGTCTGGCCGGCGAAGTGGTCGGCGGCGAGCTGGTCGACAGAGGGCCCATCGAAGGTGGTGGCGATGGTGTCGCGCACGGCGCCGATCTCGTAGTAGCGCTTGCCCGTGAAGATCCCCGCCATGCCGGAGTGGTGGGGGTGGGTGGCGGTCTTGATCGTGCAGCCCGACACCAGGCTGACATAGGGCAGCACGCCGGCGAGGGGCGCCACCTCGGCGCTCGGCGCGAATCCGGGGCCGGTGCTCGCCGGCACCCACTGGTCTGGGCGCACGCCATTGCCCCAGAACCACAGCCCGAACCGGGTGGGCAGGGCCTCGCCGGTGGCGAGGGCCTCGCCGTTTACGTCGAGCATCGCCTCGAGCAGGGGCAGCCCCACGCTCACAGCGGCGCCTCCGAGCACTCCACGGAGCACGGTGCGGCGGGAAAGCGGCTTCATCGGACCCCCACGCAGGCGGCGTGTGATGTGTCTCCGGAGTTCTCCAGCGGGCCGTAGCCCGTGGCGAAGCCCTGCTCGCGGCACCACAGGTGGTTCGCGATGTCGCAGGTGGGCCCCATGCGCTCACCGGCGCCGTCACAACCGGGCGCGTGCCGGGCGAGCTCGGAGAACGACATCGGGAAAGTGGTGGCGCGGGGGAGGCAGGCGACGAACGCCACATCACCGCTGTGCTCCAGCGGGCCGAAGCCGGTGCGCTCGCCGATGGAGGCGCACCACCGGTTGATCGCGGCGTTGCAGTCCGGCCCCACGGGGTCGTGCGACAAGCACCCGCCATGATGCGCCTGCAAGGCGGTGAAGCTGGTCTCGTGCACGATGGCCTCGTCCGCCGACAGGCAGGCCAGCGTGGCGGTGCTGGCGCCCACGTCCCGCGCCACCATTCCCCACCCGGTGACCGAGCAGTCCCGCGCGCCGCAGATGCGGTTCGCGGCCGCCCGGCACGCCCCAGATACGGGGGCGAAGGCCGCGTCGCAGGCCTCGTGGCCGTCCGCCATGCCGGCGAAGCTGAGGTCCACCAGGTCTACGTCGATGTCTTCGTCGATCAGGCCGTCGCCGTCATCATCGAGGCCGTTGCAGGTCTCCGGGGGCGGGGGGGGGCCGTCGCACTCGGTCCAGGCGCCGTCTGCGCAGCTCTCGGTGCCGGGACCCCACATCGTGTCGCAGGCGCGCTCCACGGCCTCATCGACTGCGCCATCGCAGTCGTCGTCCACGCCATTGCAGTCCTCGACCGCGGGCTCCGGCGCATCGCACACGGTCCACCGACCCCGCTCGCAGCGGGCCTGACCGTCGCCGCATTCGGTGGAACAGTCGCGCACCTCGCCGTCGGTGCACTCGGAGAGGAAGCCGCCCGTGGCCGTTCGGAAGGCGTCGTGGGTGACCAGCGCGAGCACCAGCTCGGTGAACCGCAGGTCGGTGTCGACGAACCCGTCCTCCAGGTCGAGGATCGGAGCCAGGTCGCCCTCGAGCTCCAGCCGACCGGTGCCGTGGCGGAACAGCTGGGTGGCGACGCAGTGGGTGAACAGCGGGCTCTCGGTGACCAGTCGGGCCAGCTCCTCGGCGCCGTAGCCAGCCGCGCCGTCGAGCTCGACGCTGGCATCGACCGGGTAGCCCGCATCCAGCTCCCGACGGCGGCCGACGGGGTCGAAGTGCTCGAAGCCGAACCCGATGGGGTCCATGAGCGTGTGACAGCCCGCGCACACGGGCTCGGTCATGTGCAGCTCGAGCCGGTCGCGCAGGGTGCCCTCCACATCGCCCAGCGCGTCGAGGGAGGTGATCACCCCCTCGGGCGGCGGCGGGATGTCGATGCACAGCAAGCGGGTGCGCACGTACTTGCCGCGCAGGGTGGGGGAGGTGGCGGTAGCGTGGGCGTTGAGTGCGAGGAATGCCGCGCGGCCGAGGATTCCGCCGCGCTCGTGGGCGGGCGGGAGCACCACCGGCTGGACCTCCGGAGACGGCACATACAACCCGTAGATCTCGCCGAGTCGGTCGTTGGCGTAGCCCTCGCTGGTGACGAACAGCTCGTCGAACCCGCGGTCGGCCAGGGCCACATCCTCGAACAATCGCGTGGCCTCCTCGGTCATCGCCGCCCGCAGCTCGGGCGTCCACTCGGGGAACAGCGACGCGTCTTTGTCCACCTGCTCGAGCCGGCTCAGGTTCATCCACTCGGCGAAGAACCGGCCGAGCGCGGGGCGGGCCCGCGAGTCCTCGAGCATCCGACCGGCCTGGGCGCGGAGCTCGGCGGAGTCGGTGAGCAGGCCGGCATCGGCCGCGGCGAGGAGCTCCGCATCCGGGGTGGTGTCCCACAGCAGGAACGACAGCCGGGTGGCCATCTCGTGATCGGTGTAGCGCAGGCGGGTCGCGTCGGCGGGGTCGGGCTCCCCCAGCTCCACGCGGTACACGAAGGCGGGGTCGAGCAGCACGCTGGCGAGCGCGGACTGCACCGCCAACGCTTCGGAGCCGAGGAGCAGGGCGATCTCCTCATACCGGTGAACCAGGGCGTCCACCTCATCGGCATGCACCGGTCGGCGCCACGCCTGGCGGGTGAAGCCGGTGGCCCAGGCGCGCACACAGGCGGCGTCGGGCGTGCAGCCGAGCAGGTCGGCCGCGGCTTCGTCGGTCGGTGCAACGGCCTCGGCGATCGCCCAGGCCGCCGTCTCGTACTGCTCGAGGTCCAGGGGGGCGACGGCCAGCGCGGTCGCTCCGATGCGGGTGTAGCCGACCACCGCCAGGTCCTGCGGCAGCGGGCCGTCCCACTGCACGCCGACCAGATCTGCGACGGCGTTTCGCCACTGCGGGTCGGTCAGCCGGTGCAGCGTTGCCGGACCCGGCGCGAACGGGTCCACAACCCCGGGCTCGGTAGGGGTCGAGGTGGTGGTGGTGGCGTTGGACGGCGCGTCCGTGGACGGGCCACCAGAGCGTTCGCCTCCACCCGAGGGGGTGCAGGCGAGGAGCGCAGTGAGCAGGAGCATCGGGGCCTCGCGGCTCCGATGCTACCATGCTCAGCTGAGGTAGCGCTCGAGCGCCATGCGGGTCTGGGCCACGCCGTAGCCGGTGTCGACGACCACGAACGGCACCTCGGCGGTACGGCAGGCGGGCAGCAGCACATCGGTGAGCTTGTGGCTGACGAACCGTCGGAGCACGATCACCATGTCGACGCTGTGTCGCCGCACGCGGTCGGCGAGCGCCTGCGTCCGTCGCCCGTCGGCGATCTCCCAGGTGAGCTCTTCGAACCCGAACGCATCCTTGAGCCGGGCCAGCGCGCGGGGGCGCGGGTCGCCACCCAGGACCGCGGCGATCTTGCCCTCGGTGCGGTCCCGCAGGGGCCACTCCTCGGGGATCGGGGCCCGCTCGTCGGCTGCGGCGGTGACCTCGTCTTCCACCTCGGCCATGCGGGCGAGCTTCTTCCGGAGGGTCTTGAACACCGTGACGCCATCGAGCAGGTGCGCGTGGGGGAACACGGCGTCGAGCAGGCGGCGGTCTTCGCTCGACACGCCGGCGTCGCGAAGCTGGCCCAGGGCGCCGAGCAGGGGCTCGGCCTCGGGACCCTCTGCGATCACCCGATGCAGGCCAGCCCACGCATCGACATCGCTGACCGCCTTGGGCTCGGGGTCGACGCCGAGGTGGCGCTGGAGCTTGCCCCACCACCACGCCGCATCGGCTGCCCAGCTGCCGTGGTCCGGCGGGTTGCGGCGGGACAGGCCCGACACGAAGCCGGGACGCTGAACATCGGACCAGCGCGTCATCACGGAGAACATGGTGGCGAGCTCATTGGGCGGCGCCGTGAGGCCGATGGCCGGCCCGGCTTCGTCCTGCAAGTAGCGGGAGATCGACGAGGCGTAGCCCACGAGGCACTTCTGCAGGTCGCGCGGGAACGGCTTCCATTGGTCGACCTGCACCCCGGTGACCAGCCGACGGATCGCCTGGTCATACGACGGGATATCGGTCACCTCGGGCGGCGGACCGAACACCTCGATGGCGGCGCGCCACACGGAGGGGTCGGTCTCGGTCTCGGTCTCCCGGTGGGTCCAGTTGGGCGTGAGGCCCGAGCCGGCCAGGCGCTGGAGCTGCTCGGCGGTCGCTGGCTTGGACGGCGGCCGGATGACCGCGGCGCCGAGGGTGCGGCGCGGCGGGGACGAGCGCTTGCGCACCACCACCTCGGGCGTCGGCGGCGGCGGGACGGGTGTGGGCGGCGCATGGAGCTGTTTGGGCGGCTTGTCTACGTCGGGCGACGCAGGGGACGCCCCGAACTGGGGGTCGACCTGACCTCCCAGCAGCAACACCCGGAGTACGGATCTGCCCAGGTCGAGGATGGCTTCGTCGCGTTCGGCAAGTGCGCCGGCGAGGTCGCCGTCGCTCTCCGTGAGGTCGTCTGGGATCAACTGGGCGGCGGCACCTGCGAGGGCATGGTGGGCAGCAACAGCTCTACTGGCGGCGGCGCGCAGACGCTCGCGCGCCACATCGGGCGTGGCGGTCATTGTCGGACTCCCTGGGGGGGGTTGGTTCAAGAATGACTCAGCTAGGGGCCCCTGCAACATCGCATTTATGACCTTCTGCTGTATTAGAGGTTCAAGCGGCAAAAATGGACCTCGACTCAGAGGGCGCTGTTCGTCCGTCGCTGGGTCTGCGCCCGCATCCGGGTTCAGCCGATCGCTCGGGACGGGTCGGATGCACCCAACCCATTGGGGCCGCGCCCAGCACGAACCCATACGGTACAAGATGAGTCCGTTGGGAGCACGGAGTCCATCGCACACGTCTGACGTCCCCTCACGCACAGCGTCCACGTGACGCGTCTTCGAGGGAGAAATCCAGGTGCGGAGGGATGTCTCGTCTACAGGCGCCGCTTCTTCGGCGGGGGCGGTGCTGTGGTGTCGTCGTCGTCGGGATCAGTGCCCGTTCGTGGGCGGGTAGTGCCATGGGTGCCGGCCTTGAGTCGCGCGAGCTCTTCCCGGGCCCGGTCCTCCCGCTCCTGGGCGACGCGCCCGACCCGAGAGGAGGCTCGAGCGGTGCGGGATCGCTCGAGGGCTGCGCGCGCCGCTGCGAACGGGTCCCGTGAGGTGGCCCGCGGCGTGGGTACGAATGGCTCGGGCTCGTGCCCGCGGGCGCGCGCGGCCTTGGCGAGCACCTCGCGGGCGGCCGCCATGGGGTCCCGGCGGACCGGCAGCGGCAGCGGGGTCGGCGCCCGTGGCGGGGCCGCCTCCACCGGGGGAGGGGCGGTCTCGGGTGCCGCGGGCTCGGGCTCGGGCTCGGGGGGAGGCTCGGGCTCGGGCTCGGGGGGAGCCGCGGGAGGTGCTGTGGCGGCCGGCCTCGCCATCGCCGCCGCTGTGCGCATGCGCTCGAGCTCGGCCCGGGCGGCCGCCTCGGCGTTGATCGCCTGCACCTCGGGCGGCTCGCCGTCCGTCTCGGGCAGCTCCGGGCCTGCGTCCGCCGCGGCCTGCCCGGCCGCCAGTCGCGCCTCGGCTGCCGACAGCATCCGGTCCGCGAACCCGCTCACGCCCTGCTGAACGGCCCCGAGCGTGGCCCGCACGGCGGCCTTGCCCGCCTGCTCCGACGCCTTCGCCGCCGCGTCGTCTGCCGTCTGCTTCGCCTTGTCCTTCGCATCATCGAGCCACTTCACGCCGACCTCCGCGCCGCCCTATGGTACGCCCGTCGCGGCCGTCCATTGCCCCCGATCTGTCCCGGCTCGTCTGGGCGGGGTAGGTCGGAGGCGGGGGCACACGGTGGAAGGCACGGTGAAGCGGGCGGTGAAGGGCGCCATCGCGCTGGCGGTGGTGGGGGGCGTGCTCACCGGGATGTGGCTCGCGCTGCAGCCATCCACCGAGCCTGCCGCTGCCCCGCTCGTCGCCGTGGAGCGGCCATCGCCCGCCCCGCGCACCGAGGCTCGCCGCGCGGTTCGCCCCCGGTCGGCGCCCACCCCGGTCGCCACACCCGACCCCGCCCGCGCGAGCGCCGAGGCCCTGGCCGCGATGCTCGCCGACACCGACGCGCCTGGCGAGCCGCTGCCTGAGGTTCTCGCCGACACCGCGCTGCCCGACGTTCCCGTGACCGGGCACATCGCGTCGGGAGACATCGCGATGGCGGCAGGCCAGTTCAAGCGGGCCGCCCGCCACTTCGAGGCCATCGCCGAGGCGGAGGGCGACTCGGCGCTCGGGCGCATCGCGCTGTACCGCAAGACCCAGGCGGAGTGGCATCTCGGCGAGACCGGCGCCGCCATGGGTGGGCTCGAGGCGCTGCTCGAGCTGGGCCAAGACGGTGGGGTTCCCGAGGGCATCGTCGAGGCCGCCGAGCGGGATCTGGACCAGTACCGCGCCGACCTGCCGTAGCGCACCGCCGCGGCAGACCGGGCGACCCGTTAGCAGGCTGTCGAGGCCGCCCCGGAAGGGGTGGAATCAGCGCGCTTGCGCGGGAGTCTGCCATGGGCATGGGCGACATCGAGGGAACGCCCTTCGCGGCCACCGAGGGCGCGCGGCCACACCTTCGCGAGAAGATCCAGCGGATCGGCCGCTACCGCCACCCGTTTCTCCCCACGTGCCGCGCCGATCTGGACGCTCGCGGGTGGGACTCGGTGGACGTGGTCATCGTGTCCGGCGACGCCTACGTGGACCATCCGGCGTTCGGCCCGGTGCTCATCGCGCGGTTCCTGGAGGGCCGCGGCTACCGGGTCGGCATCATCGCCCAGCCCGACTGGCGCTCGGCCGAGCCGTTCCGCGCCCTCGGCAAGCCGAACCTGTACTTCGGGGTCAGCGCCGGCAACCTCGATTCGATGCTCAACCGGCTCACGTCCCAGAAGAAGAACCGCTCGGAGGACCAGTACTCGCCGGGCGGGCAGACCGGGTGTCGGCCGGACCGCGCCACCCTCGCCTACGCCAACCGGTGCCGCGAGGCGTTCCCGGGCACACCGGTGGTGCTCGGCGGCATCGAGGCCAGCCTGCGCCGCATCGCGCACTACGACTACTGGTCCGACACCGTGCGCCGGTCGATCCTGATCGACGCGAAGGCCGACCTGCTCGTGTTCGGCATGGGCGAGCGACCGATCCTCGAGGTGACCCGCCGCCTGGCGGAAGGTGAGCCCGTGCGCCAGATCCGCGATGTGCGGGGTACGGCGTGGGTGGCCCGCCCCGCTGAGGTGCCGGAGCTCGTGGCCGACCCGGCCCGCTACACCACCGATCGGAAGAACGTGGTGTTGCCCTCATATGAGCAGGTGAAGGCCGACAAGAAGGCGTATGCGCGGATGTCCAAGCTGTTCCAGCTCGAGACCAACCCGGGCAACGCGCGGCCGGTGGTGCAGGTGCACGGGCAGCAGGCCGTGGTGTACAACCCGCCCGCCCAGCCGCTGGATGACGACGCCGGCGTAGATGGGTCGCTGGCGATGGACGAGATGTACGACCTGCCGTTCAACCGCGTACCCCACCCGATGTATGACGAGCAGATCCCCGCCTTCGAGACCGTGAAGCATTCGGTGGTGCTGATGCGCGGCTGCTTCGGGGGGTGCACCTTCTGCTCGATCACCGAGCACGAGGGGCGGGTGATTCAGAGCCGGTCCAAGGCGAGCGTCCTTCGGGAGCTCCGGGAGATCCGGCGGATGGGGGACTTCCGCGGCACCATCACCGACCTCGGCGGCCCTACCGCGAACATGTACAAAATGCGGTGCAAGTCGAAGGCCATCGAGACGCGGTGCCGCAAGCTGTCCTGTGTGCACCCCGGTGTGTGCGAGAACCTCGTCACCGACCATGGACCGGTGCGCGAGGTGATGAAGGCCGTGCGCGAGACCGAAGGGGTGAAGCACGTATTCATCGCCAGCGGCGTACGGTACGACCTCGCTGAGCTCGACGCCGGCTACGTGGAAGACCTGGCGACCCACCACGTGGGCGGCCACCTCTCGGTCGCCCCCGAGCACGCCTCGGCCCGCGTGCTCGACAAGATGAAGAAGCCCGGGATCGCGTCGTTCGAGCGGTTCAAGGGAATGTTCGAGTGTGCGAGCAAGGACGCCGGCAAGGACCAGTACGACATCCCGTACTTCATCTCCGGACACCCGGGCTGCGGCCTGGAGGACATGGTGGAGCTGGCGCTGTGGCTCAAGGCCAACGGCTACAAGCCCCGCCAGGTGCAGGACTTCATCCCCACGCCGATGTCAGTGGCCTCCGCCATGTACTGGACCGGCATCGACCCGCTCACCGGTGAAGAGGTGTACGTCGCTCGGGGTCTGCGGGAGAAGAAGCTGCAGAAGTCGTTGCTGATGTACTGGAACCGCGAGTGGTGGGACATGGCGCGGGAGGCGCTGGTGGAGGCCGGCCGAACGGACCTGATCGGCCACGGGCCGGAGTGTCTGGTGCCGCCGGTGTCGAAGCGGGCGTCCCCCAGGCACCGGCGCGCCCGGCGGTGAGGCTCAGCCCTCGCAGTAGACCGAGAACTCGTTGGTGAGCAGGTCGTCTGCGCAGCCGGGCTCGGCGCAGTCGGCCGGGTCCACCCAGTAGGTGGCGCG
>JBLFXJ010000090.1:0-23727 GCA_047609825.1 Myxococcota bacterium
GCCCGCAGGTTGCCCTCGACCCGCGCGATCGTGGTGCCGGCCTCTACCGCCATGCCCTCGGCGACGAGCGGTGTGTAGGTCGCGACCCCGCCCACGCGCTCCGCTGTGGCACGAAACGCCTCGAAGGCGGCGGCATGACCCGCCATGACCAGCGGCTCCTTGGCCCGCACCCGCCCGCGGCCCATGGCCCGCTCGGGGATGCACGCCTCGGTGGTGCGATCACCGGGCCCAACGTCTTCGTCGAGGGCGGCCTGCACGAGAGCTCGGAGGTTCATCCCATCGCCTCTACGATGCGCACGCGGCTGGCCTGCAGCGTGTCCAACCGGAGCTTGGCGGCGTCGCGCTTGGACTGGACCTCCGCGACCACATCCGGGGGCGCTTTGGACACGAACTTCGGGTTGCCGAGACGCTTGTCCAGCTGGCCGATGTCGGCCACCGCCTTCGCGAGCACCTTGTCGAGCCGGTTCAGCTCTTCGACGAAGTCGACCACGCCCTGGAGCGGGAGCAGACACTCGGCGCCGGCGATGACGGCAGTTGCAACGCCGGATGGCCGCTCGGCAAGCGCCTCGAGCGTGACGCCGGCGTTCTCGGATAGCGCGCGGGCGTGGTTGGACAGGGTGGCGAGCAGTGCGGCGTCGCCCACGAGCAGGCGCATGGGCTTGCGCATGGCGATCTGCATCTCGCCGCGGATGCGCCGAATCTCCGTGATCGCTTCCTGGAGAACCGCCACCTCGGCGAGCGTGGCGGGGTCGGATGGGAAGTCCGCCGCCCGCGGGTACGCGCTCGTTGTGACCTGACCCGTGGTGCCGGGCAGCCGCGCCCACACGTCCTCCGTGAAGAACGGCATCATCGGGTGCAGCAGCTGGACGATGATGCCCATCGTCTCGAACAGCGTGTGCTTCACGGCGTTCTTGCGGGGTTCTGCCACTTCGGGATCGTACAGCGTCGACTTCGACAGCTCGATGTACCAGTCGCAGAACTCGCCCCATACGAAGGCGTAGGCCTCGCTCGCCACCTCGTTGAACCGGTACTCGTCGATGGCGGCGCGGATGCGCGCGACGGCGGCCCCGGTGCGCGCCTGAATCCAGCGATCGTACGGGCCGAGCTCCATCGAGCCCGCGGGGTCGTAGCCCTCGGCGTTGAGGAAGCAGAACCGCAGCGCCTGCCAGATCTTGGTGGTGAACCTGTGATAGCCCTCGACCCGCTTCTCATCCCACAGCACGTCGCGGCCCTGGGCAGCAAACGCGACCAGGGTGAACCGGAACGCGTCGGCGCCCCACCGGTCGATGACCTCGAGCGGATCGACGACGTTGCCCTTCGTCTTCGACATCTTCTGGCCGTCGCTGTCGCGCACCAGGGCGTGGATGTACACGTCGGAGAACGGCACCTGCCCCATGAAGTGGATGCCCGCGAACACCATCCGGGCGACCCAGAAGAAGATGATGTCGAACCCGGTGACCAAGACACTCGTGGGGTAGTACCTGGCCAAGTCTTCGGTCTGCTCGGGCCAGCCGAACACGCTGAACGGCCACAGCGCCGAGCTGAACCAGGTGTCCAGCACGTCCTCGTCTTGCTTCAGCACCGTTGAGCCGCAGGCCGTGCAGCACTCGGGTGTTTCGCGGCTGACCAGCACCTCACCGCACCCGTCGCAGTACCAGGCCGGGATCCGGTGCCCCCACCAAAGCTGCCGGCTGATGCACCAGTCCCGGATGTCGTTTAGCCACGCATAGTAGGTGTTCTCCCACTGCTTCGGCACGAACCGCATCGCACCGTGCTGGACCGCTGCCAGCGCCGGCCCGGCGAGGGGCTTCATGCTGACGAACCACTGCGTGGACAGGTAGGGCTCGACGATGGCGCCGGATCGTTGGCTGCGGCCGAGGTTCATCGTGTGCGGCACCGCGCCGCGGAACAGGCCTACCGACTCGATCTTCGCCTTCACGGCGACGCGGGCCTCGGGGACCGACAGGCCCGCGAACTCCCCGGCCTCGGCGTTCATCGTGCCGTCCGGGTTGAGGATGTTCACCATCGGCAGGTCGTGACGCTTGCCCACCTCGAAGTCGTTGAAGTCGTGCGCTGGGGTAACCTTGACCGCACCCGTGCCGAACTCCGGGTCGACCAAGATGCTGTCGGCCACGATGGGGATCTCGCGGTCGACGAACGGATGGCGGAGGGTCTTGCCGATCAGGTGCTGGTACCGCGGATCGTCGGGGTGGACGGCCACCGCCGTGTCACCGAGCATGGTCTCGGGGCGCGTGGTCGCGACCACGATCTCACCGCCGCCATCCTCTTCTTTGATCGGGTACGCGAACGACCAGAGCTCCGACGGCACGTTCTCTTCGTGCTCGACCTCGAGGTCAGACAGCGCCGTCTGATCGAGCGGATCCCAGTTGATCAGGCGCTTGCCCCGGTAGATCAACCCCTGCTCGTACAGCGCGACGAAGTGCTCCGTGACCGCGCGCTGCAGGTCTTCGTCCAACGTGAACCGCTCACGGCTCCAGTCGCACGACACGCCCAGCCGCTTGAGCTGGTTGACGATGGTGCCGCCCGCTTCGCCCTTCCAGGCCCACACGCGCTCGACGAAGCCCTCGCGGCCGAGGTCGCGGTAGTCGATGCCCTCTGCGGCGAGCTGGCGGCGCACGACCCACTGGGTGGCGATGCCGGCGTGGTCGGTTCCGGGCACCCACACGGTGTTGAACCCGTCCATCCGCTTGTACCGGACGAGCACGTCCTGGAGCGTGTTGTTCAGCGCGTGCCCCATGTGCAGCCGACCGGTGACGTTCGGCGGCGGGATCACGACGGAGAACGTGGGGCCCTCGGCGCTGGGGTCGGCCCGGAAGACCTCGGCTTGCTCCCATGCGGTGGACCAGCGCTTCGCGGCCGCGTGCGGGTCGTAGGCGGCCGGGAGTTCCTCGGACATCACACTCCTCCTGGGGAGCGCGCGTCCTAATCCAGCGCGTCGAGGATCGCCTGCGCCTCGGCCCGGTGGGGCGAGCGGCGCGCGGCCTTGTCCAGGAACGCCTCCAGCGCGGTCCGTGCTCCGGCGGTGTCGCCCACGTGCTGCCGGGCGCAGCCCAGGTGGAAGAAGGTCTCGATGGGTGCCCGCTTGGCGGACGCCAGGCCCTCCAGCGAGAGCAGCGCTCCGACCCCATCACCCGACGCCAACAGCACCTGCGCGTGCACCCGTCGGGCGAGCACACCATCCGTGGGCAGCAGGGTCGCCAGCGCCTCCGCGCCAGCCGGTGTGAACAGCGCGACGTGGGCCTGGGCGGCCTCTACCAGCGCCTTGCCCTCCACTCGCCAGAGTGTCGCGCCGTCGACCTGGATTCCCGCGTGATCGCCATCTCTCCCCGTCCGCCGCGTGAAGATCCGGCGGGCCGGACGACCGCCGATCGTGGCCTCGGCGCCGGCCTGGAGCGGCTCCGAGCCCGCTGGACCGTGCACGGTGCCAGCGACCACCACCCGCCAGCTGGGAGCGTCTCCTGGAGGTGCGAGGGCGTCCACGCCGCTGCCGACCCACAGGCCTTCCCAGTCCGCCGGGTCATCGCGTGCCGTCAGGCGCTGTGCCACCTCCTCCGCGACCGCGCCATGTGGCCGTCCCGCGCTGGCGGCCTTCAGGATCGCGCTCTCCATCCCGGTCCACCCTGCCTCCCCGACCAGGCGGAGGAGCTCGAGCACCGGATCCGGTGGCAGTCGATCGCTATCGATCCACGCCCGGACAGCGTCGCGGAGGGTCGGATCCCGCATGGCGTCTGCCGACAGCGCAGCTCGGCGCACGGCCATCGCGGCGGCTGCCCGCACTTCGCTGCGAGGATCGCGGAGGAGTCGGCCCAAACGATCCAGGCTTCGCCGGTCCGGCCATGCGGCGTACAGCATCACCAGGCTCGGGTTGTCCCCCGGATCCACGCGCTTCACGCGTTCGAGCACCGCCGCGGCGCTCTGCGGGGTGAGCTCAGCCCGCTGGCGGCAGGCCACGTCCACCGCTGCGGCCGCGGCGTACAGGCGCACCGACGGACTCTTGTCGCCCAGAGCGAGGTCGATGAGGCGGTCCATGTCCTGCAGTCCGCCTTCGCGACCGAGCGCACGCACGGCTGCTGCGCGTTCGGTCACCGCCTTGCTCGTCAGGCCCTCCCGTACTGCCGCCATGTCACCTCCCTACCGTCGCGGTACTATCGCGGCGTCCCTCACGCGAGTCTCGACGATCCGGGACGAAGGCCAGCGCCGCCGGGGCGTCCGTCGTACCGTGGCGCACCCCGACGCCTCTCCCTCTCGTGCCCGGAGCGCCCGTGCGCTGGATTCTCGTCCTGTCCGTCCTCGCGCTGAACGCGTGCGCTGCGTCTGTGATCCCCGCCTTCGAGGCCGCGAAGAAGGAGGCCTTACGCAACCCTGGGCCCGCGCCCGATGGGTGGCGCCCCGACGCCGTGGTGCGGATGTCGAACGCCACCGTCGACCAGGCGCTGATCGCGATCTTGCGGGATCAGGCCACGCTCGACGAGAAGCTGAAGCTTCCGCTCGGGACCCTCAAGCCGTCCCTGGCGATCGACGGGATCCACGTGAGCCAGGCGGATCGCTGCGGCGAGTGCCTGCAGGTCGCGGTGGATCTGGAGGGGAGCGTGCGGGTCGAGACGGCGATCGGCGCCACCCGACTGCCGCTCGACGGCAGCGCGACCTTGGATGTGGCGCTCGCAGTCGAGCGAGTAGATCAGAGCTGGCAGATCACGGTCGATCCCCGGGGGGTGAAGTCGGTGAAGCTCGGAGTGGGTGGGGTGAGCACGGGGATCGCCGACCTCGCGGGCACCTTGAAGGAGTGGGTCGACGACAACCTGGTCTCGGGGATCGGGCCGCAGCCGCTGGCGGATCTCGGTGATGGCGACATGCCGTTCCGGGCCGTTCGAGTGGTGCCAGGCGATGGCTCGGTGGAGATCCGGATGCTCACCGAGGCTGGCGCCGACGGATCGGCCAGCATCGGGGGCAGCGCGCCGAAGCATGGCTGGTCGCTCGAGATGACCGCGCCGTCGTTGCTCGCCCTCGCCCGCCGCGCGTCCATGTCCGCTGAACCGCTGGAATTCGACATCGTGGCCGAGCCGACGCGGCTGTCGGTGGATGGGGACACATTCGAGTTGGGGCTGCGGCTGTGGCGCGTCTCTGGGCGCGGCTGGTGGCGGGACTACACAATCACGGGTGCCGTGGAGGCGAAGCCGAAGAAGGTCGTGCTGGTGCCGACGGATGTGCGGCAGGACGGATCGTCTCCCGGAGCGGCCTTGGTCGACCCGCTCGCCTTTCTCGGACAGGGGGTGATCCTGAACACGATCGAGAGCGCGCTCAACACATCGATGCCGGCCAGTCGCGACGAGAAGGTCGGCGGCCTGAACGCCACACTCGGCGTGTCGGGTGTTCGCGGGGCCTATGGTTCCCTGGTGGTGGATGGCACGCTGGAGCTGTCGGAGCGGGCGAAGGGGTCTGAGAAGCCATCCAGTGGAGGCAAGCGACGACGGTGAGGGTCGTGCTACGGTCCGGCGGGGGTGGATTCGAGCATGTGGCGTGCGTCAGTCGTGCTGCTCAGCGTGGCCTGCGCTGCGGACCCGCCAGCGACCACTGGCTTCCTCGAGCCGATGGACGGCCAGGATGCCGTGCCGCTCGACGCGGATCTTCGCCTGGCGGGTGTGGCGGCCGACCTCCCCCCCAAGGCACAGCTCCCGCGGGAGACCATCGTCGTGGTGGATGTGGCGCGCGGAGGCACGGTGCCCGGGCGGGTGCTTCGCGACGGTGATGATGTGTACTTTCAGCCCGACCAGAGCTGGCGAGCCGAGTCCGACTACCACTGGCACGTGACCGAGGTGGTGCCGCAGCCCCGCGGCACGGCGTGGTCCCTGCCCACCCCACTCGCTGGCGACGCCACCTTCTCCACGCGGGATCGACTGCGCGCTGTCGAGACTGTTGTGGGGGCCGATGGCTTGTGCCTGGTGCTGTCTCGCCCATCCCTCGATCCGCCCAAGATCGAGGTCACGCTGGACGGTGAGCCGGTGTCCGTCGACTGGTCACTGGAGCCCGAGACGGCATTCCGGAGCCTGGACCTTGCGATCACGCCGCCGGTGGGTGTGCTTTGTGCCCAGCTCGCGGCCGACCCGGCGCTACGGATCGTGGTGGAGGGAGAGGTCGCGCCCCCGCCGGGTGACGGCACGCCCGCGGACGTGATCGCCGAGCGGCGTCGGGACACCCGATGATCGTCGCGTTCGCGGCTCTATGTCTCGCTGCGCCTGGGCACGGTGCCTTGCGCCCAGTCCCGCCATCCAGCGCAATCTCAGAGGGTGGTGACTCCGATCTCGTGCCGGCCGGCTACCGCATCGGAACCGTCGGCGGCGGCTCCCAGGTGAACACGGGGGTCGCGGCAGTTCTGGGGCCGTCTGGTGGCACGAACGCGGTCCATGTGGCCGCGCGGTACGGTGCTCGTCGGTGGGCTGCAGGAGTGCGCGTGCCGTTCGCGGTGTACCGCACACAAGACGGTCGGAGCGCAGACCTCGGCAACGTGATGTTCGACCTGCAAGCCTTGGTCGAGACGAAGGGTGCTGTACATGGGCTTGGGGTGGAGGCGCACCTCAACTTCGGCGGCAAGCCGTATACCTGGGCCCACCGTGCAGAGGAGATCTGGCCGGGCGGCGGCGTCGACGGCGTGTGGCAGGTGCGCACGACCGGAGACCTGGCGTGGCTCGGGCGGGCCTCGCTCGGCCTGCACGGCACCCGCGGCTACCACCCATTCCCAGCGGTGTGGTTCCGTGCCGGCGTCGCCGGGGGAGTCGACTGGACCGCGACGCCCGCGCTCGGGTTGACGGCCGAGGCGAGCGCGGCCTGGTGGGAGGTCTCGCCGCTCGAGCTGTCCGGGATGGTCCGACTGCAGCCCACGAGCGGCATGCGCATCCGCGTCGGAGCGCTGTTGCCCGTGTCGGCATGGGCGGGCGCAACGCCGACCGCGTTGCCAGCTGGGGTGTCTGAGGTCACACTGCTCACGGATCTCGCATTCTCGATGTAGAGTAGACGAGATCTGTGATTCGTGGATTCAGAGGGTACCTGATACCCTGAATATGTGGCACGGCGTTCGCAATGTCTTCCAGTGGCCACACAAGGCCACTGGAGGAACCAGCCATGACCAAGCACGCCGTATTCCTGATGCTCATCGCATGTGGTGGCGCGACTGAGGCGCCCGCCGAGGCCGTCCTGGCGGCGTCTTCCGAACCGGTCGCGGTGAGCGGTGACACCGCTGAGCCTGTCGCGCCGCCGCCCCTCGACGAGCCGGTGGCGATGTTCGAGGACCCGCCGGAGGTCGAGGTGGCGCCGCTCGTGGTCGATGGGGCAGATCCCCTCCCCCTCGTGCACTTCAAGCTCCGACGGGGCGAGACACTGGCGCACTTCGCCCGGTGGGCCGGGTTCCCGGTCGAGGTGGTCGCGGAAGCCAGCGGCCTCGATCTCAACGGGGCCTACCCGGTGGGCACCGAGGTGATGCTGCCGCTGTCCCCGGAGGCGCGATCGCGGGTCGAGCTGCGCCGGACCGAGCACCACGTGGCCCGCGCCGACGGCTACCTCCACTCCCGTGGCGGGGTCGCTGGGACCGACTTCTACACGGTGCGGACCGGTGACTCGGCCTGGACCATCGCCAGGGATGAGCTGGGGATCCCCGTGTGGTTGCTCGAGACCTACAACCCGTCGGTCGACCTCGATGCGCTTCGCCCGGGGATTCGTTTGATGGTGCCCGCTCTCGCCGACACCGTCGCGGACGCTGGCGCGCCCGCGCTACCCCTCGAGCGCGCCGCGAAGTGAGCGCAGGGCGCCGCGCCACTCCTTGTCGAGCTGGGCGCGGCGGTCGTCGTCGGTGAACGACTCCGTGTTGCCCGAGTGCACGAGCACCACGCGGGTCTCATCGCCGTCGCGGGCGATGGCGATCTTTATCAGGCTGCCAGCCCAGGGTGTGTCGGGCTTGCGGTCGAACGCGATCTCCATCGCGCGCGTGGGCCGGAACACGTGGAACAACCCGCGCTCCTGGATGGCGTTGCCGTCGTCGTCCTCGGTGTCCAGCACCACCCGTCCGCCGCTCTTCTCTTCGATCCGCGCGCTGTCGACCAGCCACGAGGCGATGCCGTCGGCCGAGGTGAACGCGCGCCAGACCGCACGGGGACCAGCGGAGATGTTGATCTGCTGCCGCACCGAGGACATTGGCACTCCGGGAAGGCGGGTCATTAACTCGCGGATGGACGGCCTTGCGCGGCCTGGAGGACGCTCCAGCTCTGCCAGGCGGAAAAGCCGCCGATCAGCATGAGGAAGAACTGCCCGTTCATCGCGCCCCACACCGCGATCGCGGCGCCGAGCGCTGCCCCGACCGCGCCCGAGCCGAGTGCCGCTGTGCGCGGCGTGCTCACGATCCCGAGGGCGGCGCGGAGGGCGTTACCGCCGTCTAGCGGAAGCATGGGCAGCAGGTTCAGCAAGCCCCACCCGACGTTGATCACCGCGACGTACCAGGCCACATCGACCAACACGCCCTCGGGCACGGCGCCGGCATCGAGCGCGAGCGCGACAGGCAGGCCCACGACGAGCATGGCGGCCGGCCCGGCGAGGCTGATCAGCAGCTGGCGGGCCGGGGTGGTGGCTTGGTGCTGGACGTACCCACCGAACCCATGCAGCACCACGGGACCATGCCGCACCTTGAGGCGACGAGCGGCGGCGGCGTGGCCGAGCTCGTGCATCAACAAGGAGAGGAACACCACGCACACGATGGTGACCGCCCCCACGACGTTGCCACCCTGCAGGGTCATCAGCCCGAAGTAGGCGACGAGCAGGAGGAAGGTGGGCTGGATGGTGACGTCGTACGTCGCGAGCTGGAAGTTCAGGGGCTGCATGCGGTTCCGTATCGTCGCGGTCTCATGCGCGCCGCAGCACGGTGCACCCAGGGCCGATGGCTTCCGTGAGCTCTGCGACCGCGGCGGGGAGCAACGCGGCGCTGCCCACGTCAAAGAACACGACGGCGCACATACCGAACGCTGCGGCGGGCTTGAAGTCGAGCGTCTCGAGGGGATGGCTTCGAGTACAGGCTGAGCAGGCGCACTCTCGCGGTCCCCCTGCCCGCCATGACGTGATGGCGGCCATGAACGGTGGCACCAGGTTCGCGCCGCAGCTGGGGCAGGCCACCCTGAAGCCGCCCTGGCGATTGGCGTACAACGTCATGCGGCCTGGCCGGTCCACCTGAACCCGGGCGAAGTCGCCAGTGATGAGCCGGTCGGGGGCGCCTGGGGTTCCGTCGGGGCGCACCCACCCGCGCTCACGCCAGGAGTCCAGGACCGGGTGCGGATCGGGTTGGCGGGTCGGCGGCTGGGGCACGACGATGAGGTCCAGGCGACGGCCGGGTCGGGGCATGGAGCGAGGTATCATCGCGCTACAGGAAGTCGATGGGCGGGTGCGACCGAGTGATGGAACGAGCTGCACGGGATGCGGCCTCTCGCCGGCGGGTCCGCACGCGTGGTCCCCTCCTCCGTCGACACCGCCGCTCTCCCGAGGCGCGGCGATGGGCCCGACTCGTAGCGTTCTGGCTCCACATTGCTGCAATCGCGGCCCTGATTGCTGGCGACCTCGACGCGCGGGATCGTGCCCTCCGCCGCCTGACGGGTCAGCTGGAGCCGGCGCCTGTGGCCCAGCCCCTCTCCGTGAACGCATCGGCGTCCACCCCTCTCCAGGTGGCCTTGGTCAGCACGCCGCCGCGGCCCCATGCGCTTCCCGTCCCTGTCGAGCGACGTGTCGTGCACGTCCCAGAGAACCTGCCCATTCGGGCCCCCGCCCGCGCAGACGCTCCCGAGGCCGCGCGTGATTCCCGTGCAGATCACCCCGAGCGCAGCCCAGTGACACACGAGATCGAGGGCGCCCGCACCCCGCCGACGGCAGGACCGGCCGAGGAGGCCAGTCGTCCGGCGAGCGAGCGTCGGCCTGGTGAGGCGCCCTCCGCACCCGGAGGTGGAACCATGGGTGGAGTCGCGAGCCGCCCGTCGGCCACGGACGGCGCCGCGATGGGGATGGCGGCGCGCGCGTTTCCCACCGCCGATCGGGCCACCGCTCCCGCCCGCACCTCCTCGGCCACGTCGACCCTCCCCACGACCTCATCGTCGTGGCACCGGGCGGCTGGTCACACACGGGTCCTCCGAGAGCTGGGAGATCCGGTCGTCGCCCTGATCGACGCCCTCGGCTGGAATGGGACGGCCCGCCGCAGCGGACACGAGCCGGCGAGCCCCGGTCGGGCGGATGGCCTGGGTCGCGCGGCCAGCTCACCGCAGGTCGCCGACGACGCCCTGCGCATCAGTTGGACCGAGGCAGTCGATGCGCGGGGCACTCCGGTGGGCAAGTACATCGGTCGCGTGGAGTCGATCGTCGCCGAGCAGTGGCGCTCAGCAGACCTGTCGACGCACGCGCGGGGTGCTGGCCAGCACGGCCAGGTGACCATTCGGTACACGATCAGTTCGACCGGCAAGGTGACCGCGGTTCGGGTGGTTCGAGCCTCCGGCGTGCCCGAGCTGGACGCAATGGCAGCGGCGGCCATCCCCGCGCGACTGCCGCGATTTCCTCGCGATCTGGACCGAGCGTCCATCGTGCACGAGATCGTGCTCCGGTATCGGAACCCCGCCGTGGGTCCATAGTCGGGCACATCGAGGGCGCGAACCGTCGCCTGGGGTGACGTGTCGGCATCCCTGCGGGCCTGCACCTGTTGTGGGATCCCTGTTTCGGCTCTACGTTGTCGGCAGGAGGGTGGTTGGCCCGGAACGCGCTCACAATCCGATCCAGGCGCCGTCGACGCACGCCATGGGAGCTGTTCTTACTGGCTTCCATCCTCGTCAACGGCTTGGTCCTGCGTGGGCTCGGCGAGTTCCGCGAGGTGTGGCCCGAGCGGGAGCGTGAGCCCGCTGGGCCGATCACACTGACCATCGTGCAGCCGCCGAGCGAGGAGCAGGAGCTCGAGATCGAGGAGCCCGAGCCGGACGAGGTCGGTCAGCTCGTGGAGATCGCACCCCCTCCAGAAGAGAAGCGGCCGGAGGAGGCCGAGTACCTGGCGGAGTACGACAATGTGGTCGAGGAGGAGACCCGCTCCGAGCAGTTCAAGGTCAACCCCGAGATCCTCTCGCCGGAGTTCTCTGATGAGGAGATGGCCGAGATGGAGGACCTGCTCGATGTGAACGCCGAGCAGGAGTCCACGGGGGCCACCACGGGAAACAACCGCTTCGACCCGGATCGGGATGGCACACTCGCGTCGCTGCCGTCCAAGTGGAAGGTGACGAACCGGGAGGGCCCTGACGCGCCGATGCTGTCGTCGCAGACCACCAGCCAGCTGTCGGGGGCGCCCCAGAACGACCTGCTGCGGGAGAAGCGCGGCGAAGCCACGCAGCTCAACACCAAGGAGTATCTGTACGCTGGCTACATGCAGCGGATACGGCGCCTGGTGAACTTCTACTGGCAGCAGAACATCGACAACCTGCCCAGCTCGGTCCGCCTGGCACGGCCCATGTACACCACCGCCGTGAAGAGCATCCTGAATGCGGACGGCGCCCTCGAGTACATCGAGGTCACCACCGAGAGTGGCAGTCCCGAGCTGGACGATGCGGTCGTGCGCGCGTTCAGGGTCGCGGGACCATTCCCCAACCCGCCGGAGGGACTGATCGAGAAGGACGGCCGGGTCTACCTCCCCGACATGACCTTCACCGTGCAGCTCGGCGTGGCGCGGGCTCGGTACGAGGGCATCGACCCGCGGGCGGGTGTTCAGTTCCCCGGCATTCTCAAGTCGCCTCGCTAGTCGTCAGTCCATCCGCTCTTTCGTGGTGAACAGCCACGCGACCACGATGCCGATGCCGTACAGGCAGAGCAGCGGCAGCGCGAGCATCACCTGCGTGAGCACCTCGGGCGGCGTGAGCAGTGCTGCGACCACGAAGATGCCGACGATGGCGTAGCGGAAGCTGCTGATCATGTCGCGGTGATCGATCAGGCCCATTCGCGCGAGGAAGAACGTGATGACGGGTAGCTGGAAGCAGAGCCCGAACGCCAACATCATGCGAACCACCGCCGACAGATAGCCGCCGACAGACAGGTTGGGCGTGGCGTCGATGATGGTGAAGAAGAACGGGAACGCGAGCGGGAAGATCGCGTAGTAGCAGAACAACGCTCCGGTGATGAACAGCGCCGACGAGATGAGCGACAGAGGCAGCACCAAGCGCCGCTCGGTGTTGTACAGCCCGGGCGCGACGAACTGCCAGATCTGGAACGCTACGACGGGCGAGGAGACGACCGCGCCTCCGACCAGCGCCACCCGGAGGTAGGTGTAGATGCCCTCGAATGGCGAGTGAACGATTGACAGCCCGCCATTCTCGATGCCTGCGGCGGCCATCGCCTCCATCACGGGCGCGGTGAGCCACGCGTACATCGGGTCGAACACAGCGAAGGAGCCGGTCATGCCGATCGCGATGGCGCCCATCGAGATGAAGACGCGCCGCCGGAGCTCCGCCAGGTGCTCGATCAGCGGCATCCGGTGGCTCTCCACCTCGTCGAGCGGCTCGACTTCGTCGTCGGTCACCGATCGCCCCCGGCCGGCGTGAAGGGGTCGGCGTGGTGTGGTGCAAGCGCGTCGGGGTCATGCTCAGGAGGCGCCTCGGCGCCCTCCTCCCCTTCAGCCCCGCCATCCTCTGTGGTGGCGGCACTGTCGGCCTCTGGGGGGTCGTCCCCTTGGGCCACCGCCCCGTCGCCAGCGGCCTCGACCGCCCGTCGGCGGGCCTCGGCGGCCCGCTTGCGACGCTCGTTGAGGGCGCGCATCCGCTCGTCGGCATCCTGCCGATCCGCCTCGAGCACGAACGCCCGGCGGAGCTCGTCAGCGGAGCGCCTGAGCTGACCATAATAGCGACCGACCGTGCGCATCAGATGCGGCAGTTTGTCTGGCCCCACCACGAGCAACACGACCACGCCGATGACCAAGATCTCGGACATGCCGATGCCGAGCAACGGACCTCCAGGCCGCCACCGTAACCGCTGGGGCGTGTGGCAGCTGCGCCCGTCACATCTACCGTCGGCGTTTACACTCGCCACGAAGCCACGTAGGCTCCTCCTTCCACAGTCTGACCTTCGGGGTGCCACATCTGCCGCATGTTCGGCTTTCGGAGTCCGGTGCCGTCACGCGCGCACCGGTCTCTGCTCGAGGCCGAGAACGCGCTCGCTGCCCAGTCCCAGCGCCACCCCCATGGGTGGGGCATCGGCTGGTTCGTGGCTGACGAGGCCTATGTTCTGAAGTCAGCGACATCAGCTCACACGTGCGATCGGTTCCAGCGCATGTCCGCGCGGCTGACCAGCGAGACCTTCCTCGTCCACGTCCGGCGCGCCACCGTGGGCCACGTGGACCACGTCAACGCGCATCCGTTCCGGTTCGGCAGGTGGCTGTTCTGCCACAATGGCACGATCTTCGGTTTCGAGCGTATGCGTGAGTGGGTCTCGGAGCGGATCCTCCCGTCGCACCGCGCCCAGATCGTCGGCGATACGGACTCGGAGCATCTGTTCCACCTCATCCTCGCGCGGCTGGCGGCTGCCGGCATCGATGCCACCGGGCGCGTTGCGGGTGACGGACAGGCGATCGGCCGTGTGGTCCGCCAGGTGGCGCTCGAGCTGGATGCGGAGGCGCGTCGGCTCGATCTGGAGCGACCGATCGTGAACATCCTGCTCACCGACGGCCGCTCCATGGTGGCCCATCGGGCCGGGATGCCACTGTTCATTGCCACCCAGAAGAGCCACTGCGCGGACTTCCACACCTGCCCGGAGCCGTCCAAGGTGTGCATGCTCCTGCGCCGGCCTGCGAACACCCCGGTGAACCACCTGCTCGTGGCGTCCGAGCAGATCGGGGCCGACGAGAACCGGTGGGAGGCGATGGAGGACGGCGAGACGCTCGTGCTCGACGCCCGCTACTTCCTGCACCGCAC
This sequence comes from Myxococcota bacterium, assembly GCA_047609825.1. Classification (GTDB taxonomy): domain Bacteria; phylum Myxococcota_A; class UBA796; order UBA796. Next base: position 13,974 of record JBLFXJ010000090.1, read on the forward strand.
GCCCCCGCCCGCACGGTGGGAGGCGCCGATCCTGCCTACCCGGTTCCGTATCGACTCCACAGCCCCGGCCTGACCCATGGTGATTCTCCTCGCAGCGTCTCAGGCGCTCGCCATCTCACCCACCGGGCCATGCATCGGTACCTCACGGCGCGGAGGGTTCAGCCCCCGGCCACCATCGATCAGCTCGGTGGTGAGTGAGCGGTACCCGATCCGGGTGCACTGGAACCGCGCCGACGACGTCGGCAAGGCGCGCACAGTGCTCGAGGCGGCCGAGCTGTCGTGGCAGGTGCAGGTGGAGGAGATGGGGTTCCGCGCCCCAGTCCTCCCCGACAGCGCCGATGGCCCCGAGCTCGACATCTACCTGGCCGCGATCGCCTCGGGCTCGGCCTGGGTGGATGCCGAGACCTATCCGTATGACGACGCTGTCGGCGGCGACGGGTTCAACGGCACGCCCGTGTACATGGCCATCGACCAGAACATTCCAGACGAGTTCCTCCCCTCCTACGTGGCGCATGAGTTCCAGCACACGACCCAGTTCGCGACGGACTTTCGTGAGCCTACGCTGCCGATCTGGGAGGCGGTGGCGACCGCGGCGCAGTGGTGGACCCTGGGAGACACGGAGTGGGACTACGACGTGTGGACCTTCCAGGAGGTGCCGTTCGCCCCGACGCTGCTCGCTGACTCATATGCGCTGTACTACGGCCACTATGTGGGTGCCTCGTTCGAGTACGGCGCGGCCCTCTGGGTCATGCACATGGACCAGATTCTCGGCGATGGATCGGGCCAGGCGGGGGTGGACCTGTGGCGCTCGGCAGCCCAGGAAGGTCGGCCGAATGAGCCGGATGTGCTCGACTCCATCCAGCTGGTGACGGGGCTCGAGCTGGGTCCGTTCCTGAACGGCGTCGCGCGCACCCGGTGGTTAGTGGGCCCCCAGTGGGACGACCGCGGGCTCGTCGATGCAGCGGACTGGACCCGCTGGGAGGAGGTCCCCCATGACCGGCTCGCCGTGGGCGACCTGCCGGTGGACCATGGATTCCTCCCGATCGCTCCGATGATCACGGGGCAAGGATTCGTCGCGATCGACGTGGTGGACGGCGCGGATGTGCTCCATGCGTCCACGTCTTCTGCCTCCGGCAATGGCTCTGCCCTCATCGCCCTGTGGTGGCACGAGGATGGGTCGGTTGGCGAGGTGGAGGCGAGCGGCGAGGCCCCAGAGGTGTCGGTGCCGCTGACCGGCATCGTCGAGGTGGTGGTCGCGCTGACCAACCTCGGGCCACCGGACTTCGACGGCGACGACTTCCCTTATGTGCCTGGCGACCAGCTGCTGCATCTCGAGGTTCGCCCTCCGCCCGGCACCGGAACCGCGACGGGCGGCACCGCGACTGGAACGGGCACGGCGACCGGAACCGGCACGGCGACCGGAACCGGTACGGCGACTGGAGCGGGTACGGCGACCGGAACCGGCACGGGTACGGCGACCGGGACTGGCTCTGCGACCGGCACGGGTACCGCCACTGGTGGAGCCGGGACTGGCGGTACGGCCACCGGAGGCGGCACTGGCACCGGCAGCACAACTACCGGTACGGGCGACGGCACAGACGCGCTCGACTCTGCGGGCGAGAAGGAGTCGGGCGGCTGCGGGTGCACCATCGCGCCACCCGCGGGCGGCTGGTCGCGTCTGGTTCGCGCGCTCAGTCGGCGCTGACCGTCGCGAGCAGCGTGTTCGCGGCCAACGTGTCGCCGACAGAGACGGCGATTCGAGTGACGACGCCATCAATGGCCGACTTGTACTCGTTCTCCATCTTCATGGCCTCGACCACGAGCAGCACCTGGCCGGCCACGACGGCCTGGCCCACCTCGACCAACACCCGAACCACCACTCCAGGCATGGGCGTGGTGACCTCGCCAGCCTGACCGCCGGCGGCGCCCTCGAGCGCCGCCGAGCGGGGGTCGACGATCCGCGCGCCAATCGAATGGCCCCTGACCTGCAGCTGTGCGCGGTCCCCATCGAGGAACACCGCGTGGGTTTGGGTGCGGTCACCCTCGGCGAGCAACCACTCAGCCGCACCGACTTGGGCGCCGCTCAGCTTCCGGCGCTCGCCCCCGTCCACGGCAACCCACCAACCGCCGCCATCGGCCTGTTGCACGTCGATGAGACGGGCCGTTTCCCCGACCGTGACCTCGTAGATCATGCCCACCTCCGGTAGGTCTTCCACCGATGTGCCCGCTTCCACGCGGACTCGCCCGCCCCGCCAGCCGGCGCGGAGGGTCGGAGCCGACGGTCGCGCTCGAACGCAGCGATGGCGATGGCGATGGCCTCGGCCTCGAGGTCTTCTGGAGCACCCAGGTTCGCCTCGAGCCACTCGGTCGTGATGAACCCGGTGTCGTAGTGGCCGGAGGTGAACGCCTCATCCTCGAACAATGCCAGGAAGAACGGGATCGATGTGTGGGTGCCGACGATGTGGTAGTGCTTCAGCGCTCGTCGCGCGCGGGCGATGGCCACCGGTCGCGTGGGGCCCCAGACGACCAGCTTGGCGATCATCGGGTCGTAGTGGATGGGCACGGTCATCCCCTCCACGACCCCGCTGTCGACCCGCACCCACGGCCCGGTGGGCTCCCGGTAGCCGTGCAGTGGACCCGGGGCGGGCCGGAAACCCTCCGCCGCGTCTTCGGCGTAGATCCGGCACTCGATGGCGTGTCCGTTCCGTACGAGATCGTCTTGCTCGAACCACAGCCGCTCGCCCGCGGCCACTCGAAGCTGGGCATGCACCAGGTCGACGCCAGTGATCAGCTCCGTGATCGGGTGTTCCACCTGCAGCCGAGTGTTCATCTCGAGGAAGTGGAACGCCCCATCCGCCCCTACGAGGAACTCGCAGGTGCCGGCTCCGACGTAGTTGACGGCCTGCGTGGCGCGTACTGCAGCGGCCGCCATCGCCTGACGCGTGGCCTCCGGCAGTCTCGGGCTGGGGGCTCCTCGACGACCTTCTGGTGTCGGCGCTGGATGCTGCAGTCCCGCTCGAACAGGTGCACGACGTTGCCGTGGCCGTCAGCGAGGACCTGGATCTCGACATGCCGCGGGCGCATGACGAACTTCTCGACGTAGACGCTGTCGTCCCCAAACGACTTCATCGCCTCGCCTTGCGCCGCGGCGAGTGCGTTCGGGAGGTCCTCCGCCCGGTCGACCCGACGCATGCCCTTGCCGCCGCCACCAGCGGCCGCCTTGAGCATCACCGGCAGTCCCACCTCGAGGGCGATGCGCGCCGCCTCAGCGGGATCGGTGACCGGCTCGACGGTGCCCGGCACGACCGGGACACCGGCCGCCGACATCCGCCGCCGTGCCGAGGTCTTCTCGCCCATCGCCTCCATCGCGTCGGGCGGCGGACCGATCCACACCAGGCCGGCGGCGAGGACCGCACGGGCGAAGTCAGCGTTCTCGGATAGGAATCCGTAGCCAGGGTGAATCGCGTCGCAACCCGAACGGGCCGCCACATCGAGGATCACGTCGCCGAGCAGGTACGACTCGGACGACGCTGCGGGACCGATGCGGTACGCCGCATCGGCCAGCCGCACATGCAGTGCGTCGGCGTCGGCGTCGGAGTGGACCGCGACCGCCTCGAGACCCCGCTCGTGGCACCCTCGGATCACGCGCACGGCGATTTCGCCACGGTTGGCGACCAGAACGCGGGTGAACGGGCGTAGGTTCATGGGCGATCAGTCCTGCTTTACGAGGCTCGCGCGCGCGGCAGCGAGGCCCTCCGTGCCGAGCGTGAGCTCGAGCACCTGCTCCATGCGGTCCACGAAGCGGAACTCGAGCGCGTCCTGGATCTCTTCTGGCACCTCGATGAGGTCCTTCCTGCACTTCTCGGGAAGGATGACCATCTTGATGCCAGCGCGGTGGGCGGCCAGGACCTTCTCCTTGATGCCCCCGACGGGGAGCACCGCGCCGCGGAGCGTGATCTCACCGGTCATCGCGACCGTGGGGTCGACGCGGAGTCCGGTGAGCAGAGAGGTCATGGCGGTGATCATCGTCACGCCTGCCGACGGGCCGTCCTTGGGGATGGCACCGCTGGGGACGTGCACGTGCAGGTCGACCTTGTCGAACATCGACTCATCGACTCCAATCTCTGCGGCCGACGCCCGGATGTAGGACCGGGCGACGCTGACGGATTCCTTCATCACGTCGCCAAGTGAGCCGGTGAGGGTCATCGTGCCCTTGCCTCGCATCTTGGTGGCTTCGATGAACAGGATCTCGCCGCCTACGCTCGTCCATGCGAGGCCCGTGGCCACGCCGGGCACGCTGGTGCGCTCGGCCACTTCCTTGAAGAAGTGGATCGGGCCGCGAATCTCCTCGACCATCTCCGCGTCGACCTTGACGGAAGTGCGGTTCTCGGCGGCGATCTCGCGGGCACACCACCTGCACACGCCGGCGAGCTCACGCTTCAGGGCGCGAACACCGGCTTCGCGGGTGTAGGACTCGATCAGCTTGTTCAGGGCTTCGAGGTCCAGGGTGACCTGTTCGGTGGTCAGCCCGTGGTCCGAGAGGCACTGCGGCCAGAGGTAGCGCTCGGCGATCTGGCGCTTCTCCTGGTGGGTGTAGCCAGCGATTCGGATGATCTCCATCCGGTCGCGGAGCGGGCCCGGGATGGTGTCCGGCACGTTGGCCGTGGCGATGAACAGCACCTTTGACAGGTCGAAGGTCACGTCGAGGTAGTGGTCCTGGAACGTGTCGTTCTGCTCGGGATCGAGCACCTCGAGGAGCGCGGAGGAGGGGTCGCCTCGGTAGTCGGCTCCGAGTTTGTCGATCTCATCGAGTACGAAGACGGGGTTGTTCGTGCCCGCCTTCTTCAGGCCCTTGATGATCTTGCCGGGCATCGAGCCGATGTAGGTCTTCCGGTGGCCTCGGATCTCGGCCTCATCGCGAATACCGCCGAGGCTGATCCGGACCATCTTCCGGCCGAGCGCCCGGGCCACGCTCTTCGCGAGCGAGGTCTTGCCCACGCCAGGAGGCCCGACGAGGCACAGGATCGGGCCCTTCATGTCGTTCTTCAGCTTGCGGACCGCGAGGAACTCGAGGATCCGCTGCTTGACCTTCTGCAGCCCATAGTGGTCTTCGTCGAGGATGCGCTCGGCCTCATTCACGTCGAGCCGATCCTGGCTGGAGCGCGACCACGGGAGCTCGGTGAGCCAGTCGAGGTAGGTGCGGCTCACGGTGAACTCGGCCGCACCCGGGCTCATGCGCGCCATGCGCTTGAGCTCCTTGAAGGCGACCTCCTCCACTTCCTTGGGCATCTTCGCGCGCTTGACGTTGCGCTTGAGCTCCTCGAACTCCTCCTGGCGCTCGTCGACCTCGCCGAGCTCCTTCTGGATGGCCTTGAGCTGCTCGCGGAGGAAATACTCCCGCTGCGCCTTGTCCATCTCGCCCTTGACCTCGGTCTGGATCTTGTTCGAGAGCTCCAGGACCTGGATTTCCTTGTTCAGGTGCGCGATCACCTTCTCCATCCGCTCCCGCGTCTGGAAGGTCTCGAGCAGGTCCTGCTTCTCGTCGGGCTGGATGTTGAGGTTCGATGCAACGATATCGGCGAGGACGCCGGGCTCGTCGATCGACCGCACCAGGAACGACGCCTCGGGCGGGATCTGCGGCGAGAGGTCGATGATCTTCTGGGCAAGCTCGCGCAACTCGCCCATGAGCTCGATCGCATCCGCACCGCCGGGGTCGGCGGCTTGGGTGGTGATCTTGGCGGACAGATGGTTCTCGTCGTTCGTCCACTCGTCGACGCGCGCTCGCGCGATGCCTTGGATGATCACGTTGAGCTTGTTGCCCGGGACCTTGACCATTTTCAGGATGCGGACGACCGTGCCAACTTGGTGCAGGTCGGACGCGTCAGGGTCTTCGGTCTTGGGATCACGCTGAGCGAAGATCCCGAGGTACTTCTCCTCGGTCTCGAGGGCCTTCTCCACTGCACGGACCGACTTCGAGCGTCCGACGTTGATCGGAAACGCCAGGACCGGGAAGATGACCGTGTTGCGGATTGCGAGGACGGGCACCTCGAGCGCGTCGGGCAGGTCGGCGCTGGAGGGATCGGTGGGGTTGTCGAACGACATGCGCTCCTCTGGGGCTCGATCCGGCGGGTTCGGTCGGTGAGTCTAATGGGGTGCGCCTGGCCGTGCTTGCTCGCGGACGCTCTGTCGACGGCGTCGCAGCACCGACCAGGGCGTGGCGCCGTCGCTCAGTCCGGTGGCCGTCGGGATTCCGGTGGTCTGCCGAGGTCGAGCCCGCACAGGGTGAGCATGCCGCCGGCGAAGCCGCCCCCCAGCGCCATGGCTGCGGCGAGAGCGAGCACGGCCGGGAGCGAGTGGGGTACCTGCTCGGCCCGGACGATGGAAAAGACCAGGTACACCGACCCGCATCCCAGCCCCAGAGGGATCGCGACGCGTAGGGTCAGGGCGCGCACCCCTTCGATTGTGAGCAGCTCTGGCCGCCGCCTCCCCTCGCCTCGCGCCCAGGCCCAGGCCCCGACCACCGCGGCGACAGCCGGAAGCCAGATGCCCCAACTCGAGATCGGCAGCAGTGAGCCGAGCGCCAGAAAGCCCGCGAGGGTGACCACCTGCGCGACGAACAAGCGGGCAGCTGCCCTGGCCAGGGCAACCGGATCGGGGAGCTGCCAGGTCTCGTCTCGCTCGTGGGGGTTCACGCCAGGTCGCGCCGCATCGACAGGTGTTCGATGTCAGCCTCGAAGAACCGCTCCCCTTCAGCCACGTAGCCGATGTGTTCGTAGAACCCGATCACGTCGGCCTGGGCGTGGAGAACCAGCGCCGAGTGGTCCGCCTCGCGGGCCAGACCCTCCAACGCCTCCATCAGGAGCCGTCCCAGCCCGCGTCCTCGGGCGGTGGACCGCACGGCCACTCGCTCGGCCTTCGCTTCGCCGATCTCGGTCACCCGGAGTCGGGCCGTGCCGAGAACCTGGCCCGCCTCGACGACAATGGCGTGCCGACACTCGGAGTCCCGTCCATCCTGCTCGATCTCGACCGGAACCCCTTGGCCCACGACGAACACCTCATGTCGCACGGCGATGCACGCGGCCAGCTCTTCTGCGCGCGCTTCACGGACCCGCATCGCCCCTCCCGAGCCGCGTCTCTGGCGACGAGGCAAATATGGCATGCCGACCGTCCCGCGACGAGGCGGCAGTGATCACAGCTGCCCTCGCATAGCGTGCCACACGACGGACGCCGCCTCACGTAATGCCAGCTTCACCCCGGCTCGTGGAGGCGGTGGGGTGCCCAGCACGGCCACTGTGTCGAAGTGCTTGCCGAACATCCGCATGCAGCGGAAGCAGTGGTACGTGTCCGACACGACGACGATCGGCACTGGCCCGATGAGTCGGGCCGTGTGCGCGGCGTTCTGCAGCGTGTCCACGCTGGAGTCCTCCAGCACCAACACGCCCGCAGGCACCCCGAGGTCCCGCGCGAGCTGGGCCGCCACCTCGGCCTCCGCCTGGCCATGTCGCCCCACGCCACCCGTGAGCACCAGCCGCTCCACCCGACCCGCATGCCACAGCCCGACCGCCGCATGCACCCGTCGCGTCAACGCCCCGCTCCGAGCGCCCGACGGGAGGACCGCCGCCCCAGGCACGACAGCGGCGGTCCAGCTGCCCAGGGGTTTCGCGTACGTTCCGTACAGTTCCAGCGCCGAGGCGAGGCCGACCCACCCGCAGACGATGCCCGCGATGACCACGCCCACGCTCCACATTCCTTCGGTATAGTCGGCTCTGACGCGGAAGTCCGATGCGCGAACTCACCCTCCCGCCAGACGCGACGCTCCCCTCCCGCAGACTCGGCGCTCCCCTCACCCGCGCGCTCCGCAACCTGTTACCCGTGGAGGTCCGCATCGCCGCGCGGCGGGCTCCCGCCGTGGCCAGGCACTACCTGGGCCGAAGCCCTGCTCTACCGCGGGTCTCCCGCCGGTGGCAGCATGTCCAGTGCGCCCGCAGCAGCCCTCTCCGTCGTCCCGGTACGCTCTACGCCGCAGACCTGCAGGCCGCGAAAGAAGCCAATGTCCGCCGGGCCGCCGAGCTCCTTCATGGCACCGTGCTGGGGCCAGGTGCCGAGTTCTCCTGGCACGCGCAGGTCGGCCCTCCGCTCCGCCATCGGGGCTTCCGGGCGGGTCCGGAGCTGCACGAGGGTCAGCTGGCGCGAGGGGTCGGCGGCGGCGCCTGCCAGGTCGCCAACCTGGTGTTCTGGCTGGCGCTTCATGCTGGGCTCGACGTGATCGAGCGTCACCGGCACGACCTCGACCTGTTCCCGGACAGCCAGCGTTCGGTCCCGTTCGGCTGCGGCGCCACGGTGTTCCACCCCAACCGTGATCTCCGCTTCGCCAACCCGCGGCCACAGGCGGCCCGTATCCACCTGGTGGTGCAGGACGGCCGCCTGCGCGGAGAGATACAGCTGGAGGCCCCGCCCCGGCATCAGTGGCGTATCGTCGAGACCTGGCACCGCTTCGTTCTGCGCGACGGGGAGGTCTGGCGCGAGAATCGCCTTGACCGCGTTCGTACGGATCGACCCGAAGAACCGCACTTGATCGCCGTCAACCGCGCGCGGGTGGCCTACTCTGTCCCCGCTGCGGCCCTCACACCGCTCTCCCCAGAGGAACGATGATCCGCCTCCTGCCCCTGCTCGCCATGGCCTGTGCTGGCGTCGACCTCGTGGCCCCCGAGCCGAACCTAGCCGACGACGTCGAGCCCGCTCCTGCGCCGGTCAAGGCCAAAGCGGTCCAGGCGATAGTCGGAACGTCGGGTAGCGACCCGGCGGTCGTGCTCGACGGAGACCTCGCCACGGGGTGGACGCCCGAAGGCGACGCGATGGGTGAGGGGCTGCTGGTGCGGTTCGAGGGGTCGGCCGCCGTCCGCCGCGTCGAGATCACGCCGTGCAGCGACTCGGGCGTGCTCGAAGTGTCCGACTACGTCAACGGGCGCGCCAACGCATCGGGCCTCCAGGTCGGCGGCGCAACCACGCTCGAGCTGCCCGCTGGCATCGACGTGAACACCTGGTTCGTGAGGATCGACGCTGCCACGGGCTCGGGCTGCATCGCCGAGCTCGCCTTCGGCGGCGACTCCCCGATGGCCTTCAAGCCGCCGCGGCGCCTGCCCGCATTGGTCGAAGCGAGCTCCACGCTCGAGCCGGAAGACGCGTACCTGGTCGAGTACCTGTTCGACGGACGCCTGGACTTCGGGTGGGTCGAGGGCGCTGACGGGGACGGCCCCGGAGAGATCGTCACGGTCACGCTGCAGGAGGCGGTGGTGCTCGACGGGATCGAGATCTGGAATGGATACCAGCGGTCCGCCGACCACTTCACTCGCAACGCCCGCGCCAAGCGTGTGCGGCTGTCCACCGACGGCGGCCCATGGACGGATCTCGACCTCAAGGACACCGGGGATGCGCAGCGCGCCACGCTCCTCGTGCCCATGCGCGGCAAGGAGCTCAGGGTGGCCCTCGATGCCTCATACCCGGGCTCCCAATACTCCGACCTGGTGCTCAGCGAGCTGCGGTTCATCGACCGCAAGGGTCCGTTCAGCGTCGAGGCCGGCACCGAGGTGCCCCGGGTGCGCGCGAACAAGCGAGCACAGGAGGGCAAGCCCATCGCGGATGTGATGGATCGGCAGCTTCGGAGCCTGTGCGACGGGGAGGAGGCCGCCCGCGCGACCTTCAAGCTGCGCAGCAACAACTCGTTCGTCTGGTACGAGCAACGCACCCTTCGGGA
>JBLFXJ010000091.1:0-23661 GCA_047609825.1 Myxococcota bacterium
GCTCACCGCGGGTCGGTCTCTCACGGTCGAGCTGCATGGCGATTCCGCAGAGGTCGGCAAGATGGTGAGTGCGGACGCGGTGCGCATCGGTGGCGGGATGGATGACGTGAGCCGGCACGGTGAGCTCACTGACCTTCCCCGCTGGTTGTCCTCCGCCATCCACTACAACCAGTACAACGGCGCGCCGTCGTCGGTGTACGACCCGTGGGGCGATGGCCCGAGCTACGACGACGGCGGATCCGACCCGTCAACCCGGTCGAAGTGGGCGGACTGGGAGCATCCCAGCGGCGAAGACGCGGTGTACCTGTCGTGGCACAGCAACGCGACCGGCGATGGTGCCGAGGGGGGCGCTGCCCGTGGCACGGTCACCTACTTCGCGGGCGGCGGGGCCGATGCGCCCCCGCACGAGCCGGCCGAGTGTGGTTCTGCCGCGATCGAGGGGTCGTACACCCTCGCGCGGTCGGTGCAGGACGAGCTGATCGACGCGTTCCGAACGGAGTGGGAGCCGGAATGGCAGGACCGCGACATCGGCACCGCGTGCTTCTCGGAGGTGGAGCCGTCGTACAACAACGAGATGCCGGCGGTGCTCGTCGAGCTGGCGTTCCACAACAACGCCGACGACGCGGCGGCCCTCAAGCACCCCCGGTTCCGCCACCTGGCAGCACGGGCAATGTATCGGGGGATCGTCCAATACTTCGCGGCTCGTGACGGCGTGCCCGTGACCTACGTGCCGGAGCCTCCGGTCGCACTCACCGTTCGTCACGAGACCGACCACCTGCTCGCCGAGTGGCAGCCCGGGCCCACCGGCGGCATCAACGGCGATCCCGCCGAGCGGTGGCAGGTGTACACCTCGTCGGATGGGCGCGCATGGGATTCGGGAACCGAGGTCTCCAGTCCCTCTGCGCGGATCGACGTGGCCCCTGGTGCGGTGGTCTTCGTGCGCGTCGCGGGCATCAACGACGGCGGGATCAGCTTTCCCTCCGAGGTGCATGGCGCCCGGCGGTCGCCGGACGGCGAACCCCACATCCTGCTCGTCGACGCCTTCGATCGGATGGATGCCGGTCAGCTCGATCGCTACACGCCCACGGCGCGGGTCGGTGAGGTGGTCCGGATGGATCTCCGACGGATGAACCCGGCCGACGTCGTGGCCGATCACGGTCGGCCGGTCGCAGCCGCCGGGTACTACTTCGACAGCGCGGACGACGACGCTCTCGATCGGGTGGACCTGTCGACCTACGATCTCGTCGTGTGGGGTGCTGGGGAGGAATCGTCGGCCGATGACGCCGTGTCCCAGCCCCACCAGTCCATGCTCAGGGAGTTCCACGCCGCCGGTGGCGCCCTGTGGGTGAGCGGATCCGAGGTGTTCTGGGACCTCGACTACCTCGGCGATGCCGCCGATCAGGCGTTCGCATCGGAGGTGTTCGGAGCCCTGATGGAGGCCGATGCCGCGGGGTCTCAGGCCGCTGACGGAGAGGGGTTGCTCGCGGGCCTTCCGCCTCTGGACTTCGGGCCGGACGGGCCGTACCCGGTGGAGTGGCCCGACGTGCTGGCCTCTGACCGCGAGGTCATCGCGCGCTACGGCACCGGGGAGGTGGCCGGCGTGTTCGGCGCTGGCGTCGCCACGTTCGGGTTCCCGTTCGAGACGATCGTCGCCCCCGCTTCCCGCGACGCACTGGCCGGCGCGCTCCTCCCGCTCCTGCTGCCCGACTACACGCCGCCAGACCCGGGCGCCGGCTCCGGTACCGGTACCGGTACGAGCACAGGGACAGGCAGCACGGGCGGTAGCACCGGTACGGGCGGCGGCGCTGGCACGGGTGGTGGCACCGCCACGGGCACGGGCGGTGGTACCGGCACGGGCACGGGTGGTCCGATCGTGAGCGATCCCGCGTTGGAGGGTGACAGCGGTCGGGTGCCGTTGGAGGATGCTGGCGGGTGCGGGTGCGACTCAGCACCGCACTTTGGCGTCTCGGTGCTGCCTCTGCTCGTGGCGTTTCGTCGCCGGCGACGGTAGGAGCGCAGCGCTACTCGGAGGACTGGCGGATGACGACCTGGGCGGAAGTACAGCGACACATGCGGGCCCGGTTCCGGCTGCAGGATGACCAGCCGGACATGATGAGCATGGTGTGGACCTACGAGGACGATCGATCCCAGAAGATCATCGTTCGGAAGTACAAGGCCGCCAACCGCGACATGGTCGAGTTCAAGAGCGCATTCGCGCGCAAGGGCGATGTGGATCCCGTGGTGCTGCTGGAGGACAACTCCAAGCTGCCGCTCGCCACCGTGGCCCTGTCGGGGTCGGTGTACCTCGTGGTCTACAACCTCCTGCTCGACCATCTCCACCTCGATGACTTCGACTTCGTGCTGAGCCGCGTCGCCGCAGTCGCAGATGCGCTCGAGGAAAAGTACGTTAGAAAGGATGAATTTTGAATCGCAAGCCGCGCAGCGCCTGACGGAATAGGGCTCGCGCCGCTCACTGGGCGGTCAACAGCCTGCGACTGTTTGCGAGGTCGACAATGATGAGAGCCGAGTACATCTGGATCGATGGCACCCGCCCCACGCCGCGGCTCCGAGCGAAGACTCGGGTGCTGCCTGCAGACACCACCGACTTCCCGCTGTGGAACTTCGACGGTTCGAGCACCTACCAGGCCGTTGGCCACGATTCCGACTGCGGTCTGAAGCCGGTGTTCTCCTGCCCGGATCCCATCCGTGGCGGCACCGCGCGCATCGTGCTGTGTGAGGTCACCAACGCCGACGGTTCGCCTCACTCGACCAACACCCGCGCCCTGCTCCGCGCTGTCGCAGAGACGTATGCGGACGAGGATTCCTGGTTCGGCATCGAGCAGGAATACACGATGTTCGAGGGCATGCGGCCGATGGGCTGGCCCGAGGGCGGCTACCCGGCGCCACAGGGCCCGTTCTACTGCGGCGTGGGCGCCGACGAGGTGTTCGGGCGCGAGATCGCCGAGCAGCACCTCGAGGCGTGCATCGAGGCAGGCCTGAAGATCTACGGGGTGAATGCCGAGGTCATGCCCGGGCAGTGGGAGTTCCAGATCGGCACCGCAGGCCCGATCGAGGTCTCCGACCACCTGCAGATCGCCCGCTACCTCCTGTACCGCATCGGTGAGGAGTACGGGGTGACCATGAAGCTGCACCCCAAGCCCGTGAAGGGCGACTGGAACGGCTCGGGTGGGCACACGAACTTCTCCACCGCGGCCATGCGTGCGCCCGGTGGAATGGAGGCGATCCTCGCGGCGATGCCGAAGTTCGAGGCCCGCCACGCGCTGCACATCGAGAACTACGGCGACGGCATCGAGCAGCGCCTCACGGGCCTGCACGAGACCTGCTCGTACCGCGAGTTCAAGTACGGCAACTCCGACCGCGGCGCGTCGATCCGCATCCCGATGTCGGTTCGTGCCGAGGGTTGCGGCTACCTCGAGGATCGTCGCCCCTGCGCGAACATCGATCCGTACGTCGTGTGCCGTTTGATCATCGAGACCGTCTGCGGCGACTGGTAGCCGCCCCGAGGAGTGGATCATGCCCCGCCTGTCCCATCGAGTATCGGTGCTTCAGGAGAGTGCGATTCGGAAGCTTGATCTGACGGTGATGCAGCAGCGCGACGTGCGCTTTCATCGCCTGAACATCGGCCAGCCGGATGTGCCGACTCCCGAGCCATTGCTCGATGCCATCGGGCGGTGGCGCCCTTCCGTGATCGCCTATGGGCCAGCCTCTGGGCTGCCCGAGCTGCGCGAGGCCGCCGCCGGGTACCACGGGCGGTGGAGTCCGGGGCTGGGCTGGACGGACGTGGCGGTGACCACCGGCGGCAGCGAGGCGCTGCTGTTCGCATTCACCGCGGTGTGCGACCCCGGCGACGAAATCCTCGCGCCCGAGCCGTACTACACGAACTACAACGGCTTTGCCACGGTGGCGGGGGCGCGCATCGTGCCGATCCGCACCCATCTGGACGATGGGTTCGCGCTGCCGTCTGACGATGTGCTCGATCGCTACGTCACGCCGAAGACGCGCGCGATCGTCTTCTCCAACCCCGGCAACCCGACCGGCGCGGTGTACGGCCGCGCCGAGCTCGAGCGCTTGTTCGCGTGGGCCGCTCGGCGCGACCTGTTCATCATCGCCGACGAAGTGTACCGAAGGGTCTGGTTCAACCGGCCTCCCACCTCGGCGCTGGAGCTGGATGAGTTCCGGGACAACGTGATCGTGATCGACTCGTTGTCCAAGACCTACTCCGCCTGTGGGCTGCGGCTCGGGTTCCTGATCTCGCGCAACGCGACGGTGATGGAGAAGGTGGAGCGGCTCGGCCAGGCCCGACTTGGCCCGCAGCCACTGGCCCAGGCTGTGGGGCTCGCTGCCTTGGCACTGCCTGAGTCCTACTACGACGAGATCCGGGGCGTGTACCGAGGCCGGGTGCGCACGCTGGTCGACGCCATCGAGGCCACGCCGGGCATGTCCACGTCGAATCCGGCGGGCGCCTTCTACTGCATGGTCGATCTGCCGGTGGACGATGCGGATCGGTTTGCCCGGTACCTCGTGACCGACTTCCGCAGTGACGGCGAGAGCGTCGTGGTCGCGCCGGGAGGAGGGTTCTACGCCGACTCTACCGCGGGAAAGACCCAGATTCGGCTGGCCGCCGTGCAGGGTGGGGCAGGTCTGGTGCGCGCGATGGAGATCCTGGGCGAGGCGCTCGAGGCCTACCCCCATGCTCAGCTGGACGGGTAGGGGAACTCCACCTCGATCACCTCGCGGCCGGGCACGTCCACGAGGAGCAGGCCGTCCACGTCGAACGCCAGCCGGTACTCGAGTAGCTGCCTTCGGGTCGCCGGCAGGGTCGGGTCGGGGGCGCGCTCGCCAGTCTTCACCTCGGCCACGTAGCGACGCCTGCGCCGGGTGACGATGAGGTCGGCCCGACAGTGCACTTCGTGCGGTTCGCCGTCGATATGCATCGACCAGCGCGCCGTGACCTGGCGGTCTTCCACCCGGAACCCAGCTGCGGCCAGGAGGCTCTCGGCCAACACCTCACCGCGCTGGGCCACCCGCTGTCGTCGTCGGTTGTTCCGCCCGGTCCGGGTGGATGCCCGCCGCCACGCGAGCGTGATCGCGAACAGGAGGACTGCCACCAGGGCCCACGGCCACCACGATTCCATCGCTGTCACCGCACGTCCGTGACCACCGCGCGGCGGGTGCCGGCGCGGGTGATCACATCGAGGCGGTCCTGCTCTCCCAACGGCACATGGGTCGCGTCCGCCGGCCACTGGCTCCAGGTCGGGTCTACGCCGACCCAGCGGTCGCCGACCCGAACCTCGGCCCATGCATGAGGCAGGAAGCCCGGTTCTGGCCCGTCCACATAGACGAGGCCTTCCGCGGGCCGCGCGTCGATGCCGTCTGCGATGGCCAGTTCCAGGAACACCTCTCGGTGCTCCGTGCAGTCGCCAGCCCCTGCCGCCAAGGCCGCCCCGGCGGACAGCTGGCCGGGGGTAGGCGTGGTGTCGAGCTGGGCCTGGACCCGGCGGACGAGCCGCTCCACCCGGCGCCAGAGCTCGGCCGGGATCTCGGCTCGCACCGGCACGTCGATCCTATGGGTGGTGTCGTCGATGGTGATCGCGGCGTGCCGGCTGCGCTGCGCCTGTGGGACGGGGGTGGACGGGATGCGCACCAAGGACAAGAGATCTGCACTCGGCAGCGACGGCGCCCGGGGTACCGGCGAGGCGGTGAGGGCGCCGATCCGCCAGCCACCATCTTCGCTCCACTCCCGTGGCCCGACCCGGCGCAGAGGCCCAGTCACAGTCACCGCCAGCAGCTCGACCTCGCCGGTGCCCGGGTCGAGCACAGGAGTGGTACCGGTCCTTGCTGGCGCGGTCTCGGCGAGCCATGCGGGTGTAAGCGGGCGCCAGGCGTCCCGTCCGGTCGCGTCCGCGCGCTCCACCAGGTCGACCGAACCATCGGTCCGCAGACGCGCTCGAACCTCGATGGTCGGCGATACGACCACGCCATCGACGGCGAAGTTCCAGGCGCGTCGCGACCAGAACAGGCCGTCGCTCTGGCGCTGCTGTTCGTGTCCGATGGGGGTGCCGGCGAGCGCGAGCACCCAATGTGCCGTGGTGCCTGCGGCGGGCTGTGGGATTCTCCAGCCGCCGTGCAGCGGCGTACAGCCACACAGGACCCACAGCGCCAGTGTGACACCTCGGAAGGTGAGGGCTATTCTCGACGGGGAGTTCCGCAGCATGGATCTGATCACCTCATCGGTGTTCTACCCGGGCACGCGACCGGGCGAGGTGCATCCCGATCAGGTGCTCGTGGAGCGGGTGATCGGACTCGTTGGGGTGTGCGAGCCTACGGCGGGTGCTGGCGAGGCAGGCCGCGCGGTGGTGCGCATCGCGCTGGAGGCTGTGCGCACCCACATGCTCCGGCACCGCGACCTGGTGGACCGGTTCGGTCGAAGCCCCGGCGTGGCCCTGCGTGAACGCCTGCTGGAGACGCTGCAGGACGCGTTCGCGCGGGCGGCCTCCGAGGTCTTCGCCTACGCGCGTCGCCACCCTGGGCTCGGCGCGACCCTCGACATTCTGCTCGTGACCCCGACCCAGGTATTCGTCGGGCATGTCGGCGCGGGCCGGATCTACCTCGTGCGAAAGGGGCTCGTACACCAGCTCACGGTCGACCACGTCGTGGCGGCGGGAGCCGGTCCGCAGCTGGCGAACATCGGCGCGTTGACGCGTCTCCTCGGGCACGCTCCAAAGATCGACGTAGAGTCGCTGTGCATGGATGCCGTACTGGGCGATCGATTCGTCGTCGCGGGAAGCACGCTGCACCAGCAGGCCGACGTCGTGCAGGTGTGCGAGGTGTTCGCGCGCGCCACTGTGGATGCGCTGGGAAGCGCGCTCCGAGACCTCCTCCCGCCAGCCCAGCCCGTGATCGCCGCATGTGCGCAGCTGGGACAACGGGGCCCGGCCCTCACCGATGCCGAGGGGCGGCGACTGAAGCTGTTGGAGCCGATGGGGCTGTTCCAGCACTGCACCCGCGGCGAGCTCCGAGCGGTGGCACAGGCGGCGCGGCCGCGGTCCTTGTCGAAGGGAACAATGATCTTCGCCCAGGGAGACCCGGGCACGGAGCTGTTCCTGCTCATCGAAGGTGCCGTGGACATCCTGCGGGACGGGCGCCACCTGGTGCGCCTGGAAGGCGGGAACATGTTCGGCGAGATGGCGATGCTCGACGAGCCGAGTCGCTCGGCGACTGCCGTGGTCGGTGCACAGAGCGAGGTGCTGGTGATCCCGCGCGAGGCGTTTTTTGCGCTGCTTCGGGGCAACCCGCCGCTCGCGGTGAAGATCCTCTGGAACATGAACCTGTGGCTCAGCGGCAACCTTCGCCAGACCTCCCGTCGGCTGGCCGAGCTGGAGAAGCGGTTCCGCGGGTGAGACCCAGCGATGGGACTACGGGGCGGGCTCGACCGAATCGGGCTCGCCATACAGCCCTCGGAAGGCCCGCTCACCGCGGATGTCGAACGGCCACCCGCCGCTGCAGAAGTCCAGGCTGAGCCAGATGAACCGGGCCTTGCCCTTCACCTGGTCGAACCGGACGAACTTCCACCTGCGACTGTCTTCGCTGTTGTCGCGGTTGTCGCCCATCACGAACACGCTGTCGGGCGGCACCGTGATCTCGTCCATGTCGGCCAGAAAGCCGCCACCGCCCAGGTTGGTGAGCTTCTCGTGGGGAGTGCCGGGCAGGTCTTCGATGTAGTGCCGTGCCTTGTGCGTGCGGCAGCGGTCGTCCACGAAGTCGTACTGCCCGGTGTACTTTCGCTCAACCGGGGCGTCGTTGAGGAAGATCTGGTTATTCTTCACCCGGATGCGGTCGCCCGACAAGGCCACCACGCGCTTGATGTAGGTGAGCGCCTCGTTCTCCGGGTAGCGGAACACGATGATGTCGCCGCGCTCTGGGTCGCCCAGGTCGAGCACCTCGACGCTCTTGATCCCGAGCTTGCGCGGGAACGGGAAGTGGAGCCACACGCCGTAGCTGAACTTGGTGACGAGCACATGGTCGCCGACGAGCAGCGTGGGCACCATCGAACTGGACGGAATGCGGAACGGCTCGAAGATGAAGGCCCGGATGATGAACACCGCCAGAATCGCGGGGGCCCACGCACGGACTACCTCACGGACCCACGCCATACCCGTCGGGGTCGGCTCGAGCTCCTCGTCGCTCGCCACGCACGCTCCAGCACCATCGGCCACACAAGCGTGGCCTGGCTCTGATATCCAGTTTGCCGAGGCGGGGAGGAGAGCGGTGATAGGTCCAGACCTCGGCGGGGTGCGCCTGGCCGTTGCGCGGGGTGCCCGGTCGATCGAACCCGGCGGCGCACGCGCGGCGTCGGTCGCGATGGTGCTCGATGACGCGCTGGACGTGGTGCTCATCCGTCGCGCGGAACACCCGGGGGATCCATGGTCGGGCCACCTGGGACTTCCGGGCGGTCGGGTGGAGCCTGACGATGCGGACCGCCAGCACACGGCGGTGCGGGAGACATGGGAAGAGCTGGGCCTCGATCTCTCCGCGGCGGTGGCGTTTGGTCCCCTCGATGATGTTGCATCTCCGGCGCTCGGCCCGCGGGCCGTGGTGGTGCGACCGTTCGTGTTCCATGTGCCGGTGCTGCCGCCACTGCGGCCGAATGAGGAGGTCGCGGACGTGCTCCGCATCGGCCTCGCTCCGCTGCTGAGTGGCGTCGGGCGCACGCGGTTCCTTCTCGAGTGGCGGGGTCGGCGGATCACGCTCCCCGCGGTGGATGTCTACGGCCACCGCCTGTGGGGCATGACCTTGCGGGTCGTGGACGACCTGCTCCACCGTATCGACGGGCGTGGGATGGGTCTGGAGCGCCCCTCCAGCTGACCGCCGTGGCATGATGCGCCATGCTTGCCCCCCTTCTGCTCGCCGGCGTTGGCCTGGCGTCGACCTGTACCGATCTGTCCCGTGCGCTCGGCGACGCGCTGTCCGCCGATCGGCCGAGCTGTGGGACCCATCGCCTCGAGCGCCTGCGGTGGAAGCACCGGGGCGACCCCTGCCTGCCGACAGCCTTGGAGGCGGTGGGGCTGGGCGCCCGCTCTGCCGGGCCACGGCCGCCCCCGCCCGAGGCGCCGCCTGGGAGCAAAGAGGCGCGCAATGCCTACCTGCCGCTCCGCGAGTTCTCCCAGGAGACCGAGAACTTCGCCATCCGCTGGGGGGATCCCGATCTCGAGCTGGAGCGTGTCGATACGCTCGCCGCCCGGCTCGAGGAGGCGTGGGCGCTGCAGACCGACGACCTGGGCTGGCCCCTGCCCGTCGGCACCGAACGCTACAAGCTCAACGTCTATGTCGACGAGACCAACGCCGGCCCGCCGGACACTGGCACCTACGTCGCGGGGTACTACAACACGGACCCGCAGGGGCAGCCGATGCTCGTGATCGGCAGGAACCAGCTGCTCTTGCCCACGCTGTCCGACACTGTGCAGCACGAGTTCCACCACGCGGTGCAGGGGGCATTCGGCACGTTCGAGTATGCCGATGAGGCGGCCTGGTGGTTCGAGGCCGACGCCACCTGGATGGAGCACGTGGCCGACTCCGCCAACACCGAACATGCCGAGAGCCTCGGCGCCTTCGCTCGTCACCCGGAGCTCACCCTCGGCTTCTACGACCGGATCGACGAGGGCGTGCCGCTGGAGTCCTACGCCTATGGGGCGTTCATCTTTCCGCGGTTCCTCGAGCTCGCCGTGGGCGACGTGGACGTTGTGCGTGAGGTGTGGGAGCGGTCCCGGCCCGGCGCCAACCCGCTGAAGATCGTGGACAGCGTGATGGCCGACCGCGGGCAGGTGCCCTCGGAGTGGTTCGGCGAGTTCGTCGTGCGCAACGCGACCTGGGACTATCCAGAGCAGCGAACCTACCGGCAGGCGGTCCGGGACTGGGAAGACCCCTCTGGCAGCTGGCCCAGCGGCGCGGTCGGCGTGCCGAGCGCCGGCCGGATGTCACCATCCGAGGCTCTGCCCTCGACCTTCGGTGCCAACTACTGGGAGGTGGTCGAGCCACCCGCGGCGTTCCAGGTCAATTTTTCGGGCGGTGGCGGGCCCGGCGAGTGGGTGGTGGCGGTGGCGGGCGACTTCAGCGGAGAGCAGCGCCGCACAATCGCCACGACCACGGGCGCGGGCACCGCCACAGTGGTGGCGAAGGGCTTCGACGCGGCCGACGAGGTGTGGCTTGTCGTGGCGGCGGTGGATGGGTTCGTCGATGACGGGGCCGTGTTCGACTACAGCTTCACCACGGGCCCTGTGGACTCGGATGCATCGGCAGACGCTGAGGAGCCCGGCGGCTGCGGCTGCGATGCGGTCCGGCCGACCCGGTGGTGGAGCGCGCTGTGGTCGACGCTCATCCGACGATGAGGGTCCGCCTCATCGGTGGACCAGGGCGTCGAACAGCGCCTGGGCCTCCCCCCCGGTGAAGTCGATGGTGGCTCCGTTGAACCAGCGGGCCTCGGGCTTGGCCAGGTGCGACACGATGTTCGCGACCTCCTGGAGATCTGCCAAGCGCCGGTTGTGCACGACCTGCTCCACCACCTCCCGCAGCCGCGCGACGCCGGCAGCGCCGAAGGTGGCCTCGAGGGCCGGCGTGACCGTGAGGCCGTACTTCAGCAGGTTCACCCGGTGGCCGAGCGGGCCGAGCTCGAACGCCAGGTGTCGGACGTAGGTCTCGAGCGCAGCCTTGCTCGCAGCGATGGCGCCGGTGTTGCGGACCACCGTGTCGACCATCGGGTTGCCGAGTGCCAGCAGGAGCGCGCCGTCCGGGTCGAGGCGGTCGTGTCGGTGCAGTGCGCTGGCCCAATACAGGAACGAGTGGGCCATGCGGCGGAAGGTGGTGTCGAGCTGGCGCGGGTGGAGCGAGTCTCCGGTGACGAGGGGCCCCACGGCGGCGGCCGCGATGGCGTGGACGAACACGGCACAGGTTCCGCCCCGCCCGGCGAGGCGCTCGACGCCGGCCTCGGCGGCTTCGGGATGGCTCGCGTCGAGCTCGAGCCACTCGATCTGCCGTCCACAGGCCTGCACCCGTGCGGTGACCTCCGCCGCGCCCTCCGGCCAGTTGCCCCGGTGAGCCGCCAAGATGTGCAGTCCGTTGCGCTCCGCGAGCGTCGCGGCGATCGCGGCGCCCGACCCTGACGATGCTCCCAGCACCACGCCCCACTTCATGCGGCCCTCCTGGCGCCGTGGGCGTCCGCCCGGGCGGTGTCGAGCAGGCCCTGGACCGCCCCGACGACCTGGGAATGGGCGGCCTCCATGGCGTCGGCGTCGGCTGGGTCCACGTGGCGCAGGTCGATCGGAGCACCGACACGCTGGCGGATCTTCACCGGCAGGGGCGCCGCGAGGGGCCACAGCCCGCCGATGCCGAGCCCGACCCAGGCTGGCAATCCGTAGGGCATGCCGAGTCGCTTGCCCCACGCGTAGCCGTCGTTCAGCCCCACGTAGACGGCATCGGACCCGTGCGCACCCACCGGAACGATCCGCAGCCCGTGGCGGATCGCGAGCTTGAGGTAGCCCCGTCGTCGGCCCCAGTTCACCCGGTACCGGTCGGTGAACGGGCGGCAGCCTTCCTTGGTGGCGCCCGGCGTGACGAACACATGCTCCCCGGCGTCGAGAGCCGCGCGGAGGTCGCCACCGTCGCCGGTGACGAACCCCAGGTCGTCGATGACCTGCTTCAGGACTTTGTTATCCCCCGCATAGCCATGCACGATCGGGTGGGGGAGGTAGCCGAGGCGCTCGTGCAGCACGTTCTGCAGCAGGATCATGTCGTGGGCGATGGGCCGCCCGTGGTAGCCGACCACGAGCATCGGCTCGTCGGTGAGCAGGTGCTCGAGGCCTCGTACCTCGAAGCGATGCCACGCCCGCAGGGCGTCCACCGCCCCGATCCATAGGCGTCGGGTGGCGTTCATCGACCCAGCCTCACGAGCAGGGCGCCCCGAGAGGCTCCCCCCCCGACGGCCATGATCAGCACCCGATCGCCGCTCTTCACCGGACGCTCACGCAGGAGCCGATCCAGGCCGACGGCCGCTGACGCTGCTGCCACGCTGCCGAGGGTGTCCACGACCCGTACGAGCCGGTCTTCGGGCACCTGGAAGTGGGCGAGGATGGCGTCGAGCATCAGCCCATTTGGCTGATGGGTGACGATCCAGTCCACATCCGACAGGGTGATTCCAACCTGTTCGAGCACCGCATCCACACTCAGCTGCAGGTCGTCGACCGCGAACTTGAGGATCTCGGAGGCGCGGTTGCCAAACGACAGCGCGTGCGGTGAGTCGAACGGCGCGTTCGCAAGATATACGGCGCGGAGTCGTCGGCCGTCGTTCCCGAAATCGCTCGCCTCCAGCCCGCAGTCGGTCTTGGAGGAGCCGAGGATCGCCGCACCCGCAGCGTCTGCGAACACCACGTATGGCCTCGGTTCTGAGGGGTCGAGAAACGTGGACAAGACCTCGGCGGCGACCACGCCCACGGGCGACACGCCGGTGGCGACCAGGCGCGCGGCCACATCGAGGGCGCTCAGGTAGCCCGTGCACGCGTTGCCGATGTCGAAGCCGCCGACCGTGTTGTGGAGTCCGAGCCGAGCGAGCACCGCGTTGACGGTGGCGGGCGTGCGGTGGTCGCCTCCGGTGGAGGTCGCGAAGATGACATGGCGGAGGTCGCTCGGTTGCAGGCCGGCATCATCGAGGGCGACCCGAAGCGCGTCTGCCGCGAGCTCGCTGGGCAGGGTGCCCGGAGCTGCCCACCGGCGCTCACGGATGCCGAGGCGCTCAGTCATTCGGCCGGGGTCGCGTTCGGGCATGGCGGCCTGCAACACATCGGCTGTAGGAACGACCCGGGAGGGGAGTGCGCTCCCAGTGCCCAAGATGCTGGCTCTGATCACGCCGTCTCCAGCGACCGGGGGGCCGAGGGCCCTAGCACGCAGGGTTCCGTGGCGCGAGCGCCTGGCGCCTGTCCCGAGGGGATCAGTTCCCTGCGTCAGCTGGTTGTGGGAGACTGCGCTTCCGTTACGATCCTGGGCGTGGCGGCCCCCCGCACTTTCCCTGGAAGCCTGAATGCTCGTTCCGTCGGGGTTCTCCCTTGTCGGGTCTGTCGACCCCCATGAACGTGGCGCTCTGGCGCGTGCGCGAGCTCCGAGCGGCGAGCCCGTGCTCTTGGCTGGCGGCACCCGAACCCGAGTCCAGCGCGCGCGCCAGGTCGCGGAAGTCCTGGCGCACGTGGCCGAGGTTCCATCCGTGCGCGACAGCTTCCTGCACGGCGACACCGGCGTGGTGGTGTTCGAGGACGCTGGCTTCGTGCCGCTGTCGGCCCGAGCGCGGCGCTCGGGTCTGCACGGCGTGCGGGACGCCGTCCAGGTGGGACTCGGCGTCGCTCGCGCGTTGGACGCGATGCACCAGGCCGGCGTCGTGCACCGCTCGCTCGCCCCGTGGAGCGTGCTGCTGAGCGAGGACGGCGCCGAGATCCGCCTGCTCGGGCTGGGGCGCGCCACGCGCACGGTCGGCGAGGACCCCGGCGAACTCGATCCGATGGCCGACAGCGAGCTGTTGCCGTGGCTGGCACCCGAGCAGTCCGGGCGGATGAACCGGACCGTCGATGCGCGGTGCGACCTGTACGCGCTCGGCGTCCTGCTCTACGAGCGCCTCACCGGCGTGCTGCCCCTGCGGGCAGACGACGCGATGAGCTGGGTGCATGCCCACATCGCCCGTCGTCCGTCGGCGGTGCAGACCCGTGAGCCCACGGTGCCGTCGCTCTTGTCCCAACTGGTGGACCGCCTGCTCTCGAAGAATCCGGAGGAGCGGTACCAGACGGCATCCGGGCTGGCGTCGGACCTCCAGCGCATGGCCGCCGCGCTCGCGACCGGCGAGCCCTTGGCGTTCGAGCTGGGATCGCAAGACCGTCGTGAGGCGTTTCGGTTGCCGGAGCAGCTCCTCGGCCGCGACGCCGAGGTCGCCGTGCTCATGGGCGCGCTCGGCGGCGCGCTCCAAGGCACGCCCGCACTCGCTGCGGTGGTCGGCGCGGGTGGCATCGGCAAGAGTCGGCTGATCCTCGAGCTGCAGCGCCCCCTCGCCGAGGCGCAGGGATTCTTCGTGGTCGGCAAGGCGGACCAGTACCGCCGCAGCTTGCCGTACCACGCGCTCGGACAAGCGGTTGGCGAGCTGGTACGCCAGGTGATGGCGCGCACCGAGCGCGAGCTGCGCGGGTGGCGCGAGGCGCTGGCGGAGGTCCTCGGCCCGAACGCGCGGGTGCTCGTCGATGTGGCGCCCGAGGCCCGGTACCTGCTCGGCGATCCGCCAGCGGTGCCTGCGGTCAGCGATGTCGAGGCGGAAGCTCGGTTCAACCTTGTGATAACGGCGTTCTTGCAGGTCTTTGCCCGGGCGGAGCACCCACTGGTCGTGTTCCTCGACGACGTGCAGTGGGCCGACGGCGCCACGCTGCGCGCTCTGCGGCAGCTGTTGTCGTCGCGCGAGGTCAAGCACTTGCTCGTGCTCGCGGCATGGCGGCCCGGCGAGGTGGATCAGCACCACCCGTTGTCTGGCACGCTCGAAGCGATCGAGAGCTCCGGCGGCACGGTGGTGCGGGTCGATCTGCAGCCGCTCCAGGCGCCGCATGTGCGGGAGTACGTGGCGGCCGTCGTCGGCGAATCACCGCATGTCGATGCGCTGGCTGCACTCGTCGGCGAGCGAACGGGCTCGAATCCGTTCTTCATCGGCCGTACGCTGCAGCTGCTCCACGGCGACGGTCTGCTCACTTGGGACGCCGATGCGGACGGGTGGACGTGGAGCTCCGAAGCGGTCGAGCAGGTCAACTACAGCGAGAACGTCGTCGAGCTGATGCTCAGCCGGCTCCGCCGCCTGCCCCCCGCAGTTCAGCGCGTGTTGGGCGTTGCCGCAGCTCTCGGGCACCGGTTCAGCCTGGGCATGGCGGCCGAGTGTGATGGGCAGCCCCTCGGCGTGGTCGCGGCGGCATTGAGCGTCGCCGTTCAACACCGCTACGTGTTGGCCGTCGGCACGGGCCACCAGCTGGTCGCGGCGGGGGAGGTGGACCCTGGGGTGGAGTTCCGCTTCGTGCACGACCGCGTGCAGGAGGCCGCCTACGGTCTGATCGGCACGGAGGCAGAGCCCGCGCTGCACGCCCGGATCGCCCGGGTGATGGATGACGCCGCGGATGCCGAAGACCGGCTGTTCGAGATCGCCCACCACTTCGAGAAGGCGCTCCCGGTGATCGTCGATCCGGTGGCGCGAGGGCTCGTTGCCCTGCGGTTCGCCGCCGCCGCCGCCAAGGCTCAGGCGTCCAGTGCGCACGGCACCGCGCTGCGTCTGTTCCGCGGAGCGCGCGACCTCCTCTCCGCCGACGTGTGGTCGGATGACCATGAGTTGGCGTTCAGGGTGCATCTGGGGCTGCTCGCGGCACTCCTCGCTTCTGAACAGAGGGAGGAGTTCGAGGCGCTGGCCGAGGACGTGCTCGGCCACTGTGATTCGGTCTCGGAGCGAATCCGCGTCCAGGGCCTCACGAGTCACCTGTACGTGTCACAGAATCGGCAGCCCGAGTATGTCGACGCGGTCGTAGCGCTCGCCGCTCGCGCCGGTGTGACTGTGCGACCTGTGCTGGGCCCGGAGGACTTCGGGGCGGGCTTCGGCGAGGTGATGCAGGCCCTCGCGGGACGCACGCCCGACCAGCTGTACGACCTGCCACTGGTGGACGATCCGGAGCGCGCAGCCGTGTTCGGACTGCTCACCAACGCGATGCCCAGTGCTGCGATGGCGGCGCCCCAGTACTATCCGTCGATCATCTTCGAGGCGCTGAAGCTGGGCCTGGAACACGGCTTGGATGGGCCGATGGTGCGGGTGTTCAGCAGCTTCGGCATGCTGCTGTCGACCATCGGTCAGTTCGAGCAGGGCTACGCCTTCGGGCAGCTCGCGCAGCGACTGCGGGGCCGGTTCCCCGGAAGCGCGGAGAGCATGCGTGGGTTCGTCGAGTTCCCGGTGTTCGTCCAGCACTGGGTGGAGCCGCTCTCCGCCACGCTTCCGGAGATGGACTTCGGCGAGGCCCGCGCCCTCGAGCTTGGCAGCATGACCGAGTTCGGGCACCTGTCGAACTCCCACATCCAGTACCTGCTCCACGCGGGCGTTCCGCTCGCAGACGTGCTCGCCCAGCACGAAGGCTACATGCCCGTGTGGGTGCGCAACGACCTGCAGCTCGCGCTGTTCGCGTCGGCGCCGTTCGCCCAGGTGGCCCTGGAGTTCGCCGGGCAGGCACCCGAGCCCGGTCGGCTCAACGGTCCGGTGTTCGCGTTCGACGCCCTGTGGGAGCCCATCGTCGCGGCCGGCAACGGCATGATGATGATGTATGCGCTGTGCGCGCTGTCGCAGACGTCGGCGTTCTTCGGGCGCTCGGACCGGGTCGTGGGGCTCGCGCCGAAGCGCCGCGAGCTCGAGGGCGCGGCGGCCAACCCGGTGTCATTCGCGACGCCGGTGGCGGTGCACTACTCGTCGCTGTGTGAGCTGCAGGCCGCCAGTGAGGCCGAGGGCGACGCCCGTGCGGCGCTTATCACCGGCGTCGAGGCCTCCTTGGTGAAGCTCGACGGGTGGGCAGCCCAGGTCGCGGCGAACCACGCCCACCGGGCCGCCATCGTGCGGGCCGAGCTGGCCCGGGTCACGGGCGACAAGCTGGCCGCCCTCGACGGCTACGACCGAGCGATCCGCCTCGCGCGCGACAACGGCTTCATCCAGGACGTGGCCCTCGGAGCCGAGAAGGCTGCGGCGTTCCACGCGGCCGCAGGGCGAGGCGTGGTGGCCCTTAGCTACGCCGAGATGGCGCTGTCTGCCTACCAGGACTGGGGCGCCGAGGCCAAGGTGGCCCACATGCGTGCGCTGTACCCCAACCTGAAGGGCCGACGTGCCGCCAAGCCGGTGCACCGGGCCCTGGACATCGAGACGCTCACGCGCGCCGCAGAGGCGATCACCCGAGAGATCGTGCTCGAGCGCCTGCTACAGCGGCTGATGCGCATCATGATCGAGAACGCTGGCGCGAATCGCGGGCTGCTGCTCATCGAACGCGACGGGTTGCTCGAGGTGCGCGCCGAGGCCAGGGCGGATGTGGAGTCCGTCGACCTGGAGATCCGCGGGCTCGACGACGTGGACCTGCCGGACGGCATCGTGCGGTACGTCGCGCGGACGAACGAGACCGTGCTGCTGCACGACGCCTCGCGAGAGGGACGGTTCGTCCGTGATCCCTACGTGGAGCGCACCGAGGCCCGCAGCCTGCTCTGCCTGCCGCTGGTGCAGCAGGGCAAGCGGACCGGCGTATTGGTGCTGGAGAACACCATCGCCGCGCACGTGTTCACGGCCCAGCGGGTGGAGCTCCTCCGGGTGCTGTCCAGCCAGGCCGCCACCGCCATCGAGAACGCGCTGCTGTACCGCGCCGCCAAGGCCTATAGCGATGAGCTGGAGCACAAGAACGAGCAGCTGCGGGAGATGGACCGCCTGCGCGATGAGTTCCTCGCCAAGACCTCGCATGAGCTGCGCACCCCGATCCACGGCATCATCGGCCTCACTCAGGCCCTCGCGGATGATCCGTCGATGCCCGAGGCAATGACGCACGATCTCGACATGATCATCGGGAGCGGCCGGCGCCTGTCAAACCTGATCAACGATCTGCTCGACTTCTCCACGCTGCGGAAGAAGGAGATCGCGCTCAACCGGGAGCCGGTGTCGCTGCGCGGGCTCGTCGTGGGTGTGCTCGGGCTCATGGAGCCGCTGGTGCAGAGTGGGCAGGTCACGCTGGTGAACGCAGTTCCTGAATCGCTCCCCGCGGTGTTTGGGGACCGCGATCGGCTGGAGCAGGTGCTGGTGAATCTGGTGGGGAATGCCGTGAAGTTCACGGCGGCCGGCTCGATCACGGTCTCTGCCGAGGGGGTCGGCGACGGCCGCCTGGCGCTGCGGGTGAGCGACACTGGAATCGGCATTCCGGCAGAGGATCTCGGGCGTATCTTCGACGTGTTCGAGCAGGGCGCCGACGATATCAGCGCTACCTACGGCGGCACGGGCCTGGGCCTGTCGGTGGCCCAGGAGCTGGTCACGCTGCACGAGGGCACCCTGTCGGTCACCTCGGAGCTCGGCTCGGGGTCCACCTTCAGCGTGGAGTTGCCCACGACCGATCAGCCTGCGACCCGACGGTCCTCACCGCGGGCCGGAATGGCGCGGGTGGTGGTCGGCGCGGCGGAGGTGGTGGACCCGTCGAACGACGACGGCAAGGGCTACGACGTGCTGGTTGTCGACGACGAACCAGTGAACCTGCAGGTGCTGGTGAACCAGCTGGGCCGGTATGGCTACAACGTCGTGACGGCCCGGAGCGGTGCGGAGGCGCTCGCTCGGGTGGAGGGTGGATTCCGCCCCGACCTGGTGCTGCTCGACGTGATGATGCCGAACATGAACGGCTACCAGGTGTGCACGGCGCTCCGGAAGACCTTCGATCGCGGGGAACTCCCGGTGGTGATGGTCACCGCGAAGGACCGGGTGGACGACCTGGTCGAGGGCATGTCCAGCGGCGCCAACGACTACGTCACGAAGCCCTTCGCCAGCGCCGAGCTGCTCGCCCGGGTGCGCACACACCTGCAGCTGGTGAAGATCAACGGTGCCGTGAATCGGTTCGTTCCAAAGAACTTCCTGCAGCTCCTGGGGCGCGAGAGCATCGTGGATGTTCGGCTCGGCGACAGCGTCGAGCGAGAGATGACCATCATGTTCAGCGACATCCGGTCATTCACCTCGTTGTCCGAGCAGATGACGCCCGAGGAGAACTTCCGGTTCATCAACGAGTACCTGGGCGTGATGGAGCCGCTGGTGCTCAACACCGGCGGGTTCGTCGATAAGTACCTGGGCGATGGCATCCTGGCGTTGTTCGACACCGGGCCCGCGAATGCCGTCAAGGCGGGTGTGGGCATGCTCGATGCGCTGCTGGCGTTCAACCTCGAGCGCGCCGAGCGGGGCAAGCTACCGATCCAGATCGGCATCGGCATCAACACCGGCACGCTGATGCTGGGCACGGTCGGTGGCACGAACCACATGGACACGACGGTGGTCAGCGACGCGGTGAACCTCACGTCACGCGTCGAGTCGCTGAACAAGCGCTACGGCACCAGCTTGTTGGTCACCGCCTCGACGCTTGCGGCGCTTGACCGCGAGGCCCACTCTCTCCGCGTGCTCGATGTGGTCGCCGTGGATGGCAAGCGTGAGCCGGTCGAGGTGTACGAGGTGTACGACGCCGACCCCGAGGCGGTGCGGCACGCCAAGGATGCCACGCTGCGCATGTTCGAGGACGCTGTGCGCCGGTTCCATGCCCGTCAGGTCGACGAGGCGTTCCGGCTGTTCATGCTCTGCCGCACGATGAACCCGATGGACCTGGCCGTGAACCAGTACATCGAGCGCTGCAACCGCATCCGCCAGAGCTACATGGGCGCCGCCTACTGATCCGACAGGCGCGCTCCGGCTACCAGGTGCTCTCGTAGCCGTCGGCGGCGAGGTCCCAGGTCTTGCCGTAGACGTGCACGCGCTTCGTGGCCGATCCATCGGGTGCCTCGAGCGCGCCGCCAGCGTGGGTCCATGCCAGGAGTGAGCCCACGAGGTTGTAGGCCTCGATGCCCTCTTCTCGGCGCGCCTGGGCCCACTCGCCCGAGCGGGCTCCGATGGTGCAGTACGCCACGATAGGACGGCCTGCGAGGGCAGCCTGCTGAGCTGTGAACTCCTCGATGGTGAGGGCGCCCGGGAGCATCGACACGGCCTGCTCCGGGGCGGTGCGCACGTCGACGAACACCGGCGCCTTCAGGGTGTCGAGGGTCTCGACGGTGACCTCTGGCACATCGGGGAAGGCCGCGCGGTACGTGGCATACATCGTCGCGATGTGCTCGGTCTCACTCGCGTTCGGGGCAGCGACGACCTGCATGGCGGCGAGCAGCGTGAGCAGCGGCAGCTTCCAGCTCATCGGCCCTCCTGATAGTTGGCCTCGCCTAGCCTGGGCAGCAGCTCGGTGAGGGCGGTGTAGACAGCGAGTCCGACGAACGCGATCCATGCCTCCATCGCGTACAGGCGCCGGACCACCATGGCCTCGAACGGGATCTCACTCGCGCGGAGCAGGATCGGCCCGGCGACGCCTTCGGGCTGCAGTACGACGAACACCTGGAACGTTGCGTAGAGGATCTCGCCGGTGAGGGTGATGAGGAAGAACAGGTGGATCAAGCGCGCCCACAAGGGGAGGGTCCACACGGTCCGGCGAGGCCACACGTCAGCCGCCGAACAGTTTGTCGAGGGCCCGGGTGATGATCCCCAGCTTGCGTGGGGGCTCGGGGGCCGCATCGTCGCCGGTGTACAGCTCGTGCGGGCAGTCGTCGGAGGAGACGTCGCCGAAGATCTCCCTCGCCCGGTCGGTGTCCTTGGGGATGCGCCGGCCGTTCGACTCTGCGAGCCGGATACCAACCTCCACCAGCTTGACCACGATGGCGTGGTCGTCCGCGCGACGCACCAGCTCGGCCAGCAGCGCGCCATCGGTGAGCCCGACCAGCGGGCGGGCCGACACCAACCCGTCGTGCACGAGGTCGACCTCGAAGGCGGCTCCGGCCAGCGCCCCATCACCCGAGCGCCGGGTGAAGATCGCGTGCACCCGCGCGCCATGCTCGTGCCAGTTCTCCGACAAGTAGCAGTCGCCGACCGGCCAGGTGGTGGTGGCTTCGAGGCTCGCGGGGGCGAGCCTCGCCACCTGCCGCGACCGCCGCAGGGAAGCGTCGGCGCGCTTCTTCTTCTGCTTCTCACGCTTCTTCTGCTTGCGCTGGTCCGCCTTGCTGCTCATGGCTTCGAACTCCTGCAGGTCGCCTCGAACGCCGCACTCACCCGGGGGACGGGCTGCCCGCCTGGGCTCGGATCAGGGCGTCCAGCTGCGCGGCCAGCACGCCGGGATCCGTTGTGGGCTGCCGACAGCTGCCGCGCTCGCACACGTAGCCCGTCGGCTGTCCGTCGTGGGCCACCTTGTCTTCCGCCAGGCGCACTCGGCCCATGGAGCCGGCATCCCCCGGCTGGGTCTGGACGAACACGCCGTCGGGCAGGTAGCGCCGGCGCCACACATCGCGAAGCGGCGCGGCGTCCGTGCCGTCGGGCACCACCAGCACCATCTCCACCCCTGGCGAGTGGCGGCGCGCCACGGCGCGGAGCAGCTCTGGCGCCGTGTCGGGGCGCTCCGCGAGCGTGGGAGCGAGCGCGGTCAGCGCCCGGTCGGCACGCGCCCTGAAGGCGTCCGCTCCTGTGAGGGCGGCCAGGCGGAGCAGGGTGTCGGTGTGCACGCTGGACGCGGCGGGCACGGCGCCATCGCGCACCGGCGCTGCCCGGGCGAGCAGCGCTTCCCCGTCGTCAGGGGTCTGGTACCAGATCCCGTCCGGCGTCGCGTAGTGGTCGTCCAGCTCCGCATGCAACGACAGGGCCTCGTCAATCCACCGGGGATCCCCGGTCGCTTCGAAGGTGCTGACCGCCGCTGCCGCCAGAAATGCCAGGTCCTCGGACGCGGCCGCATGCCGCACATCGCCTCGCCACGACCGCTTGAGCCGTCCGTCCTTCCGGAGCGTGCCGAGGACCGCGGTGAGCGCCTCCACCGCGATTGCGGCGTACCGGGGCTCGTCGAGCGCAAGGGATGCGTCCGCGAATGCCCCGATGATCAGGCCGTTCCATCCGGCTAGGACCTTGTCATCGGTCAGCGGAGGCGGCCGCTGGGACCGGGCGGCGAGGAGGCGGGAGCGCAACGGGTCGAGGTCGTCCGCCCCCAGTCCCTCCGGTCGGTACAACACGCTCCGGCCGTCCAGGTTGCCCGCCGATGTCACCCCCCACGCCTTGCACGCAGCGTCTGCATTGGCCGACGAGAGCACCTCGGCCACCTCCTCCGGCGTCCAGGTGTAGCTGAGCCCCTCCTCGCGCTCGCCGTCCGGCCCGACGCTGTCGGCATCCAGGGCGGAGCCGAATGCACCGGAGGGCTGGCGGAGGTCGCGCACGGTGGCGTCGAGCACCTCGCGTGCCACGGTGGCGAGCGCCGGATCGCCAGTGGCCCGCCAGCCATCCAGGTAGGCCTCGACCAGCAGCGCCTGGTCGTACAGCATGATCTCGAAGTGGGGCACCCGCCACGCCGCGTCGGTGCTGTACCGGTGGAACCCGCCGCCCAGCTGGTCGCGCATGCCGCTCGCTGCCATCGCGCGCAGCGTGTGGGCGGCCATGGTGCGGAGCGCGTCGTCGCCGGTCAGCCTCCAGGCGCGGAGCAATGGCCGGATCGGCAGGTGGGAGGGGAACTTGGGAGCGCCGACCCGGCCGCCATTGTCGGCGTCATAGCTCGATGCCCAGGCGTCGGCGGCCGCTGCGAGTGTTGCGGTCGACGGCAGCTCTGTGCCAGGCGTGGGCGCAGCGAGCACCTGCTGGACGGCCGCGGTGAGCCGGGCGGCCTGACTGGCCACCCGCTCCCCCTCGTCGGTCCACGCCGCCGACAGGCGCTTCAGGATGGTGAGGAAGCCCGTGCCCATGCCGCGATCGCCGTCGCGAGCTGGCAGATAGGTGGCTGCGAAGAACGGCTCACCTGCCGGGGTGAGCACGACGGTCATCGGCCACCCTCCGCGACCGCTGAGCAGCTGCACTGCCGTCATGTACAGCGCGTCGACATCCGGGCGCTCCTCGCGGTCCACCTTGATCGGCACGAAGTGCGCGTTGAGGAACGCCGCGATCTCGGGATCCTCGAACGACTCCTCCTCCATGACGTGGCACCAGTGGCACGTGGCGTAGCCGACGGAGAGCAGGATCGGACGGCCGAGTGCAGCGGCCTCTGCGAGGGCGTCGGGGCCCCATGGGCGCCAGTCCACCGGGTTGTGAGCGTGCTGGCGCAGGTAGGGGCTGGACTCCATGAACAAGCGGTTGATGAATCGTGGGGTGCCGTCGTCGTGCAGGTGGCGGGTGCGGGGTGGGGTGGGGTCGCGGTCACGCCATGCGGCCGCCAGCCTTGCCTGCATGGGCGCCGGCCACGTGGGTGCGGAAGGGCCGGGAGCCGGTGCCCGTGGCGGCGTCGGGGCAGGCGCAACCGCCGCTGGCGGCGACAGGCACGAGAGCAGCATCCAGAGCATGAGCGTGGATCCTTTCGGCCTTACGTAAGCACCTGCACTTCGGTGGGTCGGCACTCGCCGTCGTCCCGGCTATAGTGGCCGTCAGTATCCGAGGTCCCGATGCGTCCGTTATCTCCCTTCTTCCTGGTGATGTTCGCTGCTGCGTGCATCGGTGGTGGTGGGGGCGATGGTGCTGGCAACAAGCGAAACCCGCCTGGAATCCAGCCAACCGACGCCGACACCGACACCGACGCCGACACGGATGCCGACACCGACGCGGATGCCGACGCGGACACCGATACCGACACGGACACGGGCGGCGACACCGGATTCCTCGACACGGGGCCCCTCGACACGGGCACGCCCGTCACCGGGCCCGCCACCACCCTCGAGCAGTCCGGCATCATCACCTGCGCCGACCCCGCAGCGCGTGAGATCGACGAGTACGAGGATCGGTCATTCCCGACGGTGAACGGCGAGTCGCAGCGGATGCACGGCGCCGGGGTGGTGGTCGAG
>JBLFXJ010000092.1:0-23421 GCA_047609825.1 Myxococcota bacterium
CGAGCAGCTGCTCTTCCAGTGACAACGAGCCAGCCACCAGGCCGTCGGTGGGTCCGTCGCGGAGGATTGCGCCCCCCGCAGCACCACGAGGCGGTCGGCCACGCGCTCCACGTCGGCGAGCTGGTGGGAGCTGATGATCACCGCCACGCCCGGGTCGGAGACCACCTCGAGCACGGTCTGGAGCAGTGAGTGGCGGCCCGACAGGTCGAGCCCGGTGGCGGGCTCGTCGAGCAGCACCAGCCTGGGCCGGTGTGCCAACGCGACCAGCAGCCGCAGCCGCGTGCCCTGTCCCTTGGACAGCTGGTCCACCCGAGCCTGGGAATCCAGGCCGAACCGACCCATGAGCTCCGTCACCCGGCCATCGTCCCAGGTGGGGTAGTACCGGCTCAGCATGCTGAGCAACGCCCCCACGCTCGTGAGGTACAGGGGCATGTCGTCGGTCATGTATCCGAGGCCGCGCCGCACCCCGACCGGGTCGACCCACGGGTCGGCCCCGAGCACGCTCACCGCGCCCGAGTCGGGCCGCATCAGCCCGGGGAGCAGCTGGAGCAGCGTGCTCTTGCCCGCGCCATTCGGTCCCACCCGGCCGACCACGTCGCCGGCCCGCACGGTCCACTCCGGGATGTCGAGGGTGAAGTCCCCACGCCGCACGGTGACGCCGGTGAGGGAGATGAGGATGTCGGGGTTCATGAGTCCTCCGAGGTGGGACGGGCGAGGTGTTGGTCGATGACGGCGCGGATGTCGGACGGCGGCAGCCCCAGCGAGAGGGCCTCGCTCACCGCCGCGGCGAGGGTCTGGCGTGCGCGGGCATGGGCGGCGTGCTCGGCGGCGGGCGCAACGCCGTCGGCCACGAACGTGCCGCGGCCTTGTAGGCGCACGATCAGGCCGTCGCTCTTGAGCTCGGCGAGCCCCGTGCTACGAGCCGAGCACCAGGAAACCACCGTCCACCGGTAGCTCTGCGCCGGTGATCCATGACGACGCCGGCACCGCGAGGAAGGCCACCGCCCGGGCCACGTCCTCCGGCTCACCGATCCGTCCCAGCGGGGTGCGGTCGAGGATCGCCCGCACCTTCGCCGGATCCCGGAGCACCGGCTCCACCAGCGGTGTGCGCACATACCAGGGGAGCACTGCGTTCACGCGGATCTGGTCGGGTCCCCACTCGGCGGCGAGGAACCGGGTGAGCCCGTGCATGGCGCCCTTGCTCATGGCGTACACCGCGGTGGAGGTGCGCACTGCGCGCTCTGCCGCCACCGACGACACGTTCACCACCGACGCCCCGCCCGCGTCGCGCAGGTTGGGATGGAGCCGACGGCAGAGGTCCCAGGCCGATGCAGCGTTCACCTGCATCAGGGCCTCCCACTCGGGCGGCTCGAGGTCGGCGGTCGGCTTGCGCACGTTGGTGCCCACGTTGTTCACCAGAACGTGCAGCGGCCCGCGCACCCCGTCGGCCACCCGCGCGCGATCGTCAGCGTCGCCCAAGTCTGCTGCGATGGGCATGATGCTGGGGTGCCTCTCTTGGAGGGCTGCCAGGCCGGCCTCTCCGCGGGCGACGACCACCACCTGCGCGCCCCGCTCCACGAGCTCGGCCACGATGGCGGCGCCGATGCCCTTCGTGCCTCCGGTGACAAGCGCGGTGCATCCGTCCAGCCGCCAGGGATCGGCGCTCATGCCGGGTACAGGAGGAACGGCGCGCGCTCGACCCGCCACGCCGCCTCGTCGGCCGACAGCGCCGCCTCCCGCTCGGCCACCGCTCCGCTGCCATCCACCCACTCCCGCAGGCCCGGACCGCCGTCGATCACGTCCACCGGTAGGCGGCTGCCCGTGTATTCGTAGGGGTGGCGGCGCCAGATGACGTACTCGGGGTGCACCTCGCGCACCGCTCGGAGGAACAGCTGCACCAGGCGGTATGGCCGGAAGGCGCGATGGTCGTAGCCAGGCCCGTCGGTGTGCAGCTGCACGCCGGCGCAGATCGTGCGCACGTGTTTGTGGAACGTGGGGATGAACGCACACGATCGGATGTCGCACCCGGCCAGCCACCCCGGTGCCAGCGCCGCCATGTGGGCGCGCACGGCGTCGCGGTCGATGTCGGGCGCCCCCATCACCTCGAGCGGGCGGGTGGTGCCCCGTCCCTCCGACAGGGTGGTGCCCTCGAGCACCACCGTCCCCGGGAAGCACCGCGCCATGTTCAGGCTCGCCGCGTTGGGGCTGGGGTTGACCCAGGCGAGCTCGGGCCAGCCGAAGCCGGGGCCGCGGGTGGGATCGTAGCCGGTCATCGGCACCACCCGATAGTCCACCTTCAACCCGAACCGATGCACGAACCAGCGCGCCGCCTCCCCCAGGGTGAGCCCGTGCCGCATGGGCAGGGGACCGGCGCCCACGAAGCTCTCGTGCCCGGGCAGCAGCAACGACCCCTCGATGGGGCGCCCGGCCGGGTTGGGCCGGTCGAGGATCCAGATGGACTTGCCGTGGCTGGCGCCGGCTTCGAGCACATACAGCAGCGTGGTGAGGAAGGTGTAGATGCGGGTGCCCACGTCCTGCAGGTCGACGAGCAGCACGTCGAAGGTGTCGAGCATCGCGTCGGTGGGGCGTCGCACGTCGCCGTACAGGCTGAACACGGGCACGCCGAGCCGTGGGTCGTGCTCGTCGGGCGTCTCGATCATGTTGTCCTGAACGTCGCCGCGCATGCCGTGCTGGGGTCCGAACGCGGCCGTGAGCTGCACATCGGGGAGCGCAGACAGCGCGTCCAGCGAGTGCGCCAGCCCGGAGGTGACGGAGGCGGGGTGGCCGAGCACCGCGACGCGGCGGCCCCGCAGGTCAGCGCGCAGGGCGGGGTCGGAGAGGAGACGGTCGATGCCGAGCTGCACGGTG
The DNA here is from genome assembly GCA_047609825.1 of Myxococcota bacterium. Classification (GTDB taxonomy): domain Bacteria; phylum Myxococcota_A; class UBA796; order UBA796. The sequence continues at coordinate 2,869 of JBLFXJ010000092.1, forward strand.
GGCTCCGGGGCGTGCGAGACCCTACTTCACCACCGCAGCCGTCGCGACCTGCAGCTGTGCGCAGCTACGCCTGCGTCGGTCGTCAGCGGCCGACCGGGCGGCTAAGGTGCGCGCTGCGCAGGGAGGGGTACGTGGCGGAGTCCGTGGTGACGCGAACACCGGCATCGGTGGCGCTGGCTGCCGTGAAGCAGCTGCGGCCCAAGCAGTGGACCAAGAATGCGTTCCTGTTCGCGGCGCTGATCTTCTCCGCGGAGTTCCTCGATCCGGTGTCCGTCATGCGGGCATGCATCGGATTCGCGGCGTTCTGCCTGCTGTCGTCCACCGGGTATGTGCTCAACGACTTCCTCGACCGTGAGGCCGACCGCAAGCACCCGAAGAAGCGGTTCCGCCCCATCGCCAGCGGGGCGCTGCCCATCCCGATGGCCTGGGTGCTGATGCTGGTCATCGCGGTGGGGGGCTCGGCCCTGGCGATCAACCTGTCCTGGCAGTTCCTCGCGATCGCCTACCTGTACTTGTTCACCACCCTCTCCTACAGCTTCTACTTCAAGCACCGCGTGATCCTGGACGTGATGGTGCTGTCGTCGGGCTTCGTGTGGCGCGCCATCGCCGGCGCGATCGCCATCGGGGTCGCCGTGAGCCCGTGGCTGTTCCTGTGCACCGCCTTCCTCGCGCTGTTCCTCGGGTTCAACAAGCGCCGGGCCGAGCTCCTCCACGTCGGGGCGAACACCGGCACGCGCCGCAACCTGCAGGACTACTCGCCGAAGATGCTGGAGCAGTTCCAGTCCATCGTCACCGGCTCCACCGTGCTCTGCTACGCGCTGTACACGGTGAACAACAACCATACCACCTGGATGGTGCTCACCATCCCGTGGGTGCTGTACGGCGTGTTCCGCTACATCTACCTGGTGGATCGCCACGGCGAAGGCGGCGCGCCGGACGAGACGCTGCTCCGCGACCGCCCGATGCTGATCACCGGCCTCGGCTACGTGCTCACCGCGATGGCGGTGCTGGTCGCCAGCCAGAGCGGCTGGATGCCCGACCTGATCCCCACCAACTGATCCTCGCAAGGGTACGGTAGCGGGGGAGGCTGCCCTGCTCGTCACGCTGCTCGCCTGTGCCGCCCTCGCGGCAGATCCGGAGCCGGTCGACCGGTACGAACACGCGATCCAGCTGATCGACAGCCTGTATCTGTACCCGGACAAGCTCGATGAGCAGAGGCTCCTCGGGTACGCGGCGAACGGCCTGGGCGACAAGCTCCCGTGGCTGATGGTGTCGCGGGACGGTGCGACGGTCACCCTGAGCCATGGCAGCGGCGCGCCCATCGGTCAGGTGACGGTCGCGTCGATGCACACCGTTCCCGAGGCGCTCGCCGAGGTGGAGGGGCTGGTGCGGGCCAGTGGCTACCCGCTGGGCGACACCGACCTGCGATTGGCCCTGCTCGACGGGGTCACCTGGGGCCTCGACCGGTACACCCGGGTGCTGTACGGCGACCGCCTGGCCAGCTTCAAGGTGCGGCTGAAGGGCGTGACCGTGGGAATCGGCGCCACCGTGCGCCGCACCGACCAGCGGCTCGTCATCACCCAGCTCGTCGAGGAAGGTCCGGCTGCTGTCGGCGGGGTCAAGGTCGGCGATGTGCTGCTCCGGGTCGATGGGCGGTCCACGGTGAACATGGGCTCGGCCGACGTGGTTGCGCTGCTGCGCGGCGCCGATGGCACCCAGGTGACGGTGCGGGTGCTCCGGGGCACCGAGGAGCGGGAGCTCGTGCTCACCCGGGCCGAGGTGGTGGTGCCCAATGTGGAGCACCGGGTGCTGGAGGGCGGCGTCGGCTACGTCAAGGTCACCCATGTGAGTCAGCGCACCACCGACAACCTGGCCGCCGCCCTGGCCGATCTGCGCAGCCAGGGCGCGCTGGATCGTGGCCTGGTGTTGGACCTGCGGGGCAACACGGGCGGATCGATGAAGGAGGCCGCCCGCTCGGCCGACGCCTTCCTCACCGACGGCCTCCTCCTCCGCACCGTCGGTCCCGATGGTGGGCGGGTGCAGAACCTGCAAGCTCGGATGGAGGCGGTGGACACCGACGACGAGCCGGCCGTGCCGGTGATCCTGGTGGTCGACGACCGCACGGCCTCGGGTGCGGAGATCGTGGCGGGAGCGCTGCTCGAGCTGGACCGGGCGGCGCTGGTCGGCACCCGAACCTATGGCAAGGGCACGGTTCAGAAGACCTACACCCTCGATGATGACGCCCAGCTCAAGCTGACTGTGGCCCAGTACCTCCTCGCAAATGGCCGGGTGATCGCCGATCAAGGGCTGGTGCCCGACGTGCTGCTCGGAGCGGTGCACCTCGACGAGCGTGGCGTGCGGCTGGCCGGCTGGGACGAGGGATGGACCCGCACGCCATGGGATGAGGTGCTGCCGTATGTGATGGAGGGCCGTGGATGGCGGGGCCTGGTGCCAGAGGACCGGGATCTGCCGCTGGAGATCGCCCGACAGGCGGCGCTCGAGGCCGGTGCGCCCACCCGCGAGTCGGCGCTGGCGGCCTTGCGACGGGTGGCGAAGCGGGCGCGTGCGGCGGAGGAGGCGCACCTGCGGGACGCGCTCGAGCACCGGGCCCTCGACTGGTCACCGGCCCTCGAGGAGGGCTCGTTCATCGAGGCCGATGTGGTGGTGCGAGCTACGCCCACGCCCGGCCAGCCCGACCGGCTCGACCTGGTGGTCGAGGTCACCAACCGCGATGACATGCCGCTCCACCAGGCCTTGGTGGAGCTGTCGAGCAGCCAGCGCCCGTGGGATGGCGTGGTGGTGCCCATAGGCATGGTGCCGGCAGGGGCGGCTGTGACCCGGTCCGCGCCGCTGTCGCTGTCGCCCGGGATCGCCCCGCGGGAAGACCTCGTCACGGTGCGGCTGCGGGCGCCCGGCCGACCGCCACTGCTCGTGGGCGAGGAGCCACTGGCCGTGAGCTCGTCACCCCTCCCGGTCCTCACCGTCTCAGCGCGGCTGAAGCCCCACGTCGAGGGTCAGCACCGCGCCGAGGTCACCGTGCACAACACCGCCGGTCACCCGATCTCCGGGGTGGAGGTGGCGTTCGAGTATCCGGGCGATGTGGACGTGGAGCTGGTGGACCGGGCGGCGCAGATCAACGTGTTGCCCGGGCGCAGCGAGCGCCGGTTCGATCTCGCCCTGCGCCTCGGACCGGCTGCACCCGCTGCACTCCCGCTCACGGTCGAGGTGGCCTCCGAGCGGTATGGCACCTTGCTCGAGTGGGACCTGGCACTCCCGGTCGACGGCACCGCTGTCGAGCTCGAGGCCCCGGTAGTCGCCTGGCGGGGAGGCGCGCCGGTGTTGGCGGCGGTGGGACCGGTGGCCGTTCCGCTGGTGGTGACCGACGAGAGCGGGCTCGACCACGTGGTGGTGTACGTGAACGGCACGAAGACGGCGTGGGCCGGGGGCGAGGGCCGCAAGCGCGTCGAGCTCGCTACGAGCGCCGACCTGCACGGGCGCTCGAACCGCATCGTGGTGTACGCCACGGACCACCACGGCATCGAGACCACCGAGACATTCATCGTGCGCGGTGAAGCGGCGGTCACCGTGGATGCCGGCGACTGACCGCGCCGCGGCTCACAGGCCGAGCACGGACCATGCCACCCGATCGTCGCCAGGGCCCATGCCCGCGAGCGCGAGCCCGACCAGCACCGCGTCCTGGTCTGGCAGCGGCTGCACGGCGACGCCGATGGGCGACCGTCCGTCGGTGTCGATGGTCACGTCGAACAGGGAATCGGCGGGGCCAAACAGCGCGCGCACCGTGGGACCGTCGGGTCCGAGCACCACCGCCGCCACGTACAAGTCGTCGCCCAGCACCGCTCCGTCCGCGGCGAGCACCTCCTCGCCTTCGAACACCACAAAGCTGGTGTCCTCCCCGATCAGCGACACGCCGATGCCGGGCTCTGCGAGGATCACCCAGTCCCCTCGCTGATCCGCATCGGCGGGGGTGCGGTCCGACCAGGGCTGCACCTCGCTCTCCCGGATCTCGGCCCACACCGGGTCGTGGTCGAAGGTTGTGCAGCCTGCGACGTCACACACGGTGCCCCGGCCCGGGTCGCCCGGCTCGGCGAAGCAGTGGTCGCCGCCCACGTCCACCCGGAGCGCCGCGGGGTCGAGGGCCGGGCCGTCGTCGGTGTCGAGCACCACCACCGCGTCCGGGCCGCACGCCCACGCGGTCACGGCTTCGTCGACCAGGGCGGCGTCGATGTCGGTCAGGGCGAATGCCTCCAGCCCGAAGAACGCCTCCTCGCGGCGCAGCTCGCTCCACCCATCACCGTCGCGGAGGAGCCGGGTGGCGGCGAGCACCGTGATCCCGTCGGTCCATGCGGAGATCACGTCGAGTCGCTGGCCGCCGCCGAGCAGCGCCAGGGCCGGCTCCATCGGACCCTCGCCGAACACCGCGGAGGTGTCGAGCCAGCGACCGGGCGCCCACCGGTCCAGCGCCACCAGGTACACGGCAGGCCCGGCGCCCGCGCGGTCCGTGGCCACCGCACCCAGTACCAGCAGGTCATCGGTTGCCGCTACGGTGAGCGTGGACAGCCCGGACCATGGCACGTCGTCCAGGTGCAGGCGGGACGACCCGTCGCTGCCATCGCAGTCCGCGTCGATCCCGTCGCCCAGCACCTCGGCCGCCGCGGGCGACACGGTCGCATCCCCGTCGTTGCAGTCGCCAGGTCGCCAGTCCGCGGTCCCGCCCCACCGGGCGTCGAACGCCTCGGCGGCGGCGTCGTCACCCTCTCGGATGTAGCCGTCCATGTCGGCGTCGTAGTCCTGGTCACCGGCACAGTCGCCGTCGACCCCGTCGTAGGGCGGATCGGCGGCGCCCGGGTGAACGGCCTCAGGAGCCGCGCCGAGGTCGGGCTGGTCGAGGCAGTCGCCCCACTTGGTCCCGAACGGGGGTAGCCCGCCGAAGGCTTGCCGAATCCACCTAGAGCGCGGTCCGGCCCAGGTAGCCTCGTCCGGGAGCCAGCCGTCGCCATCGGCGTCGTAGTCGTCGTCCAGGGCGCAGTCCGCGTCGTGTGCGTCGTACGGGGCGTCGGGCGCGCCGGCGTAGGTGGCGGGATCGGCGTCGTCGCAGTCGTCGAGGGGGAGCGCTGGCAGGTCGAGGGACCAGGCCTGCAGGTAGTCCTCCCGGGCCGGCCCGGTGCTGCTGCCGTCGGGGAGCACCGCCGGTCCGTGCCCATCGCCGTCGGCGTCGTAGTCGTCGTCGCCCGCGCAGTCGTGATCGATGCCGTCGTAGGCCGAGTCGGGGGCGCCGGGGTGGATCTCGGCGGCGTCAGGCCGTGCGGCGGGGTCGTCTGCGCAGTCCATGGCGTCGGGCGCGTTCGCCGGCCAGCGACCTGGGTAGTCGGCCCGCGCCACGCCTGGCCAGCCGTCGCCGTCCACGTCGAGCAGATCCCCGTCGCGACAGTCGTTGTCGCGACCGTCGTACGGAACTTCGTCGAGCCCTGGCGCAGAGCGCGGGTCGTCGTCGTCGCAGTCCCGGGCGGCGGGCACCCCGTCACCGTCACCGTCTCGCGACCCTGGGTCTGTGCAACCCAGCGCGAGAATCAACGGCAGGAGCCGCATCCATGCTCCCTTACAGACCGAAGAACGCCCAGCCGATGCCGTGGTCGAGCGGGTCGTCCGAGTCGTCGCCAGCGGCCACCGCGACCACCAAGCGGGCGTCGTCGGCGTACACCGTGGCGTCTACCGGGGTCAGCGCCACGCCGTCTCGCTCCACCGGCAACACCAGCGTGTCGAGGCCTACCTCGGGGTCGCCGTAGGCGAGCAGCACCTCATCGTCCACTGTGACCGCGACCACGAACAGATCGGGACCGGAGGCCGCCACGGAGGCGGTGCGCACGGTCTCGCCGCGGAGCACATCCGACCACGAGCTCGATGGGCTGTACACGTCGACCACGCCGGTCTCGGTGAGGAACACATGCCACCCGGAGACGTAGTCGGCCTCCGCGTAGGGGGCTTCGTCGAACCAGGCGGGCACCTCATCGGGGCCTTCGACAAGCCGGTCGAGGTCGCCCAGCAGCGGTCGGAACTCATACGCCATGCACCGGTTCAGGCGCGCGTCTTCGGACTGGCCGCACACCTCCACCACGCCGCTCGAGGTCGCGGGATCCGACCGGAAGTAGCACTGCGTGATGGGCAGGTTGATCTCGGCCTCCGGGATCTCCAGCTCGGTCTCTACGAGGGTCTGGGCGCTGGCGCCATCCACGCCGCGAAGGAGCTGGAGCACCGGCTGGGTGGGGTCGTCGTCGGACACGCCGCACGACACGACCCAGGGGTCGCCGCCGTCATCGACCACCAGATCGATGTCGAGGCTGTGGAACGTGGTGGTGGTGTTGGAGAACTCGGAGCGCCCGGGGAGGTACTCGTCATAGCGTAGGCTGAAGTCGAACAACGAGCCGGCGAGCCACGACCGTGCCGTGAGGCCAGAGCCGAGCTGGTACGACACCGCGACCCAGGCCTCGCCGTCCGCCACGTCCATGTCGAGGCGGTCGCCGAGCGGGCCGGCGCTGAGCGCGCTCAGGCTGCCCTGGAACACGTTCGGCGGCTCGCTGGGCTCCGGGCTGCTGCTCTGCTCGTTCGGATCGAAGAACAGCGCCACGCCGGCTTCGTACCAGTCGGGCACTTCGTCGCTGCACGGCTCGGCCTCACACCGGATGGGCCGGAACTCCGACGCGATGCCCGCGATCACATAGTGCCGCTCGTTGCGCACGATCTTCGGAGAGCGCGGGTAGGCCCAGCCGAAGTCCGCGAACATCAGGCGGGTGGTGTCGTCGTCGCCGTTGCAGTCCTGGTCGGTGCCGTCGGCGATGACCTCGAGCGCGCCGGGGAGCACGGTGGGGTCGCCGTCGTTGCAGTCGCCCTCGAGGGGGGTGGGGGCGTGCTCGGGGTAGCTGTAGCCCCAGGCCTCGGCGTAGGCGGCGAACCCGGCGGCTGAGCCATCGGGCATGTAGCCATCGGCGTCGCCGTCGAAGTCGTTGGCGCCGTCGCAGTTGGCATCGATGCCGTCGCCGTACACCTCGTCCTCACCTGGGTTGACTGCGGCTGGATCGGGCGCCCGCGCCGGATCGGCGGCGTCCATGCAGTCGCCGAAGTCGTCTTCGAGGAACGGGTTGTCGTCGCGGCTGTAGTAGCGGGACACGAAGGTGTCGAACTCGAGCTCGTAGCCGTAGGGCATCCAGCCGTCGCCGTCCTGGTCGAAGTCGTTGTCGCCGCTGCAGTCCTGGTCGATGCCGTCGTAGGCCACCTCGGGCAGGCCAGTGCCGGGGCTCACGTCGTCGTCGTCGTCGTCGCAGTCGCCGAACTGCTCGGGGAACTGCCCCGCGTAGCCCCACTCTGCGATGTAGGTGGCGAACAGCTCGCGCACGTCGATCCGGTTGCCACCGTCATCCAGGATGAAGTCGGGCATGTACAGATCGTTGTCGGCGTCGAAGTCGTTGTCACCGCCGCAGTTGGCGTCGATGCCGTCGTACCGGCGCTCGGCGTTGCCGGGGAACACCTGGCTCGCCCCGGGGTATACGACCGGATCATCGCGGCAGTCGACCAGCGCGGGATCGTCGGGCAGGGTGTCCTGCCAGGTGCCCGGGGTGTTGGCCTCGTAGTCCTCACGGCTGATGCCCGGGAACCCGTCGCCGTCTGCGTCGATCACATCCTGACCGTTGCAGTCGTTGTCGAGGCCGTCGTAGGCGATCTCTTCAGCGCCCGGGAAGATGTCGGGGTTGTTGTCGTCGCAGTCCTCGCCGTCGCCACCGAAGCCGCCGGGGACACCGTCGCCGTCTTCGTCGATCTGCGCGCGCTGCTCATCCAGGACGCGGCTCGGGATGTAGGTACACCCCGTCGCGATGAGCGCCAGCGTGACGCAGGACAGTGGCAGCAGCTTCCGATGCGGAACCATCCGATCTCCTCGCTCCGTGCCGCGGCCAGATGGCCGGCCGACCGGGCGTGTGTAGCGCAGCAAGGCGCGTACATCTACGCGACGAATGTACCATGGCGAGCGGCGGTCCGCGGGCTGGGCGAGAGCCCAGGGTCAGATGTCAGTCGGCCAGACGTCGCAGGTGCAGAAAGTGCTCTACATTCCCTGACTTTGCGCCTGCGATGCCTGAGTCGTGGCCGGCGAGCACCGTGAACCCTTCCTCCGCGGCCTCGTGCGCGACCCGGGCGATGGCCGCGTCGCGATCCGCATCGCTGCGCACCCGCCCTCCGTGCCCGATCGCATCACGACCCACCTCGAACTGGGGCTTGACCAGCACGACGGCCTCGCCCTCGGGGCGGAGGATGCGGCCGATGGCGGGCAGGATGAGGCGCAGCGAGATGAACGACAGGTCGCCGACCACCAGGTCGATGGGGTCGGGGAGCGCGTCGAGGTAGCGCGCGTTGACGCCCTCATGGAGGACGACGCGGGGTTCGGACCGCAGGCGCCAGTGCAGCAGGTTGCGACCCACGTCCACCGCGTGCACCCGCTCAGCCCCACGATCGAGGAGCACCTCGGTGAACCCGCCGGTGCTCGAGCCGAGGTCGGCACACACCGCCCCGGCGGGGTCTACGCCGAACGCATCGATCACCGAGAGCAGCTTCACAGCACCACGTCCGACCCACTGACGCTCGGTGGAGGCGAGAGTCACCGACTGGCCCAGCTGCACCTGTGCGGCCACCTTGGTCACCTGCATGCCATCGACCCGCACGGTGCCTTCCTCGATCAGCTCACGCGCCCGCTGTCGGGACGGCGCCAGCTCGAGGTCGACCAGCATGCGGTCGAGTCGGACCTTTCGCGCCACTACACGTCGCGTTCGATGGTGTAGCGGGCAAGCTGCACCAGTCGATCCGGGCGGGGGAGGGTGGAGGCGGCGGCGACGGCTTCGTCGATCAGGGCGCGTGCCCGTGCGCGGGTGGCGTCGAGACCGAGCAGCTTCACGTACGATGGCGGCCCATCGTCGCCAGCATCTTCGTCGGCGTCGAGGCGATCATCGGCCAGCTGGAACGCCAATCCGACGGCGCGCCCCCACTCGCCGAGGGCCGCCAGCTGCGCGGCATCCGCTCCGCCAGCGATGCCGCCCAGGGTGGCGGACGCGCCGATCAAGGCGCCGGTCTTCAGCCGGTGCAGCCGGGTGAGCGTGGCCTCGTCGGTCACGCCGCCCGTGATGTCGGCCACCTGTCCGCCCACCATGCCCAGGTGTCCGGAGGCGCGCGCGAGCTCTGCTACTGCGGCGATGCGGGCCTCGGCGGACCACGGCGCGTCGGCGAGCACGGCGAACGCATCGGTGAGCAGCGCATCTCCGACCAGGATCGCAGTCGCGTCATCCCATTTTACGTGCACGGTGGGCCGACCGCGGCGCTCGTCGTCGTCGTCCATCGCGGGCAGATCGTCGTGCACCAGCGAGTAGGTGTGCACCAGCTCGACAGCGGCGGCCGCCGGGAGTGCCCGGGACAGCTGCGTTGGATCACCCGCCACGGCCTCGAAGGCCGCCAGCGTGGCCAGCGGCCGAAACCGCTTGCCACCACCGAACACGGGGTACCGGAGGGGGGCCGCGAAGCTCGCGGGCCACACATCCTGGTACCGATCCGAGAGGAAGTCGTCGAAGCGCGCGCGCTGGGCGCGAGCCCACTCGAGCAACGGCACGGTCAGCCCGGGGAGAAGAGGAGCTGGTACTGCACAACCGCGGTCTTGCCCTCTCCGAGGGGCTCGTACGCGATGTTCGGCAAGTACTGGTTGATGCACTCGTTGAGCGCCGGGTCTTCGATGGTGGTGCCGGCAGAGATCTCCGCCTCCTCCATGTGCTCGCCCTCGGGACCGATGGTGGTCTTGAGGAGCATGCGTCCGTTCAGGCGCGGATTGCGGCCGAGCGCCTGGTTGTAGCAGGACATGAACGACGCCTTGAGGGGCTGGATCGCGGCGTCTGCCTTCTTCTCGCTGATCGCACCCACCACGCGGGGCGACCCGAAGGTGATGCCGCGCGGCAGCCCCGACCCCTCGGCCACGCCCGTGGGAACGGCGGGGCCCTCGTCCTTCATCTTCGCCAAGCCCACCTTCGCGGCTCCGGCTTCGCGGGCGAGATCGACCATGTCGACCACTCGGCCGTAGCCGATGGTGGCGTCGGCATCGACGAACACGTTCTTCGTGCCCATGGAACGCAGCCGACGCGTGATCTCCTGGAAGATGCGCTCCTCGTCCATCAGGATGCGGTTCAGCGCGGTCTTGCCGTCTGCGTAGACCGCGATCACGAGCTGCTCCGTCTTTTCGGACTTGGGCGGCGGCGAATCGCTCACGCCCGGGAGCTTGACGCCCATCTCCTCGATCTGGATCGGCATGTTGACCATCATGATGATCAACACCACGAGCACGATGTCGATCAACGGCGTGAGGTTGAGGTCTGCGACCGCCCCCTCGCCCGCTCCGAGCTGCGCGCCCATCTACTTCTCCTTCCCAGCGGCGAGCTTCACCGCTGTGAGGCGATTCTCGGAGAGGATGTCCATCACCTCTCGCACCTTGCCGTACTCGAGCGACACGTCGCCCTTGATCAGGATCGAGGTCTCGGGACGCGCCCGGAACTCGGCGTTGATCGCGTTGATCAACGTGTCGGCATCGACTTCTTCCTGCTCCACGGCCCAGCGGCCATCCGCCGTCACCGAGATCACGATGAACTGACCGGCATCGTTCACGGTGGTGGTGCTCGTGGCCATGGGCAGATCCACCGGCAGGCCCGAGGAGAGCAGCGGGGTGATGACCATGAACACGACCAGCAGCACCAACACCACGTCGATCAGCGGCGTGACGTTGATGTCGGACATCGGGCCGTCGTTCGAGCGGACCTTCCCTCCCATGGCCTACTTCCCGGCCATGGCGGCCGGATCCTGGATGAGCTTCTCGGCCCAGTCGAGGAAGTCCGACTCGGAGCTGGACAGCTCGTCTTTCACCTTGTCGGTGCGGAAGTTGAAGTAGTTGAACATCCACACGCCGACGACGGCCACGCCGATGCCGATGCCGGTGGTGATCAGGGCCTCGGAGATACCGGCGGAGATGCTCGCCAGACCCGAGCCGGCCGTGGCCATGCCCTGGAAGGCGTTGATGACGCCGAACGTGGTGCCGAACAGGCCGACGAAGGGTGCGGTGGAGCCCGTAGTGGCGAGCACGGTCATGCCGCGCTTCATCTTCGCGATCTCCTCGCTGTGGGCCTTGTCGACGGCACGGCGGGCGTTCTGCACGCCGTGGGCGTCGCGGCGATTCTGCAACTCGCGGAGGCCGGCGCGCAGCAGGGAGCCGAGGTACGCCGCCTTGAACTGCTCATCGCCCGCGATCTTCAGCGCGGTGTCGACATCTGCCGCCTGGAGTGGCCCGACGATCTCTGCGGCGAGCCGCATCGACTGGTTGCGGGCGCGGTTGAACGCGATCAGGCGCTCGATGGTCACGAAGATCGACGCGATGAGCATCAGGATCAGCGTGACGATGACCGAGCGGGCGATGAAGCCGGAGTGCGTCCACAGCTCGGTGAGGGTGAATCCCGGCGCCGCTTCCTCGGCGTGGGCGATGGACTCGAGCAGAAACAGGAGCATGGCGTGGACTCCGAGAGGGACCCGAAAGAGATGAGATGCAAGCGGCCGCGGCCGGCATGATAGCGCGTAAGACTAGCAGACCGCACGAGGCGAGTCAGCCCCTGAGCTTGTACCGGACGGCGATGAGTGTCTGGGCTTTGACCTTGTCCCGGCCTGACTTTGGCGGGTACCACCGCCACTTGAGGATCGCCTCCCGGGTCTCGGCGTGGAACACCTTGGGGCAGTCCTCGACGATCACGTCGTAGGGCGTGCCGCTCTCGTCCAGGAAGACCCGCGCTTTGCACACCTGATCGCCTAGGTTCATGCCCTTGGCGGACGATGGGTACTGCGGCTGGGTGCGCTTCTTGACCTCGAGCTCGGAGTGGTGGAACACGCGCACGCCACCCAGCTGCCCGCCGAGCACACCACCGACGACACCGCCGATCACGCCCCCGACCACGCCGCCTTCGACGCCGCCCTCGACGCCGCCTTCGACGCCGCCGACCGCCTTGTTGCTCTTGATCTCCTCCTCGACCTTCTCGTCGAGCTCCTTGACGTCTTCTTCCATCTCGTCAGGAGTGTCCTCCTCCTCCTCGTCGTCTTCCTCCTCCTCGTCGGCCGAGGCCGCGGGGGGAGGAGGTGGAGGCGGAGGTGGAGGCGGAGGGGCCTCGAGATCCAGGTCGTCCTCCAAGACGACCTCGACCATGTCGTCGTCCTGGATCAACTCCGGGACGAACTCGGCCACGAACAGCGCGCTGATGCCCAGGAATCCACCGATCCCTGCAGCAAAGCTCAATACTGTGATCCCGAACGATGCGGCGCGTCGCTTGTTCGCTTCCTCGTCGAGATCACGCCCTACGTTGTCGAACAACGTGTCCTCCCCGAACGGCCGCTCACCGTAGCACGAAGCGCACGGCCACCGTCGTGGTCGCACGGATGCGTTCCCGGCCAGCCTTCACCGGGTACCAGCGCGAACGTAGCATTGCTTCCCGCACCGCGGGGTGGAAGACCTCTGGGCACCCGGACACCCGGACGGATTCGGGCGTGCCTTTCACCGAGAGCGACACCGACGCGACACACACCTGCTCGCCCAGGTTCATCGCCTGGGCGGCGCTGGGATAGCGGGGCTGGACGAGGAATCGGCTCTCGGCCACGTGCTGGGTGGTGCTGTAGGCGTCGCAGTCCTCCACGCAGTCGCCGCCCCCGCCCCCGCCTCCACCCGTTCCGGTGGCGCCGGTGCCGCGGTCACCGATGTCGCCGGTGCCGAGGGGGTCTCCGTCCGGCGTGCCGACGGCGGATCGGACCGTGTCGACGATGGGTTGGAGCGGCGGCGGCACATCGACCGGCTGGTCTGGCTGGGGCGGGGCGGGGTCGACAGGCTCAGAGGTGCCGCGCGCCGCGGCCGGGGCCGCGGGAGCGGGGGGGAGATCTTCGGGGCCTGGGGGTGCGATCTGCTCCGCCAGGTCCACCATCACCATCTCGACCTCCGGTGCCGGGGCGGGGGCCTGCACCCGGTTCAGGGCGGTGATGCCGCCGACGAAGCCCACCAGGGCGGCCAGGGTGATCGTCATCCCGAGGGAGGTGGCGTCGCGCCGTCTGCGCTCCGGGTCGACCCTCGAGCCGATGTTGTCGAACATTCGCACCTCGCGCTGAGGACTGTGTGCCGGACCAACGGTGGTGTTCACGTGCGCTTACAGGGGACGGTCGCCGTCGCCGGACGTCACACACGGACACCGCCACGCGAACGCGATGGATCTAGGTTCGGCCATCCCCCCGGAGGCCTCATGTCCATCCCCTCGCTGCGCGACCGCCTGGCCGCCGCCCCACCGGTCCACCGGTCGGCGCTGTTCACGCACTGGGAGCGGCGTGGCGGGGATCTACACCCCGCGGCCTGGCAGGATCCGGCGGCGCTCTACGCGGTGGCGGAGCTGCTGCTCGAGCACCCCCGGGCGTCCTCGGCGCGGACCCTGGTGAGCGCGTGTCGCGGGGCGGCGCTCCAGGTGAGTTGCGGCGCCACATGGCCGCAGGATCTGGCACTCGCTCGCTGTGCGGTGCGTGCGCTGCTCGTGCTCGATCTGCCCCATGAGGCCTGGCCCGTGCTCGCCGCGCTGGAGCGGGCCGGGGCCGGTGGGATCGCCTCCCTGGTGGAGCAGCCGGCCTATCGGGCGTGGGCCGTGCGTGCGCTGCTGCGCTGTGAGTGGACGCTCACACCAGGGGGTCCGGCGGCGCGCATGCCTGCGGCCCAGGGAGCGCCTGTGCATGTGCACCGCCTCGAGCCGGTGGTCGAGGTGCCCACGGCGCGTCCGTCGGTGCGTCTGCTGCGGGTGCCCGGCGGGCGGGGTCTGGAGGTGGGCCGGCGCGACCTCACTGGGGTGGGCCGGCGGCTCGGGGTGGGCGATGGCGTGCTCGGGTGGGGCTTCGCGCGCGCTGCATGAATCTGGGGGCCGTGGCGTACAGTCGGGCATGTTCGGCACCCTCCGCGTCCGCCCCTGCGCCCTCACGCCCGAGCCCCGGCAGCGCTATCGCGAGCTGTACTGCGGCACCTGCAAGGCCCTCGGCACCCACCACGGCACGGCATCGCGCGCGCTGCTGTCGTACGATGTGGTGGCGTTGGCGGCCGTGATCGAGGGCCTGGCCGAGACACGGGGCGACGTGGGCTCGTGCCGGTGTCCGGCGAACCCGCTCGTGTTCAAGGCGACGCTGGAGCCAGACACGCTGGCCATGCGCGTGGCCAGCGCGGTGCAGGTGGTGCTCGCCGACGAGTGGCTCGCAGACCAGGCGGCCGACGTGGGCGCACCCGCGGGCTGGGCCCGGGCGCTGCTTCACCGCGATCGCGCATTGGCCGAGCTGCGGGCCGTGGGGCTCGACCCCGCACCGCTGGAGGGCTTATCGGACCGGCAGGTGGCGGCCGAGCTGCACGGGGGCCTCGACGCTGTGGTCGCGCCCACCGCTGGCGCGCTCGGCGGCTTGCTCGCCCAGGTGCCGACGGTGGTCGGCCGGGGCGATCCGGAGGTGCTCCGAGCGTTGGGTCAGGCCCTCGGGGCCGCCATCTATTGGGTGGATGCTCTGGAGGACCTGCGGGGCGATGCGCGGGCTGGGCGGTTCAACCCGGGGTTGGTGCTGGGCGTGCCATCACCGGAGCGGGTGGCGGCGATCGCGGTGCGGCTGCACACGGCGGTCGAAGGCGCGCGCTCGGCGGTGCGAGCCCTGGGGCTGGAGCGCAACGCCGAGCTGTTGGAGGCTGCCCTGGCTCAGGTGGGGCGCCGGGCACGGCTCGCCGAGGGCACCGCGATGGCCCACGCCACCGCCGAGGCCCAGGCCGAGCTGGCGGTGTGGCGGGCGCGTGCATGGCCCGTGCGCCTGGCGTTCACCCTGTGGGCGTGGCTCGCGGGGCGGCTGGGCGGCGCGCGTTCGGGCCAGCACACGCCAGAGTCCCTCGACGATCCTCCCGAACCCCGGCGCGAGCGGGGATCGGCCCAGAGCCAGGTGAAGCCCATGAGCTGCACCCCGTGCGAGGTGTGCGTCGGCTGCGTGGAGTGTGGTGACTGCTGCGGCAGCTGCGGGTGTGTCGGCGAGGGCTGCGGCTGCTCCGAGTGCTGCGCCGGCGCCGCGTGCTGCGGCGTCTGCGACTGCTGCGGCTGAGGGACTGGCCCAGGGTCAGAGTGTGTCGGCGGTCTCCAGCAGGGCGCGCTCGATGTCCTCCACGTGGCTCCAGCCGTGGGGCTCGCCGTTCATCCACAGCAGGAACCCTGTGCCATCGTCGGGTCGGAAGAACATCTCGGTGCTCACGCCCATGTCGCCGCCGTTGTGCCCCATCATCAGCTCGGGGCCCAGGCTCTGCTGGAACCAGATCAGACCCTGGCCCTCCGCCGGCACCTGCACCGTGAGCATCTCGGCCACGGTGTCGGGCTCCAGCAACCGCTGCCCATCGAGCTCACCGCCGTTTGTGATCGCGGCGAGGAACCGGCCCATGTCGCTGGCGCTGCTCCGTAGCAGGCCGTCGGGGTAGTCGGGGTAGCCGTAGTGGTCGAGGGGTCGGCACACGCCGTAGCACAGGTGCGGATGGGCCACGGTGGCCTCGTCGAGCCCGGCGAGGGTCCACGAGGTGTGCTCCATCCCGAGCGGCCTGAACACCTCGGCCTCACACCAGCCCGCGAAGTCGGTGCCGGTCACCGCCTCCACCAGGAAGCCTGCGAGTGATGCGCCGACGTTGCTGTACACGTACCCCTCGCCAGGGCCCCACGGCGTGAAGCTCCGTCGCGCGTCGTAGTCCACGCCGTCGGGGTCGAGCACGCGTTCGAGGAACTCCCCCAGGGGCTCGGTCGGGTCGCCGGGAGCGTAGCCCGCGTCGAGCACGTCCCAGTCGTCGCGGATCCCGGAGGTGTGGGTCAGCAGGTGCCGGAAGGTGATCGGGGTAGCAGAGGCGGGATGCGTGACCTCGAACGGGAGGAACGGGGCGATGGGGTCGTCGAGTTCGAACGCGCCCGTCTCGTGGACCTGGAGGAGCGCCACCGCGGTGACGGTCTTCGACACCGACGCGAGCATGAACGGGCTCTCGGGTAGCACCGGGTCGCCGGCCTCGGTGTCGAGCACGCCGAACTCAGCGGCCCACACCACAGCGCCGTCCTTGACGATCGCGGTCTGCGCGCCCGGCACATCGGCCGCGTCTAGCGACGCCTGGATGGACGCTTCGAGGGCGGGCAGAGAGGGCCAGCCGGGCGTCCCTCCCGTTCCAGTGCCTGTGCCAGACCCGGTCGCTGTGCCAGACCCGGTCGCTGTGCCGGACCCCGTCCCGGTGCCCGCTCCGGTCCCAGTGCCGGTTCCAGTCCCAGTGCCGGTTTCAGTCCCGGTCCCTGTGCTGGTTGCCGTCCCGGTCCCGGTCCCCGATCCCGTGGACGTGCCAGACCCGCCACCCGTGTAGGTCGCCTGCTCGGTCGGCGGTCCGGAGTCCTCCTTGCCGGTGCTTCCGCACCCCAGCATCGCGAACAGGATCCAGGTCTGTGTGTTCATGCGCCCTCCCACTGGTTGGACCCGTGGCACCGCGGGGGTGGCACCGTGGTTATGTACTCCCATGCGATGTTGGATGCTGGTCGGCTGGTTGTTGGTAGGATGTGCGGGGCCGGCCAGGGAGCCTGCGGCGGGCGGGGCGGCCACGACTCCGGTCTCGACCGATCCCGGCGATCCCTGCGTCGCACCTCCGCTCGATGCGCCTGTCGTGTCGCTCGTCGAGGGCACCACCGAGTCGTTCCAGGACTTCGCCGCGTGGTGGACCGTGCCCGAGGAGCCGCGGGCGCTCGTGTGGTTCTTCCACGGTAGCAAGGGCACCTACGAGCAGATCGACGGCGTCGAGGTGCGGTACTTGATGAACCTGCTCACCCCGCAGGGCTACGCGGCCGTCGCCACCAACAGCTCCGACCGCGAGTCCGCCGAGTGGGACAAGTCGTCCACCGACCCCGCGTTGAACACAGAGCTCGCCCGGCTGCTCGCGTTGCGCGATCACCTGGTCGCGACCACCGCTCTGGCCGATGACACCCCGATCGTGCTCGCGGGGTTCTCCGATGGCGGGAGCACAGCGGCGTGGTTCAGCTCGATCGCGCTCGACCAAGGCTGGGATGTGCGGGTGGTGTCCATCCACAACAGCCCGGCGGCCGACTATCCATCCGATGGCATCGAGGCGCCCACCTTCTGGGCGGTGAGCGAGCACGACAACAGCACCGTCAAGGGGGGCGCAGAGCGGTTCGCCAAGGCGCAGGAGGCCGACCTGGGCTGGCCCTCCCGGTACCTCGTGGCGCCCGAGGTGGTGCTCACGCCCACCCGGTTCGCCCGATCACCGGAGGTGGGGGAGAATCTGTCCCTCGGGTTCTTCGATGAGGCGGTCCGGCTCGGGCTGGTGGCCGCCGACGGCACACGCGCGGTCACCGACGACCTGTCCCAGGGCGCCGCGATGGACGAGATCGCCAGGTATTTCGAGGCAAACGTGGATTCGGTGGAGGCTTGGCGCGCGTCTGCCCAGCTGCGGGTGACGTGGGCGACGCACCGGTACAACGGCTACCACGCCGAAGAAGAGTGCCGGTTCTACGGCAGGTTCATCGAGTGACGAGCTTGAGCAACAGCGGGTCCGCCTCGACCGCACGGTCCCGACCGTCGATGAGCACCGCATGCAGGTACACCTCGGCGCCCTCGAACGCGTCTGGATCGGCCTGGACGGTCTGTGGCAGGCCGGCGAACACCGAGACCCGCCCGTTGCCGCTGTTGTCGCAAGCCAACGCGGTGTCGCCCACCAGCTGACGGAGGTATCCGTCGACCTCCAGCTCGACGGTGACCGTGACGGCATCGCGGGTGTCAGCACCTGCCGTGCGCATCGCCAACTTCACGCCGGCCTCTCCGTCCGCGTTCTCGCTGGACACCATGGCCTCACCGTCCGAGTACGCGGTGAACTCCTCGCCGTCCGACGGGCCCACTTCGAGCCAGGCGGTGCCCTGACCGCCACACTCGTCGGCACCCCTGCAGCCGATTCCGAGCACCACGACCCACAGTGCCCACGTGCGCATCCGACCTCCTGCGCCAACAGTACCGGTTCAACCGGCGACCGGCCATCGACACTGCGGTCACCCGTCCTCGCCGGCCTCCCACTTCGCGCGCCGCACCGCAAGTGGCTCCAGATCGCGGGTGACGAATCGGTTCACCTCGTCGAACAGGTCGAGCCGCTTCGCCACCGTGACCAGCGCCTTGCGGAATTCGTGCGGGTTGTGCCGGCGCAGGGCCTCGATGGACTCCGCCGTCTCGGGCTCGATCGCCCGGATCGACTCGAGCCAGCGCCGTCGACGACCTTGGCGCCGGACCTTGCGCCGCTTCCGGCTGCGCCAGCGCCGCCGATCCTCCACGTCCAGGCCGTCGGGCGGGAGCTCCCTCACCGCTACTCGCAGATGTCGCGGTGCGCGTAGCTCACTTCGATGATGGAGTTCGGCGGCGGCGGGCTGGTGAACCGGAGCTCGCCGGCATCCTGGTTCCATGACCACCCGGAGGCGGCGACGCCGTTGATCGTCACCGACACGGTGTCGAGGCGCGGCTCGGTGGTGAGCGGGAATGCGCTGAGCGGATGCGGCGCGGCCCAGCTGGGCAGCTGGTACAGCTCGGAGGCCCAGGCCTCTTCGCACACGTCGATGGTCGTGCCGCCCGTGGCCTCTTGCGCCTCGACATAGCGCTCGCCTCGAGCGGCGCAGCTGCCGGTGGTGTCGACGGCGGCGGACACGGTGAGCAGGCCGGGGCCCCGCAGCCGGCGGTACACGCTGTCGAGCGCGTCGCTGACCTCCACCCCGCTGCCGTCGTCCACGTCGGACACCACGAGCACGTGGAGGGGCGCGCCGGGCTCGAGCAGGCCTTCGTTGCACTCGCCGCGGTCGGAGTTGGCGGTGGCGCGGTCGATCAGCTCGAACAACGATTCGGTGAGCTGGCCCCCGGGCCCGCGCGCGGCCTCCAGGGCGAGCTGCTCAAGGTTCGGGCTGTCGCGGGTGAACACCTCGCCGTTCACGCAGCCGGAATCGGCCGTGACGATGCCCAGGCTCCAGTCTTCGGCCGTGAGGGTGAGGGCGTCGATCATCGCGGGCAGGCCGGACTGGAGCGCCTTCTCCATGTCGAGCGTGTCGGGTGAGCGGTCGACCACCACGAGCATTGCGTGGCGGCTGCTGTGCTGCTCGAAGGTGTCGTGCTCCCAGCCGGCACGGGTGCCGACGACCTCGATGTCGGCGTAGCGGGCCGGCGCATCGCCTCGCGGGGTGGCCGTGACCCGCGCCTGCATCGATTCGACGTCGACCGAGTCGACCAACACATCGAGCGACAGTACCTCGCCGGGGGCGAGCTTGAACGACCCCTCGGGCAGTCCCGGTAAGTGGATCGCGGAGTCGCCGCTCAACTCGAGCGAGTCGATGGACAGCTCCGCCTCTCCGCCGTTGCTCAGCTCGAGCACCCCTGAGGTGGCGCACGGCATGTCGGTGGGGCCGAGCACCAGCGACAGCTCGCTGAACTGGAGGTCGGGGTCGAGGCGGGCGCCCCCGAGCGGGACGGCGACGCTGGGCTGGCGGGGATCGTTGGTCTCGACTGTGACCGCGCCGCTGAACGCGGGATCGCCAGCGCCGGTGGGCCGGAACGTGAGATCCAGCCGGTGCTCGGCGCCGGGGGCGAGGGTGAACGGCCAGAACGAGTCGGCCACGGCGAACGCGGTATCGCCGTCGATGTACACAGCGGCCACGTCGAGGGGGGCCGTTCCGGAGTTGGCGATCCACAGCTGGCCGTCTACCAGGGTGCCGGCGGGCGCGGCCTCGAATTCGCCGAGTGCCACGCGGACGGAAGGCGAGCCTGTGGGCTGGGACGTGGGCACCCCTCGTTCGGGGGCCTCACAGCCAATGAGCAACACGAAGATCGCAAGGGGTCGCCGCAGGGAAGTCTCCACAATGGAGTCCCACACAGGGTACACCGACGCGCGCTGGTTGGCGAGTGTCGCTCGTGGAGGCCCTGTGCAAGCTGGTTCATGGCTGGACACGCTGGACACCGCCCTCCGCGACGAGGAGCGCGCGTCCCGATCCGAGCACGCGCGACAGGTGCAGCTTGCCTTGCGAGATCGCGTCGCGGTCGGGCTCAGCTGGGCCCCGCTGCGGGTGGACCGGGTGACCCCCGCCGGTCGTCGGTGGGTGATCCGGCTGCTCGCGCCGCGCGGCGTGGTGCTGCACGACGGCATCGGCTCGGGCGACCCGGTGACGCTGGGCACCGCCTCGACGGTGGACGGCCCCTGGGGCTGGGTCCTGGGCGCGGAGGGACGGGTGGCCGAGGTGTCCACGTCTGCCGATCCTGACGCATTACCCAACGAAATCGCCGTGTCCCTGCGGTTCGATGCCACCACCTTCCAGCGGTACCGCGGGGCTCTGGAGCGCGCCGCGGCCGCGCCCTCCCGCCTGCGGGACGTGTTGCTGGGTGTTGTCGCTCCAACCG